>CAYOQY010000005.1:4434-60173 GCA_964406225.1 uncultured Microbacterium sp.
GGAAAGCGTGTTGAGTGAAAGCTCTCAGGGGTTCGAATCCCCTATCCTCCGCTCTTGTGATGAGTCGCGACATAGAAGACATCCTGTGCCGCGACTTTTCGCGTTTTCCGGGGTCGGATCGGCGCGGCGACCGGCCGTGTGCCCGGCGAACGGTCCGGAGCCCGGGTCCCGTCAACTACGCCTTGGACCAGGTGTTTCGTGCGTTGTCAACGAAATTTGCTGATCAGAGAGACGTTGGGGAGTTCCGCGCGCGGCTGCTAGTGGAGAGGTGGCGGACAAGACCGCGAGGTGTCGCCTATGTCGTGAACCCAGACACCCTATCCTCCGCTCTCTGATTCCGCCCCGCTCGTGACGCGCAGGCCTACGCCCGTACGGCCGGCGCCAGTTCGGCGAGGAGCTCTTCGACGCGTGCGCGCACGTCGTCGCGGACAGCGCGCACCCCCTCGAGAGTGAGGTCGGCAGGGTCGGCCAGATCCCAATCGAGATACCGCTTGCCCGGGTAGAGAGGGCACGCATCGCCGCATCCCATCGTGACGACCGCGTCCGCGGCGCGGACGACGTCATCCGTGAGGGGCTTGGGGAACTCGTCCGAGACCTCGATGCCGAGTTCGGCGAGCACCTTCACGACGGACGGGAGGATGCCCTCGCCCGGCCGGGAGCCGGCGGAGCGCACGTGCACACGACCGCCGGCGAGGTGGCGCGTGAGCGCGGCCGCCATCTGGGAGCGCCCCGAGTTCTGGACGCAGACATACAGCACTTCTGGAACGGGCTTCGCGATGTGGCCGCGGGACTGCGCGAGCGCCGTGAGCCGATCGCGGGCGAACTTCTCGGCGAGCGACGGCAGGTGGGTCGAAACCGAAGCACTGCGCGCGAGGGCGGTGTAGGACTCGAAGACGACCCGCTCGACGGTCTCCTCGCTCACCATCCCGGCGAACTGCGACGCGAGACGCTCCGCCGCCCGGTGGAGCACGGAGTCCGCGGACAGCAGCGCGTCCTGCCCCCTCGCGGCTGTCATGCGCTGACCCGTTCCGGCAGCAGGTCGTCGACCAGCGACGCCACGCGACGGCGGATCTCGTCGCGGATCGGGCGCACGGCCTCGATGCCCTGGCCGGCCGGGTCGTCGAGCTCCCAGTCCTCATAGCGCTTCCCGGGGAAGATCGGGCACACGTCGCCGCATCCCATCGTGATGACGACGTCGGATTCCTTGACCGCATCGACCGTCAGCACCTTCGGTGTGTTGTCGGCGATGTCGATGCCCTCCTCGGCCATCGCCTCGATCGCGACGGGGTTGATCTGATCCTTCGGCGCAGACCCGGCCGAGAGGACGTCGATCTCGCCGCCGCCGAGCTCGCGGAGGAATCCGGCGGCCATCTGGGAGCGTCCGGCGTTGTGAACGCAGACGAAGAGGACGGTGGGCTTGTCGGTCATGGTGTCTCGCTTTCTTCACTGAAAGCATAGATCACGATCTATTGATCTGCGGTTACACGTGGGTGAACAATCAGCCCACGAGGACCTCTGCGAGGAGCGCCCGCACGCGCCCCTCGATGTCGTCGCGGATCCCGCGGATGACGTCCGGGGACTTCCCCACGGGGTCCTCGAGATCCCAGTCGAGGTAACGCCGACCCGGGTAGACGGGGCATGCGTCGCCGCATCCCATCGTCACTACCACGTCGGCGGCGCGGACGGCCTCGTCGGTGAGGGGCTTCGGGAACTCGCCACCGAGGGGCACCCCGATCTCATCCAACGCGCTCACGATCGTCGCCCGCACGGCGTCGGCGGGCGCAGAACCGGCGGTGCGCACGATCACGCGATCACCGGCGAGCTGGCGCAGGATGCCGGCCGCCAGTTGCGACCGCCCGGCATTCTGCACGCAGACGAACAGAACCTCGGGAACGGCGTGATGCGGCGCCTCAGACCGCGCGAGCGCGTCGAGGCGGACAGTGGCGAACGCCGCGATCCGCGACCCGAGGAGCGACGCAGGACCACCCCGCGAGAGGAGCTCCTGACTCTCGGTCACGTACCGCTCGACGGTCTCAGGACTGAAGGTGCCGCGGTATCGCTCGGCGAGGTCGCGGACGATGCGCGGCAGATCCGGCTCGCTCGCCGACCGGGTGGCGTCGCCTCCGAGCAGTGCATCGACACGTGCCGCCTGGCGGGGGTCGAGGGAGTACCAGACGACGCGCCCCTCGGGATGCCGCACCACGATGCCGTCGGCCGCGAGGGCCTTCATGTGGTGACTGACGGTCGGCTGCCGCAGGCCGAGCGCGTCCGCAAGACGCCCGACGAGGGCCCGCCCGTCGGGCGAATCGCGGATCAGGCGCACGATCCGCGCGCGGGTGGGGTCGCCGAGAGCCGTCAGCTCGTGGCGGTCCGCCCCTGCATTCATAGACCGCAGTCTATGTCCCGAGGCGCGCTGCGCCTCGGGACTCAGTCGGCCCCGTTCACCTCGCTGCGGCGTTCGATCAGCACGGTGTCGCGCCATTGTCCGGCGTGCGCACCCAGGGACGAACGGGCGATGCGTTCACGGATGCCGACGATGCGGAATCCTTCCGCCTGATGGACACGCAGACTCGCGGTGTTCTCAGGGAACACGCTGGACTGGATCGTCCAGAAGCCTTCCGCATCGGATGCCTCGATGAACGCCGCGAGCAGACGTCGCCCGAATCCTCGCCCGCGCGCATCGCGATGGACGTAGACCGAGTGTTCGATCACTCCTCGATAGACGGGTCGTGCCGAGACGGCGGAGGCGGCCGCCCAGCCGAGCACCCGCCCTGCGTCGTCGACGATGACCAGGCGCGGCGCGCCGAGTTTGCCGTCGTCGAAGACCTCCCAGGTCGGCGTCCGGGTCTCGAAGGTCGCTTCTCCCTCCTGGATGCCCTGCCGATAGATCTCCTCCACGGCCGGCCAGTCCGCCGCCATCATGCTGCGGATCGTCGGCGTGCTTCGAACCGCCGTCACGAGCAGCAACCACTCCCGCCGACGGCGTCGGTGGAGCACACCCCGGTCGCGGGCAGCACGAGCTCCACGTTCGACGCGGCCGCCGTGTCGCCGGCCAGCCAGGCTGCCACGGACCGGACCTGCTCGTATCCGGTGGCGAGGAGGAAGGTGGGGGCGCGCCCATACGACTTCATTCCGACGATGAAGAAGCCCTTCTCCGGGTGGGTGAGCTCGCGGAAGCCGTGCGGCTCGACCGTGCCACAGGAGTGCACGTTCGGGTCGATCAGCGGAGCGAGCCGTTTGGGCGCCTCGACGATGTCGTCGAGCTCGAGGCGGATCTCGCGCAGCATGCGCAGATCCGGACGGAAGCCGGTCGCGTTCACGACGATGTCCGTGACGTGCCTGACGACCTCGCCGCGGCGGTGTCCGACGAGTTCGACGTCGTCGCCGCGCCGCTGGGCGCGGATGATCTCGAAGCCGTCCAGGACGGTGATCGTTCCTTCGGCGGCCGCCTGGTCGACGCGGCTCCCGAGGCGAGCCCGGTCGGCGAGCTCGTCCTCCGCCGACGACGAGACCCGCACGGCCTGCGCGTTGCGGATCAGCCAGGTCACTTCCGTGCCGGACTCCTGTCGCGCGAGCTCGACCAAGCCGAGCAGGGTGTTCGCCGCGGAGTGCCCTGCCCCGACGACCGTCGTGTGCCGGCCCGCGAAGAAAGCACGGTCCCGCCCGATGACGTCCGGCAGAGCAGGGGTGACGCGATCGGCGATCTCCGCCATCCCGAGCAGATCGAGGCCGCCCGAAGAAAGTGGATTGGGCGAGCGGTAGGTTCCGGACGCGTCGATCACGGCGCGGGCGGCGACGTCTTCGACCACTCCCTCCGCGGTTCGGACGCGCAACGAGAACGGTGTCGCGAAGCGCGCCCGGGTGCGGGTCCGGTCCATTCCCTCACGGGTGACGCCGAGCACTTCGACCCCGGTGCGCAGGCGTGAGGCGATGGACTCGAGCGCTGCCAGCGGCTCGATGTACTTCTCGACGAGCTCGGCACCGGTCGGAGCCCGTTCCGGATCGGGCAGCTGCCACCCCTGACGCTCGAGCAGTCGACGCGACGCAGGGTCGACTAGGTGCTTCCACGGTGAGAACAGGCGGGTGTGACCCCATGCGCGGACGCTGGCTGCGGGCTCATCGCCCGCCTCGAAGATCACGACCTCGATGCCGCGTTCGAGCAGGTGCGCGGCAGCGGCCAGACCGATCGGGCCGGCACCGATCACGGCGACCGGAAGGGTCTTCAGACGATCGTCCTCCGTCACACGGGGCGTCAGGTCAAGCAGGGTCACGGCATCCTCCTCGCTATATCGATGAACATCGATACCTCATCCTGCGCGGTCTATCGATACCTGTCAATATCGACTATTGTCGATGTATGACCACGATGCTCGAAGTGACGGAAGTCACCGCCGGCGCATGCTGTACTCCGCTTCAGCGCGAGCCGCTCTCCGCAGAAGAGGCGGAGCAGCTCGCGACGACGATGAAGGCACTCGCCGATCCCACGCGCCTGCGCCTGCTGTCCATCGTCGCGGCATCCGCGGACTCCGAAGCGTGCGTCTGCGATCTGATCGAGCCGGTCGGTCTCAGCCAGCCCACGGTGTCGCATCACCTGAAGGTCTTGACCGCGGCCGGCTTCCTCACGCGCAGCAAGCGCGGCACGTGGGCGTACTTCCGGCTGGTACCGGGCGCGCTGGACCGCGTCTCGCAGCTGCTCGTCGCCTCGTGAGCCCTCTGAGTACTGTGAGCCTCGACACCACCCGCGCTCTGGCCGGGGAGTTCCTCGGCAGCGCGCTCCTCGCGGCGGTCGTCGTCGGCTCCGGCATCGCCGCGCAGACGCTTTCGCCGTCGGATGCCGGTCTCGCGCTGTTCGAGAACGCGTTCGCCACCGCGCTCGGCCTCGCCGTGCTGATCCTGATCTTCCAAACGGTGTCCGGAGCGCACTTCAACCCCGCGGTGTCGCTGGTCGACGCCCTGCTGCACCGCAAGGGCTGGGCGATCACCGCGGCCTACATCCCGGCGCAGGTCTTCGGGTGCATCGCCGGCGCAATTCTCGCGAACCTGATGTTCGGCGCGCCCGCGATCGCGTGGAGCACGACCGACCGGGCGACGTGGCCGCACCTCCTCGCCGAAGTCGTCGCGACGGCAGGGCTGCTGCTGGTGATCTTCGCCCTCGTCCGCACGGGGCGGTCACACCTCGCCGCGCCCACCGTCGGCGCGTACATCGGCGCGGCGTATTTCTTCACCTCGTCGACGAGCTTCGCCAACCCCGCGATCACGATCGGGCGCGCCTTCAGCGACACTTTCGCCGGCATCGCCCCCACGTCCGTTCTGCCGTTCATCGGCGCCCAGCTCGTCGGAGCTGCGATCGCGTGGGCCCTGGTTCGCGGCCTCTTCCCGGTCGCCTCCCCCGTCACGGCCACCGCGCCTGCGGCATCCGGCGGGTGAGGCCCTCACTTCCCCGCGACGCCTGCCAATGCGGAGAGCCGTGAGACACCGACCGGCTCTTCCGCGAGCAGGGGGACGATAGCGACCCGTTGTGCCATGTGCTGGACACGCGCGATCAGGGGCACCTCGTTGCTCGCACGCGCGCGCAGGAACGCCGACCGAGGTCGCGCGGCGGCGAGGGAGTCGTTCACCACCCAGGCCCAGGGGTGGATGCCGGCGCGCTCCAGGTCGGCCTGGAGGCCGGCTGCTTCGAGGACCGGCGTCGTCTCCGCGAGCGTGACGAGGACGACCTTCGTCTGTGACCGGTCTTGCAGCCGCATCAGGGGCGTGGAGAACGCCATGCCGGCGGATCCCATCTGGCGTGCGATCTCACGATGGTAGGACCCGGCGGTGTCGAGGAGGAGGAGCGTATGCCCGGTCGGCGCCGTGTCCATCACGACGAACTTCCGTCGGGAGTCGTGCACCGCGCGGGAGAACTGCTGGAAGACGGCGACCTCTGCGGTGCACGGGGACATCAAGTCCTCCGCGAGGGCGGCGCGGCCCGGTGCGTCGAGATCCTTCCCTTTCGTCGCCATGACGTGCGCGCGGTACTGCTCGAGTGCGCTGTCCGGATCGATCCGCGTGACGGTCAGGCCCTCGACCGCTCCACCCAGCGTGTCGGTGAGGTGAGCAGCGGGATCCGTCGTGGTCAGAAGCACCTCGTGGCCGCGCTGAGTCAGAGCCAGCGCGAGCGCGGCGGCGATCGTCGTCTTGCCGACCCCGCCCTTGCCCATGCACATCACCAGTCCGTGTCCGTCACGCTCGATCTCGTCGACGAGCGCGACCAACGGCGCGTCCGGCAGACCCGAAAGAGCGGCGTCGGCGCGGTCGGCGATACCCGCGGAGTCGGGTCGGAAGAATGCGCGGAGCGCCTCGAGGCCGACGACGTTCCCTGTCGTGAGCTCGAGCTCGTCACGCGGCAACGCGGCGATCGCCGGCGGCAGAGCCGACATCGCACTCGCCTCTCGTGAACGCACGGCTTGCGCGAGGGGCTCGTCGCCCGCGGCCTCGGGAAGGATGCCGTTGATCACCACGAATCCTCCGGCGATGCCGATGGCCGACAGCTCGGAGAAGGTGCGGTCGATCTCCTTGAGTGCGGAGACCTGCGGGCGTGCGACGAGGATCAGCCTGGTGCGGGCCGGGTCGGTGAGCGCGTCGACGGCGGCGGCGTATGTCGCCCGGTGCTTGTCGAGTCCTGCGAGCGGGCCGAGACACGACGCGTCACCGCCGGTCGAGAGGAACTCCGTCCATGAGCCCGGCAGCTGCAGCAGTCGGATGGTGTGGCCGGTGGGGGCTGTGTCGAAGATCACGTGCGCGTACTGTCCGTACACGGCCTCGTCCGTCAGAAGCCGGGTGAACTCGTCGAAGGACGCGATCTCGGTCGTGCACGAGCCGGAGAGCCCCTCGACGATCCCGGCGATCTCCACATCGGGCAACACCCCGCGCACGGGTGCGATGATGCGCTCACGATAGGCATCCGCCGCCTGCTCGGGATCGATCTCCAAGGCGGCCAGACCTGGCACCGCGGCGATCTGGGTGACCCGGTCGCCGATCGCGATGCCGAACACCTGACCGAGGTTGGACGCGGGGTCGGTGCTCACGAGGAGCACGCGGCGGTCGGGGGTCGCGAGAGCCACCGCCGCGGCGCACGCGACGGATGTCTTGCCGACACCGCCTTTGCCGGTGAAGAACAGGAATCGTGGTGCGTCTTCGAGGAATCTCATGCCACGTTCCATCCTCCTCGCCGCGTTCCGCAGGAGTCGGGTCGAAGGTCCTCCGATGTCGAGGAGAGCCTCGGAGCGCCGGGAAGTCTCACCCACCCGACGACGCGCGCGAATGATGGCAAAATCGGAGCATGACCACAGTCGACGCCTCCTCCCACATCGCCCCCTCGCTGGACAAGGACGAACGAGCCGCCCGCAATGGACGCGGCATGGCCTTCGCCTCGCTCGGGTTCGGGATCTACTTCCTGGTGATCGCGGTGATGATGCTGTTCCCGCACCCCGACGCGAACATCCTCGGCGTCATCATGATGGCTGCGATCGGTCTTTTCTTCGCGGTGGTGGGAGCGCGCGGCGTCGCCCGGACGTCCAAGAACATCCGGGAGTTCAACGCGACGCACGGCGTCAGCGCCGGCTGAGCCCTCCGCAGCTCCCTGCCACCGGGGCCGCGCTCCCCGATGGTGCCCCGGCGCTACCGCCGGCCGGTAGGGTCGCACAATGCGAGCGGTGCGCCTGACCTGGATGATCGGCGGCGGCGGGCTGGTGGTGTGCGCGGTGATCGGGATGCTGCAGTACGCGGCCCCCGGCACGACGGTTCTCGCGCTCGCACTCGACGTGCTGTTCGCCGCCGCCGTGCTGCTGTTCGCGTTCGGGCTGTCGCGCCCGGCGAGTGTGGTCGATCGGCGCCCGCTGGGCGTCTCGGCGCTCCTGGTCGTGGCTCTGTGGCCGGTGGCCGTGCGTGTCGCTCAGCCGTTCCTGCCGACGATGGATGCCGACACCTTCGACGCCGGTCTCGAGGCGTACCGGGCTGCGGAGAGCGTGCTGACCGCGGTGTTCCTGGTCGACATCGTGGTCTCGCTGGCGGCAGGACTGGTCGCGGCGGTGCAGATCGCGAGGGCCGGGACCGTTCCGGCGCCGTGGCGGTGGGCGCCGATGTGGGCACTCGGCGTCTGCGTCGCGTCCGGTGTGATCCCGCAGCTGATGTTCGCCTCGGCCGGGGCGACGGGAGACTCCGGACTCGCGGAGGCGGCGATCGCCCTCGGTGCCCTCGGCTTCCTCGCGCGGACGCTCGGGCTCGGGATCATCGCGCTCGTACTCGCCGCACGTGTCCGCGAAGAGAGCGTCGAGATCTACCGGTCTGCGTGAGGAGCCGCCGATACGACATCGCCACGACCGGAGTCGAGTCCGACGCTCACGCGTCGTGCGCGTGCCGATGGTGGCTGTCGGGGTAATGCTCGTGCGTGTGCGTCAGCTCGGCGTGCGCGTGCGGATGCCGATGGCGCGTGCCGGCCGGGACGGGCTCGGCGTGCTCGTGCTCGTGGTGGGGATCGGGGTGCGTGTGCCAGTGATCGTGTTCGAGCGCCGGGTGCGTGTGCACGTGCGAATGCCGCTCGGTGAGGTGCAGCCAGACCCCGAGCGCCATGAGCGCACCGGCTGCGAGGAGCGGAATCGTGAGGGGATCCCCCAGCGCGATCGCCAGGAGCGCGCCGAAGAACGGGGCGATCGAGAAGTAGGCGCCCGCGCGCGCGGTGCCGACGTGGCGGAGCGCGACGATGAAGAGCACGAGACTGACGCCGTACGCGAGCAGTCCGGTGAGCATGGCGGCGCCGACGTTCGCGAGCGGCGGGAGGGCGGCGCCCAGCAGGAAGGCGATCGCGAGGTTGACCGGTCCCGCGACGAGCCCCTTGACCGCCGCGAGCCACGTCGCGTCGTGCAGCGCGACCATGCGGGTGAGGTTGTTGTCGACGCCCCATGCGAGACATGCTCCGAGGATCGCCAGCGACGGCCACAGGCCGGCGAAGTCCGCCTGCCCGGGCCAGGAGAGGACGACCGCCCCCGCGACGATCGCCGCCATCCCCAGCGCGACGCGACGATCGACGTTCTCGCGGAACACGAACCACGCCAGGAGCGCGGTCGCGACCCCCTCCGCGTTGAGCAGCAGGGACGCACCGGACGCCGGCATCCCGAGCAGTCCGAACATGAGGAGCACCGGCCCGACGAGTCCGCCGAAGAACACGGCACCCGCGAGGGGGAGCACGTCGCGCCGCGCCAGTCGGACGCGCGGCGGGCGGCGGATCAGGCGGTACAGGCCGAGACCGACCCCGGAGCCGAGGTACAGCAGACCCGCGAGCATCCACGGGCCGGCGTCGACGAGCAGCAGCTTCGCGACCGGCGTCCCCGCCCCGAAGAGCAGCGCCGCCACGAGAGCGGCCTGCACACCGGGATTGCGGAGGGAGGTCAGTCGCACGCTGTCAGGGTACGCCGTCGCTCAACGCGCGAGAACCGCGGCCGCGCTGCTCTCGGGGCGCAGGTCGAGCCGGCGCAGGAGCTGGGCGTTCAGGGCGACGACGATCGTCGACAGCGACATGAGGATCGCGCCGACCGACATCGGCAGCACGAACCCGAAGGGCGCGAGAACCCCCGCCGCGAGGGGCACCGAGATGAGGTTGTAGCCGGCGGCCCACCACAGGTTCTGCGCCATCTTGCGGTAGCTCGCCCGTGACAGCTCGATCACCGACAGCACGGAGCGCGGGTCATCGCTCGCGAGGATGACCCCGGCCGATGCGATCGCGACATCGGTCCCGGCACCGATCGCGATGCCGACGTCGGCCTGGGCGAGAGCGGGAGCGTCATTGACGCCGTCGCCGACCATCGCCACCTTTCGGCCCTCGCACTGCAGCTCGGCGACCTTCGCGGCTTTGTCCTCCGGACGCACGCCGGCGAAGACGCGGTCGACGCCCAGATCACGCCCCACCGATCGCGCGACGGCCTCCGCGTCGCCGGTGATCATCACGACCTGGATGCCGAGCCGGTGGAGCGCGTCGACGGCCTGCCGCGATTCGGCACGGACCTCGTCGCCGAGCGCGAGGCCGCCGATGACGACGCCGTCGCGGAGGACGTGCAGGATGATCGCGCCGTCGGCCCGCCACCGGTCCGCGGCGGCGACCTCGCTCACCCGCCGCTCGTCGAGCAGGCGAGGCCCACCCACCTCGACGCGGCTGCCGTCGACGGTCGCCGCGACGCCGACGGCCGGCGAGGACGTGAACTCCGACGCGGCGGGCACGACGAGACCGCGATCGTGTGCGGCGCGGACGATCGCCCGTGCGAGCGGGTGCTCGCTGTCGCGCTCGGCCGCCGCCGCCAGCGCGAGCACCGCATCGGCATCCACGGTTCCGACGTCGTCGATGTCGATGACGGTCGGCTCGCCCTTCGTGAGGGTGCCGGTCTTGTCGAACAGCACCGCATCGATCGTGCGCATGCTCTCGAGCGCCAGCCTGTCCTTCACGAGGACCCCGCCGCGGGCGGCGCGCTCGGTCGCGATCGACACCACGAGGGGGATCGCGAGCCCGAGTGCGTGGGGGCACGCGATCACGAGGACCGTGATCGTGCGGATGACGGCGGCGTCGGGGTCGCCCAGCGCGGTCCAGACGACCGCCGTGATCGCAGCCGCGACGAGCGCAAACCAGAAGAGCCACCCGGCGGCCCGATCGGCCAGGCGCTGCGCGCGCGACGAGGAGTTCTGCGCCTCCAGGACGAGCCGCTGGATGCCGGCGAGCATGGTGTCATCACCCGTCGCGGTCACTTCGACCCGCAGACCGGAGTCCGTCGCCACCGTGCCGGCGGTGACCGTCTCGCCGATTCCCCGCGCGACGGGGCGGGACTCGCCCGTGACCATGGACTCGTCGAGGTGGGCGCGCCCGTCGATGATGCGGCCGTCGGCCGGAACGCCTCCGCCCGGACGGACCACGACGACGTCTCCCACCCGAAGGGCGGACGGCGGCACGGCTTCGATCCGGTCGCCGTCGACGCGCTCGGCCTCGTCGGGCAGAAGCGCGGCGAGGGAGTCGAGCGCGGAGGTCGTCTGTGCGAGGGAGCGCATCTCCAGCCAGTGGCCGAGGAGCATGATGACGATCAGCAGCGCCAGCTCCCACCAGAACTCCAGCTCGTGGTGCAGGAGGCCGAGACTCGCGCCCCACGAGGCGACGAACGCGACGGTGATCGCGAGCCCGATGAGCAGCATCATCCCCGGGCGCCGGGAGCGGATATCGTCCACCGCGCCGGTGAGGAACGGCCAGCCGCCCCAGAAGTACACCACCGTCCCGAGGATCGGCGAGATCAGGCGGACGCCCGGGAAGTCCGGCAGCGGGTAGCCGATGAGCATCGCGAACATGCTCGAGAACCCCACGACCGGAACGGCCAGAAGGAGGTTGATCCAGAAGAGCCGGCGGAACCGCGCGACGTGGTCGGCGCCGTGGTGTCCACCTTGATGCCCCTGGTGACCGCCGTGAGCGGCGCGGTGGTCAGTACCGTGGCCGGCACCATGACCGGCGTCGTGGGAGACCATCGTGTGTCCTGCGTGCGGATCGGTCATGACTCTGTCCTCCGTGTTCCGGACGACCTTCGTTTGTCGTCATTTCACATCAACGACATACCCCCATGGGGTATTCCATCACAGCCGAGCGAGAAGCTCCCGCATCGTGGCGATCTCCGCGGTCTGCGAGGTGATGATGCTTTCAGCGAGCGCCCGGACGTCCGGATCGGACCCGTCGTCGATCACGTCCTGGGCCATCTCGATCGCCCCCTCGTGGTGCACGATCATCTGCTCGAGGTACAGGCGCGACGCCTCATCACCCTGCGCGGCGGCGAGCGCATCCATGTCCTCCTGCGACATCATGCCGTCGCCGTGGCCCATCCCCTCCATGCCGCCCATGGCATCCGCGTCCATTCCGCCGGAGGACGGCATGCCCCACTCCTCGAGCCAGCTCTCCATGAGCTCGATCTCGGGCGCCTGTGCGTCCTTGATCTGCTGGGCGAGCTCGCGGACGGCCGGATCGATGTCCTCCTTCACGAGGACGAGGTCGCTCATCTCGATCGCCTGCGCGTGGTGCGGGACCATCATCATCGTGAACATGAGGTCGGCGGCACTGACCTCGCCCTGGACACTGACGGACGGCGTCGACATGCCGCCCCCGTGGTCCATGCCCGGCATTCCGGAGGGAGTGGCGGCGGTGCAGCCGGTGAGTGCGAGCAGGAGGGTCAGCGAAGCAGCCGCGGTCGCGGCCGGGCGCCTCTTCATCGGGATCATGAATCCAGGGTACCCCCCTGGGGTATGACCGGGCAGTGCGTCGTCGAGAAGCTCAGGCGACCTGCTGCCCGCACATCCCGCACACGCCCGCGGCAGAGACCTCGACGAAGCAGTCCGGGCACATCGCCCGGGGAGCGGCATCCGTCACCGCGGGACGGCGCGGGGTCGTGGTCCGCTCAGGACGCGTCGCGGAGCGGCTCCGGGCGGCGGGCCGCGACTGCTCCACCGGCTCGCGACGAGGTTCCGGGCGGTGCGCGAGGCAGTAGAAACGCACGTACCCGGCGTGATGCCGGGGATGCCGGTGCTTGACCGCCCACAGCTCGGTTCGCGGGTGCGGCGCCGCGTCCGCGGTGCATCCCGAGCATCGTGCGGGCTCGCCGGGAACGAGATCGGCCACGAGGGTCGGGGTCTCGAAGGGGATGTCGTCGCGCCAGTCAGAGGAGGCCGTGACCTTCATCCCTCCAGCGTAATCGGCGCCGGTGCACGCGGATCCCGCCATGATGGAGGGATGCCCGTGCTCCTGCCCACCGACGACGGCCGTCGCCTCTTGAGCGACTACCACCTGGCCACCCTCTCGACCGTCGCCCGCGACGGCGGCATCCATGTCGTGGCCGTCGGGTTCACGTTCGTCGACGGGGTGGTGCGCATCATCACGAGCGACGGCAGCCAGAAGGTGCGCAACATCGAGCGCGATCCGCGGGCGACCGTCGGCCAGGTGGCGGGTCCGCAGTGGCTGAGCATCGCCGGACGCGGCGAGATCGAACGCGAGCCCGACGCCGTCGCGCTGGCCGTCGAGCTGTACGCCCGGCGCTACCGGCAGCCGCGCCCGAACCCGAAACGCGTCGTGATCCGCATCACTCCGGAGAAGATGCTGGGCTCAGCGGGCGTCTGGGCCTGAGCGCACCCGCCGATTCGCCCTCGGCGCGGCGGGTCGCAGGTGGTACTTTCCGCTCATGACCCTCGCGCCCACCGAAACCGACCCGAACGTCACGCCGCGACGGCTGCTGCTGCTCGCCGTGCCCGCTCTGCTCGTCGGCATCGTCTCCGCCCTGATCCTCTGGACGCTCGACCGCGCCGCCGATGCACTGTCGAACGTGATCTGGGATGCCGCCCCCGCGGCTCTGGGCGTGGACCCGAACGGGTGGTGGATCATCCTCGTGCTGACCGTCACGGGGTTCGCGGTGGGCCTCGCGCTGCAGGTCCTCCCCGGGCACGGTGGGGCGGACTCGGCCACGACCGAGCTGGTCGCGCCGCCGCTCCCGCTGAAGACGCTCCCCGGGCTCGCGCTCGTGACGCTCCTCGGGCTGGCCGGCGGTGTGAGCCTCGGACCTGAGAACCCGATCATCGCGATCAACACGGCGATCATGGTCGCGGTCTTCGCGCGTCTGCTCCCGGCGGTCACACCGCAGATCTCGACCCTCCTCGCGGCGTCCGCGACGATCGGCGCGCTGTTCGGCACCCCGGTGGCCGCCGCCCTCGTCTTCACCGGGCTCGTCGCCGCGGTGCGCGCCGGCGGGTCACTGTGGGACAAGCTCTTCCTGCCGCTCGCGGCGGCGGGAGCGGCATCCATCACGATGCACCTCCTGGGCGCGCCGCCGTTCGCGTTCGACATGCCCGCGTACGGGCCTCCGCAGGCGTTCGACATCCTGATCGGCGCGGCCGTCGCGTGCGCGGTGACGCTGGTCGGGCTGATCGCGCTGTACCTCTTCCCGCTCGCCTACCGCACGTTCCACGCCCTGCGGCAGCCGATCATCATCACGACGGTCGGCGGACTCGTCCTCGGGATCCTCGGGTTCATCGGCGGTCCCATCACGATGTTCAAGGGGCTCAACCAGATGGGCGAGCTGCTGCAGGATCCGAGTCAGTACGACGCCGGGCAGCTCGCGGTGATCGCGGGCATCAAGATCGTCGCCCTGCTCGTGGCGGCCTCCGCGCTCTTCCGCGGCGGCCGGGTCTTCCCTGCCGCGTTCATCGGCGTGGCGCTGGGGCTGCTGGTGAGCGCGCTGTTCCCCTCCCTGAACATGAGCCTGGTCGTCGCGTGCGCCGTCCTCGGCATCGTGCTCGTCGTGGCCCGGGACGGCTGGCTCGCGCTCTTCGTCGCGGTGGCGATCCCCGGCGACATCGAACTGCTGCCGGTGCTGTGCATCGTCGTGCTGCCGGCCTGGCTGCTGGTGTCGCAGGTGCCGGAGTTCCGGATCCTGCCGACTGCTCCGGCCGCCGGGGTGGCTACGGCGCCGTCGAAGTAGCGACGGCGCGACGCGTCAGTCGTCCTTCTTGCCGGGCTTCTTCTCGTCGCCCTTGCCAGGCTTCTCGTCGTCGTCCTTGCCCTTGTCGTCGGAGGGTGCATCATCCACGGATTCGTCGACGGTGGGCTCGGGAGTCGGCGCGACCGTCGGTTCGGGAGCCGGCTGGAGATCGGCGCGCACCGCGTCGATGGCGTCCTGGATCGCGACCGCACGCTCGGCGCTGACGTCACCGGCAGCCACAGCCGCATCGAGTCGCTGCTGGAGCTCGTCGAGCCGCTGAAGCGCCGTCACCGGATCGCCGGCTGCCGCCGATTCCGCCACCGACACGACCACGGCCTGCATCTGAGCGGAGGTCTCGCTCTTCAGGTCCGTGGCCGCCGGCGCGCAGCCCGCGAGCACACCGGTGAGCAGTGCAACGGTGAGCGCGAATGCGTGGATGCGGCGCCTCATGGTGTCACCTGGTCCAGCAGGTTCTGCAGGCTCGAGTCGAGGGGCTGTTCGAGGGCGGGCAGCGCGGGCGCCGGCTCGGGCGTCGCGGAAGCGCCTGCCCACACCGTCAGACCGACGACCACGGCGGCGGCGAGCAGCGCCGATGCCCCGATGAGCACGGATCTCCGCGGCCGCCTCATCGCGCTCGGGCGAGCAGCGGGTGGCGCCACCTCGCCGACCTCGACGGGCTGCGGTACCGGCGGAACGGGAGGCAGCACGGTCGTCGCAGCGGACGTCGGGGGCGCGAGGAGCTTCGTCGGAGCGGTGCCCGGAACGCTCGGGGCGGTGGCGGCGACGACGCGGGTGGCGTCGCCCCCCGACGTGATGACCCGGGTGGCGTCCGAGTCGTCGCCCGCCCGGTCGAGCTCTCCGCCGCGCACCGACACCTCGAGCGCCGTCGGGCGCCGCTCGGGATCGATCTCGGTCATCGCGCGCAACAGCGACTGCCACCCGGCGCCCCAGTCACCGGGGATCTCCGGCGGGGTCGTGAGGCGCACGGAGATCGCCTCGACCGGCGTCTGATGCGGAAACGCGGACCGCCCTGTGAGCGCTTCGAGCAGGACCAGGCCCAGGCTGTAGATGTCGGATGCGGTCGTGGGCGCGAGACCCCGCACCTGCTCGGGCGAGATGTAGGCGGCCGTGCCGATCGCGGTGCCGGGGGCCGTGACGCGAGCGGCATCCAGCAGGTAGGCGATGCCGAAATCGGCCAGCACGGCGCGGAACGTGTGCCCCGCCGTCAGCGGGGGCCGAAGGAGGATGTTGGCCGGCTTGATGTCGCGGTGCACGATGCCCGCGCCGTGCACGACGTGGAGCCCCTCACCGAGATCGGCCGCCAGCGAGGCGGCGTCTCTGCGGCTGATGGGCCCGGCCGAGATGAGCTCGGCGAGCGTGCCGCCGTCGATGTACTCCATCACCAGATAGGGACGTGCCTCGTCCTCGAGGTGCGCGTCGAAGAGCGTCACGAGGGACGGATGGTTCAGGGTCGCGAGGAGGCGCTTCTCCGAATCCCGCCGGACCGCGTCGTCCTCCCGCGCCGTCCCGGCCGCGAAGACCTTCACGGCGACGGTGCGACCCAGCGCGTCGTCGGACGCCTTCCACACCGCGCCCATGCCGCCCTCGCCGATGCGTTCGACGAGCCGGTAGCGTCCGTCCAGGACGTCGCCCGGCTGAGCGGGCCCGGCGATTCGCTGATCAGTCATCGATCCCACTGTTCCACGCCGACCTGAAAGCGGGCGATTCACCCGCTCTTGCCGTTGCCGCCGCCCTTGCCGCCGCCGCTGCCGTTGCCGCTGTTGTCGTCGGGGCCGCTGCCGTTGTTGTTGCCCGGACCGCTGTTGTCGCTCGCGGGGCCGGTGCCGGGCGCCGTGCCGCCGGATGTCCCGGGATCCGTGACGACGGGGTCGGTCACGGCAGGCTCGGTCACTGTGGGTTCGGTGTCCGCAGGCTCGGACGTCGGGTCCACCGCCGGCTCCACGGTGAGCAGCGGCTGCGGCTCCGCGGGATCGGTGACTTCGACCTGCGGCGCCTGGGCGGGCGCCGACGATGCGGCCACGCCGCCCCACACGGCGAGCGCGACGGCGATTGCCGCGGCACCCGCGACCGCACCGGCGACCATGCCGCGACGCCGACGACGCGTGGCGGCTTCCCGGCGCGGGCGCGCCGCGCGGCGGCCCGCGGGGATGCCGCCGCCGGGCTGTGCGAAGAGGGCGGTCTCCTCGCCCTCCGGGCTCGTCTCCCCCGTCACCCTTTCGAGGGCCGTGCCTGCTGAGGCAGTCGCGAGCGGCGCGGGGGCGATCAGCAGCTTCGTGTGCTCCGGGGCATCGGCCGCCGCGAGCGGCACCGGGCTGGTTTCGGCCGCGTCGCTCTCGGGGCTGTCGAGTTCGCGTCCGCGCCGGGCCACCTCGAGCGCGGTCGGCCGAGCATCGGGATCGAGCGCGGTCATGGCACTGAGCAGCGACCGCCAGCCGTACCCCCAGTCCCCTGGAATCTGCGGTGCCGCGGTGAGGCGGACCGAAATGGCCTCGACGGGCGTCTGCGCCGAGAACGCGCGTGTCCCCGACAGTGCTTCGAGGAGCACGAGCCCCAGGCTGTAGATGTCGGATGCCGGGGTGGGGGCGTGGCCGCGCACCTGCTCCGGCGAGATGTAGGCCGCCGTTCCGATCGCCATGCCGGGTGTGGTCACGCGCGTCGCATCGACGACGTAGGCGATGCCGAAGTCCGCCAACACCGCCCGGAAGGTGTGGTCCTCGGTGAGCGGAGGCCGCAGGAGGATGTTGGCGGGCTTGACGTCGCGGTGGATGATGCCCGCCTCGTGGACGACGTGGAGCGCCTCACCCAGGTCGGTCGCGAGGGACGCGGCATCCCGAGGCGCCACCGGCCCGTTCGCGATCAGCGAGGACAGCGTTCCCCCGTCGATGTACTCCATCACGAGATAGCTGAGGCCGTCGTGCGACAGATGGGCGTCGAAGAGTGTGACCAGGGACGGATGACTCACCGCGGCGAGCAGCTTCTTCTCGGACTCGCGGCGTGCGACGTCGCTGTCGTCGGCCGTGCCGGACCAGAAGACCTTCACCGCCGCGGTACGCCCCAGAGCGGTGTCGGCGGCACGCCAGACAGACCCCATTCCGCCTTCGCCGATCAGCTCTTCGAGCCGATAGCGTCCGCCGAGTACGTCTCCGGATCGGGCAGGTCCGGAGAGCCGAAGTCGCTCCATCGGCTTCACTGTGGCACGGCGACTCAGCGCACAGGAGGCGCTTGACACGGGGCCCGCTTCGTGTCACGTCACGCGGATGAGAGTCCTCTGCCACCCGCTCGAGCCGTCGGGGGCGATCGGCGCGCGCTCCTCGATCTGGACGTCGCCGTTCTTGTTCACGGCGCGCACCGCGACGTAATGGGTTCCGGGGGTTGCGTCCCAATCGAGGAACCACTGCACCCAGGTGTCGTCGTTGATGGGCGTCGAGAGGGTCGCCGCCTGCCACTCGCCGTCGTCGATGTTGACCTCGACGCGGTCGATTCCGACGGTCTGCGCCCACGCGACGCCGGCGATGGGCGTGCGGCCGGCGGCGACCGCCTCGCCGGTGCGCGGCGTGTCGACCCGCGACGAGAACTTGATCGGCGCCTTCGCGCTGTACCCGCGCGGCGTCCAGTACGCCTCGTCCGCGTCGAACGTCGTGACCTTCAACTCGGTGAGCCACTTCGTCGCCGAGACGTAGCCGTAGAGGCCGGGGACCACCATCCGCACGGGGAATCCGTGTTCGAGCGGGAGGGGCTCGCCGTTCATGCCGACCGCGAGGATCGCGTCGAGCCCGTCGTCGGTGAGCGATTCCAACGGCGTGCTCGCGGTGAAGCCGTCCACGCTGCGCGAGAGGACCATGTCGGCACCCGGGTTCGGTCCGGCGAGGGCGAGCACGTCACGGAGCGGCACACCGAGCCAGATGGCATTGCCGACGAGCTCTCCACCGACCTCATTCGAGACGCACGTCAGCGTGACCGCGAATTCGTCCAGCCCCATGCCGACCAGGTCGTCGAACGTCAGCTCGACCCGCTGGTCGACCATCCCGTCGATCACGAGGCGCCACGCCGCAGGGTCGACCGACGGGACGGTCAGCGCGGTGTCGACGCGGTAGAAGTCCGCGTTCGGAGTGATGAGCGGGGAGATGCCGGGGACATCGAGTTCGGCACCCGCCGGGATGGTGACGGTCGATCTCGGCGCCGGAAGGTTCAGCGCCTTCCGCACGGCGGTGATCGACGACGCCGTCGCGTTGATGAGGGTGCGCGCCCCGACGCCCACCAGCACCGCGGTCGCGCCGGCGATCGCGGTCACGCGCAGGAACATGCGGCGATCGAGGGATGCCGCCCGCGGCGCGCTCTTGTCGTGCACCGTCGGCCGCTCCGTAGGCTTCTCGGCGACCTCGCCGGGTTGCGCCTCAGCCGTGCCCGCCGACCATCCGCGCAGTCGCCTAACGAGGAACCACAGCAGAAGGCATCCCGCGATCGTCCCGGCGAGCGGCGGAACCCAGGCGAGCGGAGAGGCTCCGGCGCGCGTCACGATCGCCGCAACGGACAGTCCGCCCGCGATCACGAGCGCGATCACGCCGAGCGGCGGACGCAGGTACTCGAGCACCCCCGCGATCGCGGAGGCGACCACGACCGCGAGCCCGAGTCCCACGAGCAGCGCGATCTTGTCGTATTCGCCGAACGTCGCGATCGCGAACTCCTTGAAGGGCTGCGGCACGATGTCGATCACGAATCCGCCGACCGCGAGGATCGGACTCCCCTCGCGCGCGACGAGGAGTGCGACGAGTTCCGCGGTCGCGAGGAAGACCGCGGCGCTGACGACGCCCG
Source organism: uncultured Microbacterium sp. (assembly GCA_964406225.1). Lineage (GTDB taxonomy): Bacteria > Actinomycetota > Actinomycetes > Actinomycetales > Microbacteriaceae > Microbacterium. The sequence continues at coordinate 23,787 of CAYOQY010000005.1, forward strand.
CGAGTGCCGCCCAGAGCCAGAAGAGCGCGCGGCCGCGTCTCTTCGTCATCACGGGCGTGCTCGCCGGGGTGGCCTCGTGCGCCATCGTGGTCCTCCGCATCCGAGGGGTCTCCCCCTGCGCACTTTGTTCGCGGCCGGAGGAGGATCGGATTGCACACCCCGCAGAGGCCCGTCCGCACGCGGTGGGACCTTCGACCCTGAGAGGCGCCCGACGGGCCGTGAAAAATGGGGCGCATGTCGATGCCCCCCACCGCATACAGCGCGATCTCGAGCTACTCACGTGTCGAGATCCTCGCGCTCCTCCAGGCCCGTCCTGAGCGGACGATCGCCGAGATCGCCGAAGCGACCGGACTCCACCCCAACACCGTGCGCGAGCACCTGCAGCGTCTGATCGACGGCGGCTTCGCCCTGCGCACCGTGGAGCGCCGCACCCGCCGAGGCCGGCCCCGCATTCTCTATTCGGCCGCAACCGGTCGCGGTGGCGCCACGAGCCCGATCGCACGACGCAAAGCGGCCCAGGCGGCGGACCGCGGCGACGTGATGCGCCGCATCATGCCCTGGACCGGCACGTCGACGGCCGAGCTCGGGGTGGCCGCCACCCATCAGCTCGATGCGATCGTCGACCACCTTTCGGAATCGGGCTTCGATCCCGGCGTCGACGAGCGCGGGCTGACGATCGACCTGTCGCCGTGCCCGCACGCCGCGTCGCAGGCGGACCACCGCGAGAGAATGTGCGCGGTGCACCTCGGCCTGATGCAGGCCGTGCTCGCGCAGGCAGGCGGCCCGCTCCAGGCGACCGGCATCCGCTCGTCGGCCTGCCCCACGGACTGCATCGTCGAACTGGCCCGGGCGTGACCGACTCGGGCGTGACCGACTCCGGCGTGACCACGGCGGGTCGTTCGACGTCGAGGTATTTTGCACGGTTCCGACATCGCCCCGGCGAACGGGTTCTGTGTACCGTGACGAAGGACACCGTGTCACCCGGAATGACGCGGGGGTGAAGGGGAACCCATGGACCTGCTCGATCCGCTGTTGCTCGCCCGATGGCAGTTCGGACTGACGACGCTCTACCACTTCCTGTTCGTGCCGCTCACGCTCGGAATGGCGCTCACCGTCGCGATCTTCCAGACGGCGTGGTTCCGCACCGGCAAGCTCAAGTGGCTCCACCTCACGCGCTTCTTCGGCAAGATCTTCCTGATCAACTTCGCGATGGGCGTCGTCACCGGAATCGTGCAGGAGTTCCAGTTCGGCATGAACTGGTCGTCGTACTCCCGGTTCGTCGGCGACGTCTTCGGCGCCCCGCTGGCGTTCGAGGGACTCATGGCCTTCTTCTTCGAGGCCACGTTCATCGGGCTGTGGATCTTCGGGTGGGACAAACTGCCGAAGGGGCTGCACCTCGCCAGCATCTGGATCGCCACGATCGGCGCCTGGTTCTCCGCGTACTTCATCCTCGCCGCGAACGCCTTCATGCAGAACCCGGTCGGCTTCCGCATGGCCGAAGACGGCAGCCGCGCCGAGATGACCGACTTCCTTGCGGTACTGACGAATCCGGTCGCGCTGGCAGCCCTCCCGCACACGCTCTTCGCGGCCTTCATGATGACCGCGGGGGTCATCATCTCGATCTCCGCCTGGCACCTCGTGCGCAAGCAGAACATCGAGATGATGCGCTCTTCGCTGCGCTACGGCCTCTGGGGGATGATCGTGGCGTTCGCCGGTGTCGCCCTGTCGGGCGACCAGCTGAGCCTGGTGATGGTGGCGACTCAGCCCATGAAGATGGCCGCCGCCGAGGCCATGTTCGACAGCGCCTGCGGGGCGGACGCGTCGTTCTCGATCTTCACCCTCGGCACCCCCGACGGCACGAGCGAGCTGTTCTCCATCCGGGTGCCGTATCTGCTCGCGCTCTTGTCGACGCACTCGTTCGACGGCTGCGTCGAGGGCATCAACGACCTCAACGCGCTGTACGCGACGGAGATGTTCCCCCAGTTCGCCGACCAGGTCGACGGCAACTTCGCCCCCATCCTGTGGGTCACGTACTGGTCGTTCCGCTGGATGATCGGCCTCGGTGGCATCGCCGCCCTGACCGCGGTCGTGGGCCTCTGGCTCACCCGCAAGCGCGCGAAGCGCGACGTGCCCGTCTGGGCGTGGCGTCTCGCGATCTGGGCGTGGCCGGCATCCCTGCTCGCGATCCTCGTCGGCTGGGTGTTCACCGAGATGGGTCGTCAGCCTTGGATCGTGTTCAGCCTGATGCTCACCGAGGACGGGGTCTCGCCGAGCGTGCCGGGCTGGACGGTGCTGATCTCACTGGTCTCGTTCACTCTGATCTACGCGATCCTCGCGGTGGTCGAAGTCGGGCTGATCCTGAAGACGGCGCACAAGGGCCCCGATCCGCTGCCCGAGCCGGGCAGCGCGGCCGCCGAGCCGCCCGCGCTCGAAGACACCCCCACGACGGTCTACTAGGAATCTCAGGACAACAACATGGATCTCGCCTACCTCTGGTTCTGGATCGTCGGATTCCTCTTCGTCGGCTACTTCGTGCTCGACGGCTTCGATTTCGGTGTCGGCATGTCACTGCCCTTCCTCGGCAAGGACGACATCGGCCGCCGTCAGATCATCAACACCATCGGCCCCGTGTGGGACCTCAACGAGACGTGGGTCATCGTCGCCGGCGCGTGCCTGTTCGCCGCGTTCCCGGAGTGGTACGCCACGCTGTTCAGCGGCTTCTACCTCGCGCTGCTGCTCATCCTGCTCGCGCTGATCGCCCGTGGCGTGTCGTTCGAGTATCGCCATCAGCGCGAGGGCCTCCAGTGGAAGAAGGGCTTCGACACGATGATCGTCGTCGGGTCGGCCGTCCCCGCTCTGCTGTGGGGCGTCGCCGTCGCGAACATCGTGCAGGGCGTTCCGCTCGACGCCGACTTCGAGTTCACCGGGTCTCTGCTGACGCTGTTGAACCCGTTCGGCCTGCTCGGCGGTCTCACGACGCTTCTGCTGTTCTTCACGCACGGCGTCTACTTCGTCGCCCTCAAGACCGACGGCCAGGTGCACCAGGACGCCCGTCGGCTGGCGCGGCGATCGGGGATGCTGACGGTCGTGGTGGCCGCGGCGTTCCTCGTGTGGACGATCTTCATCGCCGCCGGGCGCGGTGCCCCGCTCCTCTCGCTCGTGATCGCCGGCGCGGCGATCGCCGCGGTCGCGCTGATCATGTCGCTCGTGTTCAACATGCGCGACCGTGAAGGCTGGGCCTTCGGGTTCGGCGCCGCGACGATCGTGGCAGCGGTCCTGACGCTGTGGTTCGCGCTCTTCCCGTACGTGATGCCGTCCTCGACCGATCTGGCGAACAACAGCCTCACGATCGAGAACGCCTCGTCGACCGACTACACGCTGACGATCATGTCGTGGGCGGCGCTCATCTTCCTCCCTCTGGTGCTCGCGTACCAGGCGTGGACATACTGGGTGTTCCGCAAGCGCGTGACGCGGTCGCGCATCGAGAAAGCCGCCGCGCTCACCGCGCACTGATGACGGCCCCGGAGGGCGGGGCGTGCGGGCGGGATAGGGTCGAATCGTTGTGATGACTCAGACGGTTCCCGTGCCCCCGCGTGAGCGCCGGCGTCCGGTGGATCCGCGCCTTCTGCGCTACGCCCGCACGTCACGCTCGTTCTTCGTCCTGATCGGCCTGATCGGTGCCGCGCAGACCGCGGTGATCGTCGCGATCGCGTGGCTGCTGACGAGCGCGATCACCGGAGCGCTCGACGGGATGCCGATCGGCGAGCTGGGCGAGACGCTGGCGTGGCTGACGGCGGCGTTCGGCGCGCGGGCGGCGCTCCTGTGGCTGCGTGAGTGGGCGTCCGCGCGCGCGGCGGCCCGCGTGGAGGCCGAATTGCGCAGCGGTCTCGTCGATGCCGTCGGCCGGCTCGGCCCGGGGTGGCTCTCGACCCGCAACTCGGCGCAGCTCGCCGTGACCGCCGGACGCGGACTCGACGCCCTCGACGCCTACTTCGGCCGCTACCTCCCCCAGCTCGTGCTCACCGTCATCGCGACCCCCGTGATCGTCGCGGTGATGTGGTGGCAGGACTGGATCAGCGGGCTGACCGTGCTGCTCACGCTGCCGCTCATCCCGATCTTCATGGTGCTGATCGGCCTCGCGACGCGCTCGGTGCAGAAGCGGCAGTGGCAGACGCTGCAGCATCTCGCGGCGCGCTTCTCCGACACCGTGCACGGGCTCAGCACGCTCAAGGTCTTCGGGCGGCAACGGCGGGCCGCGGCATCCATCGAGCGCGTGACCGACGATTACCGCCGCGAGACGATGCGGGTGCTGCGCATCTCATTCGTGTCGGGGTTCGCCCTCGAGTTCCTGGCGAGCATCGCGGTCGCGATCATCGCCGTCTCGATCGGCTTCCGGCTGCTCGACGGGTCGCTCACGCTCGCGGTGGGTCTGTTCGTGCTGCTGCTGGCCCCCGAGGCGTACCTCCCGCTCCGCCAGGTCGGCGTGCAGTTCCACGCTGCGGCCGAGGGGGTCGCGGCGACCGACGACGTGTTCGCCGTGCTGGATGCCGCCCGCACCGCGCCTTCGTCCCCCCGCGCCGAGCAGCACGCCGACCTGTCGCCGGGCGACCTGGTCGTGCGCGAGCTCGCGGTGGTCCACGACGGCATCGGGCTCCCGCCGGTCTCGCTCGTTGCACCGCCCGGAAGCGTCACCGTCATCACGGGACCGAGCGGGGCAGGCAAATCGAGCCTCTTCGCGGCGCTGAGGGGCGCGGCATCCTTCACCGGCACCGCGGCCTACGGCGGCGCCGATGTCGCGCGGCTCGCCCCGGCGGCGTGGCTCGCGTGGTCGGGCCAGCAGCCGGGACTCATCGCAGGCACCGTCGCACAGAACGTCGCACTGGGGGATGCCCCACCCCGGCCCGAGTCGATCGCCGCCGCACTCGAGCTGGCGACCGCCGCAGAGATCGACCCGCAGCTCGCGCTCGGCGTGCAGGGCGCCGGCCTGTCGGGAGGCCAGGCGCAGCGGGTGTCGGTCGCGCGTGCGATCTACCGCCACCTCATCGGGCGCGCAAACGTGATCGCGCTCGACGAGCCGAGCTCGGCCCTCGACCACGTCACGGAGGCCGCGCTCTGGACGAATCTGCGCGGGCTCGCCGACCGCGGGGCGACCGTGCTGCTCATCTCGCACCGCACGAGCGCCCGCGAGATCGCCGACACGATCGTCGAGCTGCAGCCCCGCGAGGTGACGGCATGAGCACCACGACCACACCCGCCGACGTGCTGCGGGGGGCGATGCCGCCACTTCGTCGGTTCTGGCCAGGGGCGGCGGCGGGTCTGGTCTCCGAAGCCTCCGCCGTGGCCCTCCTCGCGGTGAGCGCCTGGCTCATCGTCCGGGCCAGCGAGCAGCCGCTGCTGCTGTACTTGTCGGCCGCCGTCGTGGGCGTGCGCCTGTTCGCACTCACGCGCGCGACGTTCCGCTATCTCGAACGCCTCAGCGGCCACGACGCCGCCCTGCGTCAGCTCGCCACCACCCGATCCGCGCTCGTGCGACGGCTGATCCCGCTCTCCCCCGACGGCCTCGCCGACACTCGTCGCGGATCGATCCTCGGTGCGCTCGTCGACGATGTCGACGAGCTGCAGAACCTGCCGCTGCGCGTGGTGCAGCCGCTCGTCGCCTCGGCGCTCGTCGCGCTCCTGTCGGTCGTGTTCATGGCATTCGTGTCGTGGCCGGCGGCGCTCACGCTGCTCGCGTGCCTCGTCGCCGCGGGTCTCGCATCGGCACTGTGGGGCTGGGCGGCAGGCGCCCGGGCCGAGCGCGCGATCGCGCCGCTTCGGGCCGCCCTCGCCGACGCCGTACTCGATCACCTCGGCAGCCTCGACGTGCTCATCGCCTACGACGCGGAAGAAGCCGCCCGCGCCCGCATCCGGGATGCCGACGCGGCGGTGCGCCGCGCCGTCGTGCGTCGGGCTCTCGGGCAGGCGGGCACGGCAGCGGTCATCTCGTTCATCGCGGGCATCGCCTCGATCGCCGCGCTCGTCGCGACCGCCCCGCTGCACGCGGACGGCACGGTCGGCGGCCCGTGGCTCGCCGTGGCGGTGCTCGTGCCGATGGCGGTGTTCGAAGTGTTCGGTTCGGTGCCGCTCGCGGCATCCGCGTGGCGGCAGGTGCGCGCGAGCGCGACACGCATCGCCGATGCGCTGCCGGCCGAGCTCCCCGACGGACTGGTGCGCGAGTCCGTCGAGCCCACCGGCGTCGCTCCGCGCCTCGGCGACGGCATCCGCCTGCGCGGAGTCTCGGCGCGGTGGCCGGGTGCGGATGCCGACTCGCTCCACGGCGTCGACCTCGACGTGCGACCCGGCGAGCGCGTGCTCGTCGTGGGTTCGAGCGGCGCCGGCAAGACGACCCTCGCGCACGCGCTCGTGCGCTTCCTCGAGGTGGACGGATCGTTCACGATCGGCGGCGTCTCGGTGCGCGATCTCGCCGGAGACGACGTGCGCCTCACGATCGGTCTGTGCGAGCAGCGGCCCATGCTCTTCGACGAAGACATCCGGCAGAACCTGCTGTTCGCGAAGGACACCGCGACGGATGCCGAACTCCTCGCCGCGCTCGACCGTGTCGGTCTCGCCGACTGGGTGCGCGCGCGCGGCGGACTCGATGCCCGCGTCGGCGAGCGGGGTGCGCTCGTCTCGGGCGGTCAGGCCCAGCGCATCGCCCTCGCGCGGGCGCTGCTGCGCGGCTTCCCCGTGCTCGTGCTCGACGAACCCACCGCCGGCGTCGACCCCGCGGCATCCGATGCGCTGCTGAGAGATCTGCTGTCGGCGGTGGGAGATGACCAGGCGGTCGTGCTCATTTCACACGTCGCCGTGCCGGCAGGGCTGATCGATCGCGAAGTGCGGCTCGTGCGCGGGCGCGTGGCCCCGGGGATAATGGACAGATGACTCGTCGAGTCGATGCCTATCGCGGACTGTCGCAGCCCTCTCGCCTGCGCATCATGCACGAGCTGCTGGTCCGCCCCGGTCAGTCGCTCACCGATCTCGCCACGGTCACGGAGCTGCATGAGAACACGCTCCGTGATCACCTCCGCGTGCTCGAGGCTGAGGGGTTCGTCGTGCGCCGGACAGAGCACAGGGGTAAGCGCGGACGGCCCCGCGACATCTTCGACCCGTCCGGTCCCGACACACCGAGTCCCGTCACTGCGCAACGCGTCGAGACGGCCAAGCGCCACGGCGACCTGATGCGCAGCGTGGTGCTGCAGACCACCGCCGCCGACGAGACGGTGGCTCACCAGTTCGATGCCCTCTACGAGCACCTCGACGACGTCGGGCTCGACCCCCAGCTGGATGAGGAGACGCTCACTGTCGACCTCTCGCCGTGCGCGTTCCACGATCTCGTCGATGACCGCATGGCGATGCTGTGCCATGTGCACGCCGAGCTCATCCGTGGTGTCCTGCAACAGGCGGGCGGACCTCTCGAGGTCAACCGGCTCCTGCCGCTGGTGACACCGCACCGCTGCCACCTCGCCCTGAAGATCGCCTCGTCACACACCCCCGAAGCAGAGTGAAGGCCGCGGCATCCGCGCTCATCCTGCGGGGACGCCGATGCGGCGGCAGCGCGGGAATATGCACGGTCATGCCCTGTGCGCGGAGGCGCTGCGGCCCCTAGCCTGTGCTCGACGAGCAGCGTTCCGAGGAGGCTCCATGAGCGGTCTCGATGCGATGTCCGGGCCCGTGGTCGCCGAGGCGAGTGTGATCGGCCCTGCGGAGCTCACCCCGGGCTACTTTGCGGGCGTCATGGCCACGGGCATCGTCTCGATCGGCGCCCAGCTGATCGGGCAGCGGGTGCTGGCCTCAGTGCTGTTCTGGCTGGCGATCGTGTTCTACATCGTTCTGCTGGCCCTCAATCTCTGGCGGTTCATCGCCTTCCGACAGCACATGGTCGCCGATCTTCATGATCCCGCCAGGGCCTTCGGGTTCTTCACTTTCGTCGCGGCGACCAACGTGATCGGCGCGATGCTGGTGGGAATCGGCCTCGTCACGCCTGCGGCCGTGCTCCTGGGCGTCGCGACCACCGCCTGGCTCGTTCTGGGGTATGTGGTCCCGTGGACGGCGGTGCTGGGCAATCAGAGGCGTCCGATCCTCGACAGCGCGAACGGCACCTGGTTCATCGGCGTGGTGGCAAGCCAGTCGGTCGCGGTGCTGGCGGCGGGGCTCGAGCCGCTTTTCCCGCAATGGCGACAAGGTCTGGCGATCCTCGCGGTCGTGACGTGGTCGGTCGGAGTGGTCCTCTACGCCGCGTGCGCAGTGCTGGTGCTGCTGCGGCTCGTGCTGTATCCGATCGAGCCGAGCAAGCTCGAGCCGCCCTATTGGGTGTCGATGGGAGCCGTCGCGATCACCGTGGTGGCGGGCGCCCGGATCGTCGAGATGGACGAAGCGCCGATGGTCGATGTCACACGCGAGCTCATCGCAGGGCTCTCGGTGATCTTCTGGGCGTTCGCGACCTGGCTCATCCCCCTCCTTCTCGCTGCCGGGGTCTGGCGCCACGGTGTGCATCGAGTGCCGCTGAGATATCAGCCGACGCTGTGGAGCTTCGTCTTCCCGATGGGCATGTACGCGACTGCGAGCATCTACCTCGGGCGCGCGGACGGACTCCCCGTCGTAGAGGCGGTCGGCGCCAACTGGTTCTGGCTGGGCCTGGCTGTGTGGGCTCTCACCGCGACGGCGATGATCGCCGATATCACGCGGCGATTCACCCGCAGAAAGGTACGCGCATGAGCATGACCATGACCGGCCGAGACGCGCCGACGTACCGACCGGCTACGGGGACGGCGATACTCTGGATCGTGACCGCCGTCGTGTCGTGGACGGTGTCGTTCCTGCTGTACCGCGAGTACATCGGTCAGCTCACCGACGCACCGCCGATGCTTTCGTGCAACATCAGCCCGTTCATCACGTGCGGTCCGAACCTCTTGGCCCCGGCGGGCAACCTGCTGGGCTTCACCAACGCGATCCTCGGCATGGTCCTCTTCCTGGGTCCGATCTTCGCCGGGGTCGGAGCCCTGGCTTCTCCCGCGGGAATGCATGCGTGGTACTGGCGTGCCTTCGCCACGTTCGTGCTGGGCGGCTACCTGCTCGTCCATGTCTTCGCCTACCGGAGCATCTTCGAGTTCGGTTCGCTGTGCCCCTGGTGCCTCATCGTCTGGCTTATGACGATTCCGCTCTTCTGGTCCGTGGCCGGATGGACGCTCCAGTCGGGCGTCTGGGGGTCCGCTGCGCGCAGAGTCGGCTCGGTGATCCGCTCCTGGCTCGCACTCATCGTCGTCGTCGACTACGCCGTCATCGCCGTCGCCGCGCAGGTGCGACTCGACCTCCTGAGCCTCTTGGCCTGAACGGGGCGTCGGGCTCACGCTGAGCCGGGGTCGAGGCACCGCGCGGGCGTGGGATCAGGACGGCGTGGCCTTCGCTGCCCGCGCGTCGCGCAGCATCCCGGCGACGACCATGGCGCCCGCTCCGACGAGGACCAGCAACCACAGGCCGAGGACATACGAGTTCGTCTCGGCGCTGTAGGTCGCGCCCATGACGAGTGGGGGGAAGTATCCACCGAGGCCGCCCGCGGCGGCCACGACGCCCGTGACGGCGCCCACTTTGTCGGGCGGCGTCGACGGACCGACCCAGGTGAAGACCGCGCCCATCCCGAGTCCCATCGCCGAGGCCATAAGCAGGAAGACCACGCCGGTCAAGACGCCCTCGGGCGGCTGCTGCCCGACGACATAGGCGGTGGCCACGATGCCCGCCAGCGAGATGAGTGAGATGACTTTCGGACCGAACCGGTCGGCGAGGACACCGCCGACCGGTCGGGCGATCACCGCAGCGGCGGCGAAGAGGGCTGTCCGCGTGCCCGCACCCACGGCGTCGACGTCGTCGGGATAGATCGTCAGGAGGTACTTGGGGAGGTAGGTCGAGAAGGCGACGAAGCCGCCGAAGACGATCGCATAGAGGAACGACATCTGCCAGGTGATGGCGAGTTTGAGCGCGCCGGTGACCTTCGGAATGAGCCGCTCGTGGCTGGGCTTCCAGGCGGGCGACTCGCGAAGGAACAGCCAGACGACGATCGCGACCACGACCAGTATTCCGGCGATCACCAGATACGTGGCCAGAAAGCCGATCGATTGGGCAAGACGCGGCGTCACGAAGGCCGACACCGCCGTGCCGATCATCCCCATTCCGAAGACACCGGTGGCGAAACCCCTCCGCGACGCGGGGAACCACGCGCTCGAGAACGGGATGCCGACGGCGAAGATCGTGCCGGCCACACCCAGGAGGAATCCGGCCCCGATGAGCAGCCAGTAGTTGCCCACGGCGCCGGCCAGCGCGACGAGGAGCACCGCCGGCACCGACGCCAGCAGCACGAGAGTGAACATCCGGCGCCCGCCGAATCGGTCGGTCAGCGCCCCCACGACGATGCGCCCGAGTGCGCCGACGAGAACCGGCGTGGCGAGCATGAGAGAGACCTGGACCTGGTCCAGCCCCATCTGCTCGGCGTAGATGTTCTGAAGCGGCGCGATGGACATCCACGCCCAGAAGCCGGCCGTAGAGGCGATCGTCGCCAGGATGACCTGGGCGAGTCCGCCGCGGAGGTCCGGGGCAGACTCGACGGCCGTCTCGATTGCGACGCTCTGCGACATGGCGCCTCCATTCGTCGAGTTCAAGATAGCCCCAGAGTGGGCACGCGTCACCAGTGACCACCGTGGATATTCGTCGAGTTCCACGCGCCCCGTTGCCACCGCGCGCCCGTGGCGATTAAATACGGTCAAGGGCTCGATGCCCGACCGCGAGGAAGCGAATACTGAGGCCCTACCGCCTTGCTGGAGGACTCGATGACCCCTGATGCCCGCTCGATCCACCCGGCCACTGATGGGCCCCTCGCCGACGGCCTGCTCACACTCGGACGCTTCTTGCGTCGGGGCAAGACGAGTGAAGATCTGCGCACTCTCTTCCTCGAGGGCGGCCGCAGGGGCGATGTCTTCTACCGCGATCGCTGGGCCCACGACAAGGTCGTCCGCTCCACGCATGGTGTCAACTGCACCGGGTCGTGTTCGTGGAAGGTGTACGTCAAAGACGGCATCATCACGTGGGAGACGCAGCAGACCGACTACCCGTCGGTCGGCCCGGATTCGCCCGAGTACGAGCCCCGCGGCTGCCCGCGAGGAGCCGCCTTCAGCTGGTACACGTACTCCCCCACGCGCGTGCGCTACCCGTACATCCGCGACACGCTCGCCGAGCTCTACCGCGCAGCGCGCACCACTCACCCCGACCCCGTGGACGCGTGGGCATCGATCGTCGAGGATCCTGAGGCGTCACGCGCCTACAAGTCGGCGCGTGGCAAAGGCGGCCTGGTTCGGACGACCTGGGGCGAGGCGCTCGAGATCGCCGCTGCCGCCCACGTGTACACGGTGAAGCAGTACGGCCCCGACCGCGTCGCCGGCTTCTCGCCGATTCCGGCGATGTCGATGGTCTCGCACGGTGCCGGCGCCCGGTTCCTCAATCTTCTCGGCGGCACGATCCTGTCGTTCTACGACTGGTACGCCGACCTGCCGGTGGCGAGCCCGCAGGTCTTCGGCGACCAGACCGACGTGCCCGAGTCCGCAGACTGGTGGAACGCGGGTTACCTCATCATGTGGGGCTCCAACGTGCCGGTCACGCGAACCCCCGATGCGCACTTCATGGCCGAGGCGCGCTACCGCGGCCAGAAAGTGGTGACCGTCTCTCCGGACTACACCGACAACACCAAGTTCGCCGACGAGTGGGTCGCGCCACACCCCGGAACGGATGCCGCGCTCGCGCTGTCGATGGGCCACGTCATCCTCACCGAGCACTTCGTTCACAAGCGCACGCCGCGGTTCGAGGACTACATGCGCCGCTTCACCGACGCTCCCTATCTCGTGACACTCGAGCGCAACGGCGAGCGCCTCGTGGCCGGCAAGTTCCTCACCGCCTCCGACCTCGGCGGAACGGATGCCGACGCAGCGCGTGCCGACTTCAAGACCGTGCTCCTCGATCAGGCCGGCAACGCGGTCGTGCCGAACGGATCGCTCGGCCACCGCTTCACCCCCGAAGACGAGGGACGCTGGAACCTCGACCTGGGCGACGTGGTTCCGCCGCTGTCGATCGCCGACCTGCCCGACTGGACGGGTGAGTCGGCCGAGGTCGCCCTCTCCCGCTTCGACCTCGCCCCCGAACCCGGAGACGAGCACGCGGGCGGCTCGGGGATCGTCGTGCGGGGGGTTCCGACCCGGCAGGTGGCCGGTCGCACGGTGACGACGGTGTTCGACCTGCTCCTGGCGCAGTACGGAGTCGGCCGGGAAGGGCTGCCCGGGGTGTGGCCGTCCGGCTACGATGACCCCTCGACCCCGGGAACCCCCGCGTGGCAGGAGGAGATCACCGCGGTGCCTGCCGTTCAGGCCACGCGCATCGCACGCGAGTTCGCCGACAACGCCGAGCGCTCAGGTGGGCGCTCGATGATCCTGATGGGCGCGGGCACCAATCACTGGTTCCACTCCGACACGATCTATCGCACATTCCTCGCGCTGACGACGATGACCGGATGCCAGGGCGTCAACGGCGGCGGATGGGCCCACTACGTCGGCCAGGAGAAGGTGCGACCCATCACCGGCTACTCGCAGTACGCGACCGCCGGCGACTGGAACCGTCCGCCGCGACAGATGATCGGCACCGCGTTCTGGTACCTGGCCACCGACCAGTGGCGCTACGACGGAATGCCCGCCGACAAACTGGCCTCGCCACTCGCCCGCGGCGTGTTCGCCGACCGCACGACCGCGGACTGCCTTGTCGAATCCGTCAAGCGGGGGTGGATGCCGAGCTACCCCACGTTCTCGCGCAACCCGCTCGACCTCTGCGACGAGGCCGAAGCGGCGGGCAAGGAGCCCGCGCAGCACGTCGTCGACTCCCTCACCGACGGATCGCTGCACTACGCGTGCGAAGATCCCGATGCCCCCGAGAACTTCCCCCGGATCGTCACGATCTGGCGCGCGAACGTGCTCGGCTCCTCCGGGAAGGGCAACGAGTACTTCCTCAAGCACCTGCTGGGCGCGGACGCCGCGATCCGTGCCACCGAGACGCCCGATGGCGCGCGCCCCCGTGACATCGTCTGGCGAGACGACGCGCCGAACGGCAAGCTCGACCTGCTCATGACGGCGGACTTCCGGATGACCTCGACGACGCTGTTCAGCGATCTCGTGTTCCCCGCCGCCACCTGGTACGAGAAGTACGACCTGTCCTCGACCGACATGCACCCGTTCCTGCACTCCTTCAACCCGGCGATCAACCCGCCCTGGCAGACTAAGACCGACTACGACCTGTTCCGCGAACTCGCAGAGCGGTTCAGCGCACTGTGCGAGGGCCATCTGGGCGTCCGACGCGACGTGGTCGCCTCGCCGCTGCAGCACGACACCCCCGATGTGATGGCGTACGCCCATGGAGCAGTGCCCGAGGACCCGCCGCTCGTGCCCGGGGTCACGATGACCAAGCTCATCGTGGTGGAGCGGGACTACCCGGCGCTGGCCGACCGGTGGAAGTCGCTCGGCCCCCTGACCGAGAAGCTCGGGATGACGACGAAGGGCATCACCTACCACCCCGACAAGGAGCTGCAGAGCCTCGCGCACCTGAACGGTGTGGTGGAGGGCGGCGCCTCGGCGGGCCGCATCCGCCTCGATTCCGACAAGCGCGTGTGCGAGATGATCCTCGCCTTCTCGGGAACGAGCAACGGGCGCCTCGCGGTGCAGGGCTTTCGCGCCCTCGAGAAGCGCACCGGCCAGAAGATGGCCCACCTCGCCGAAGAGGAGGAGGGCAAGCGCATCTCGTTCGCCGATGTGCAGGTGCAGCCCCGAGCGGTGATCACCTCCCCCGAATGGTCGGGGTCCGAACACGGCGGCAGGCGCTACACCGCGTTCGCGATCAACGTCGAGCATCTGAAGCCCTGGCACACCCTCACCGGCCGTCAGCATTTCTATCTCGATCATGACTGGATGGAGGAGCTCGGCGAGAACATGCCGACCTTCCGCCCGCCGCTGGACATGCACAGGCTCTTCGATTCGCCGAAAGTGGGGACGGTCACGCGCATCGCGGGCCCTGGGGCGCCCGGTCAGACCGAAGTGGCTGTGCGCTACCTCACACCGCATTCGAAGTGGTCGATCCACTCCGAGTACCAGGACAACCTCTTCATGCTGTCGCTCTCGCGCGGCGGTCCCACGATCTGGATGAGCCCGCAGGACGCCGGCAAGGTGGGCGTGCGCGACAACGACTGGATCGAGTCGTACAACCGCAACGGAGTGGTCGTCGCGCGGGCGATCGTGTCGCACCGGATGCCGGAGGGCACCGTGTACATGTACCACGCGAAGGACCGCACGGTCGACGTGCCGATCGCCGAGACGAGCGGCATGCGCGGCGGCATCCACAATTCACTCACCCGGATCCTGCTCAAACCCAGCCACCTGATCGGCGGCTACGCGCAGCTCGCGTGGGCGTTCAACTACCTGGGCCCCACCGGAAACCAGCGCGACGAGATCACCGTCATCCGTCGCCGCAGCCAGGAGATCGAGTACTGATGAAGGTCATGGCCCAGATGTCGATGGTGATGAACCTCGACAAGTGCATCGGCTGCCACACATGCTCTGTGACGTGCAAGCAGGCCTGGACGAACCGCACCGGTGTGGAGTACGTCTGGTTCAACAATGTCGAGACCCGCCCCGGCGTCGGCTACCCGCGCGGGTACGAAGACCAGGAGAAGTGGGGCGGCGGATGGGTGCGCACGAAGCGCGGGCGCTTGAAGTTGCGCAGCGGTGGCCGCCTGGCCAAGCTGGCCCGCATCTTCTCGAACCCGAAGCTGCCTGAGATCCACGACTACTACGAGCCGTGGACGTACGACTACGACATGCTGCTGAACGCCCCGCGCGGCGGACAGGTGCCGGTTGCTCGGCCCAAGAGCCTGCTGACGGGCGAAGACATGAAGATCTCGTGGTCGGCGAACTGGGACGACGATCTCGGCGGGTCGCTCGAGACCATGCAGCAGGACCCGATCCTGCAGAAGATGAGCGAGAAGGTCCACGCGGAGTTCTCGAAGGCCTTCATGTTCTATCTCCCGCGCATCTGCGAGCACTGCCTCAACCCCTCGTGCGTCGCGTCGTGCCCTTCGGGGGCGATGTACAAGAGGGCTGAAGACGGAATCGTCCTGGTCGACCAGGACCAGTGCCGCGGCTGGCGCATGTGCGTGTCGGGCTGCCCGTACAAGAAGGTGTACTTCAACCACAAGACCGGCAAGGCCGAGAAGTGCACGATGTGCTACCCGCGCATCGAGGTGGGCCTGCCGACCGTGTGCTCCGAGACGTGCGTCGGCAGGCTCCGCTATCTCGGCCTCGTCCTGTACGACGCGGATCGTGTCGCCGAGGCGGCCAGCGTCGAAGACGAGCGGGCCCTGCTCGCCGCTCAGCGGAGCATCATCCTCGACCCCCGCGATCCCGCCGTGGTCGAGCAGGCCCGCCGCGACGGCATCCCCGAGGACTGGATCGAGGCCGCGCAGCGCAGCCCGATCTGGCGACTCATCCAGGAGTACGAGGTCGCTCTGCCGCTGCATCCCGAGTACCGCACGATGCCGATGGTCTGGTACATCCCGCCGCTGTCGCCCGTCGTCGATGTGGTGAGCGAATCGGGCAACGACGGCGAAGACGCGCGCACGCTGTTCGCGGCGATCGACAAGCTCCGCATTCCCATCGGGTACCTCGCGGAACTGTTCACCGCGGGCGAGATCGGACCCGTCGATCATGCTCTGCGCCGTCTCGCGGCGATGCGCTCGTACATGCGGGGAGTGAACCTCGACGACGAGCGCGACGAACGGATCGCGCGGGCCGTCGGCATGTCGGGCGCGGAGATCGAGGCGATGTACCGGCTGCTCGCGATCGCGAAGTACGAGGACCGCTACGTCATCCCGTCCGCGCACACCGAGCAGGCGCACCAGCTCGAGGAGATGGCGTGCTCGCTGGACTACGACGGCGGCCCGGGAATGGGCGGGGCTGGTCCGTTCGGCACGTCCAGCGGTCCGAGCGTGCCGGTCGCGGTGGAGAACTTCCACATTCTCGCCGACCGGCAGACCGCTGATCGCCCGTCCGGTCCCGGGCGGGTCAACCTGCTCAACTGGGACGGCAACGGCACCCCGGACGGCCTGTTCCCCCCGACCGATGCCGGCCCGGTGCAGACGACGAGCAAGGGACGCCGCGTCGATGGAGGTGCACCGTGAGCACCGTGCTCCCACGGGTCACCCCGCGCAAGGCGCTGCCGCGCGAGGTGACACCGCTCTCGCTGTCAGCCGCGCAGCGGTCGAGCACGCACATGATCGCCTCGCTCCTGCTCGACTATCCGGACGCCGAATGGTTCGCGCGACTCAGCGTGGTTCGCGAGGGCCTGCGTGGACTTCCCGCCCAGATCGTCGAACCGATCGCCGTCTTCGTGGATGCCGCCGAGGCCGCGGGATCGACCGAGTGGCAGCGGCGGTATGTGCTCACGTTCGATCTGAAGCGAAAGTGCAGCCTGTATCTGAGCTACTACGCGACGGGAGACACCCGCAAGCGCGGCACGGCGCTCGTGACGTTTCTGGAGGCCTACCGCGCCGCCGGCTGGGAGTTCGACGCGCCCGAGCTGCCGGATTACCTTCCCGCGGTGCTCGAGTTCTCAGCGGTGAGCGACTCGCCCATCGCCGGCGCGCTGATCGCTTCGCACCGGGAAGGCATCGAAGTGCTGCGCGCGGCGCTGGAGGGAATGCAGAGTCCGTGGGCCGACGTGGTGCGCGTGATTTCGCTTTCGCTTCCGCCGATCGATGCCCGCACGCGTGAGCGGTACCTCAATCTGGTCAGCGAGGGTCCGCCGACCGAGACCGTGGGTCTCAGCTTCCTCGGCAACCTTCCGCCCTTCCAGCCTGTCTCACAGAGAGGGGAGACACCGTGAACACCCTGGACATCATCCTGTGGGTGGCGATCCCGTACGCCGCCATCGCCGTCTTCATCGTCGGCCACATCTGGCGGTACCGCTACGACAAGTTCGGCTGGACGACGCGATCGAGCCAGACCTACGAGAGCCGGATGCTGCGCTGGGGGTCGCCGATGTTCCATCTGGGCATCCTCATGGTCATCGCGGGCCATGTCGTGGGACTGCTGATTCCCCGGGAATGGCTCTACGCGATAGGGATCTCCGAAGAGATCTACCATTTCGGTGCCACCGCACTGGGGACCGCCGCCGCGGTGCTGACCTTGGCGGGCCTGGCGATCCTGATCTACCGTCGCCGCACGGTGGGCCCCGTGTTCCTGGCGACCACGCGTATGGACAAGGTGATGTACGTCTTCCTCGGCGTGACGCTGGCATTGGGGACCCTGGCGACGGTCATCTACCAGGTGTTCGGCTCGGGATTCCACTACCGCGAGACGATCTCGCCCTGGATCCGCAGCATCCTGCTGTTCCAGCCTCAGCCCGAGCTCATGCTGGAGGTGCCGCTGCTGTTCCAGCTGCACGTCCTGACCGCGTTCGCCCTCTTCGCGCTGTGGCCGTTCACGCGCCTCGTACACGTCTTCTCAGCCCCGGTCGGCTACCTCTTCCGCCCATACATCGTCTACCGCTCGCGCGACGACCAGCAGCGGGGAGCCCGCCCGAACCGGCGCGGGTGGGATCCGGTGCAGGCACCGGATCCCGAGAAGCTGCACAAGCTCTAGCCGCGCAGTGCCGTCGGCTGCGGCGCGAGGCGCACCGGAAGCGAGCGGAAGCCGGCAGACGGCGGCTGCTCGCGCACGGGCGGGTGGCCGGCGATCAGCTCAGGTCTTCCCGCGGTCATCACGGCGCGCAGCAGGATGCGCAGCTGCCGGGTGGCGAGCCCTCGGCCCGGGCAGACGTGCGGCCCGACGCCGTAGACGAGATTGTCCGGGCCGTGACCGTCCGGGTCGAATGACCCCGGGTCTGCGAACACGCCTCCGTCGCGATTGGCTGCCCGCCAGTCGAGCACGATCTCCTCACCGGCACCCACCGGGCACCCTGCAACGACGGTGTCGCTCACCGCGATGCGCCGATTCGACACGAAGGGGTCATCGAGCCTCAGCATTTCATCGACAGCCCGGTCGAGCGCCGCGTCGTCGGACGCCACAAGGTGACCGAAGTGATCGGGGTTCGCGGCTACCCAGTGCACGGCCACCCCGACGCACAGGGCGAGCGACGACAGGTCTCCGCCGGTCCAGTTGCGCAGGATCGAGACGACCTCTTCGTCGGTGATGCGCCGACCTTTCCAGCGCAGGGTCATGAGGAGTCCGGTGAGATCGCATGACGGCCGCCCGCGCCGCTCGTCGATGAGCATTCGCACGAGGCCCTCGAAGCCCGCAGCGGAGCGGGCGATCTGCTCGGTGTGGCGACTGCAACCGGCCGCCCGATGCTCGGCAACCCACGCGATGAGCTCCGGCTCCAGATCGTCGCGCCACCCGAGCCACGCCGATGCCGCGCGGACGGCGAAGACGACGCCGAGGTCTTCGACGGCGTCGAAAGGGTCCTCGCCGAGGCCTCCGACCAGGTCGGCGGCGATCCGCGCCAGCGTCGGCTCCAATGCGCCGAGCGCCGGGGGGTGGAAGAAGGGTGCCAGCATGCGGCGCGCCTCGGCGTGGCGTTCACCGTCGAGACCGTTGGGAATCTGCAGGTGGCGTGAGACGGCGTTCGAGAACAGGTCCGGGCTGTTCGCGATGTTCACGACATCAGAGTGGCGCGCGACGACGAGCCGACCCCGGTCATCGCGCGGGCAACCCCTCTCACTCCACCCTGAAGACACCGCGCGCACCTTTCTCCGCGTCGCTCATGCGGTGCGTCACGAACGGATAGTCACCGGGTTCGGGGAAGACGAGCTCGACGAACCCGCCCTGCGCGGGCTCGAGTGCGAGCGCCTGCGAGCCGCCGGGATCTCCCGCTCGCAGCGCGTACGCTCCCTCGCGGTACACCGTGTCGAACTGGCCTCCCACGACATGGAATGACGTCGGGGTGTTCGGCCCGGCATCCAGCACCCAGACGCGCACCCGCTCGCCGACGCCCGCTTCGAGAGGGAGATGCGCGTACTGGTCGGCGTAGCCGTTGAACGCCACCAAGTCGGGAGTCTGCGCGGCGATCTTCTCCGCGTCGGCCGTGTCGCCCTGCGCGCCCAGGTAGAGCTCACCCTGGATCAGAAGGTACTCGCGATCGACCGGCTCAAGATCGGGCGGATCGATGATGACCGCGCCGAACATGCCGTTGGCGATATGCATCGACATCGGCATCGTCGAGCAGTGATACATCCAGATGCCCGCCTTCGCCGCGGTGAAGGCGTACGTGAGACTCTCCCCAGGCTGGATGGTGCGCATCGGACCGTCGGGAGCCAGAGCGCCCGCGTGGAAATCGATCGAGTGGCCGATCGTACCGTCGTTGACCAGCGTGATCTCGAATCGATCACCCACCTCGCCGCGCAGCACCGGCCCCGGCGCACTACCGCCGAACGTCCATCTGGCCTGCGAGATGCCGGAGGCGACCTCCGATACGACCTCTTCGACGCGGAGCGTCACCCGGTGCGCGGACTCGGCCGGTGCCGGCGCGAGGGCGGCGGGCGCGGGCTCGAAGTCGTCGGCAGGCTCGCGCTCCAGATCGATGTCGGCGGCCGCATCACCCGGCGCGTCGACAGACGCCGAGTCCATGTCCATGTCGGCGTGGTCGCCCGAATCGGCGGGGGGCGCACCGAGCGCCCGCACCATCAGCTCCATTCCCATCTGCCGGTGTCCGGCGATCGAGCACCACGCCTGGAAGTCCGCGCCGATGATCCCCACGTCGATCGTCTCCGAGTCTCCCGGAGCGAGCCGCTGAGTGCGCACGCCGTTCGCGAAGGTGAGGTCGTGGACGTCGTCGCCCGTGTTCTCGAAGGTCACGACGAGCCGATCGCCGTAGGGCACCACCAGCACCGGAGTGTCGAAGCGCATGCCCTCCACCGAAACGGTGACCGCGGTCGTGTTGCCGGTCGCGACGATGCTCTCGGCCCGGCCGGCTATCGATATGCCCGCGGCGGCGGGGTCGGCAGCGACTCCCGCGGCGACGCTCAGGGCGAGCAGGCCCAGCGCCGCGATGACGCCCCTCGCACGGCGCGACGGTGCCGGAGGCGGTGTGGCGCTCGGCATGCCGAGCGCCACGCGTCCTGTGCGATCGGGGTCGGCGCCCTCCGAGCGTCGCGCGCGTCTGCCGACCACGACTGCCCGGATCGCGAGCACGACGAACGCGACGACGACCCCGACGGCGACGAACGACAAGAGCACACGCGCAAGCGACGGCATCGGAAGGAGGTAGAGCAAGAGGGCGCCGTTGAACGCGGTGACGCGGAACGCCGCCGCAGCGTCGAGCACCTCGGCTCCGGCCTTCGCCGCTGCGGGGCTGCCGAGCGCGACGACGGGGAGCAGGTAGCTCAGCGCGCCGGTGAGCACTTGCACTGTGAACCCGACGACGAGGGGTCCCAGCATCGCGAGGTAGCCTGCCCGCAGCCCCGCCCAGTCCGGCGCGATCACCGATTGAGCGCCGAGCGCGACGGCGGCGACCACGAGCCACCCGAACCCCGCCGCGAGACTCCACCCCGCGAACGTCCCCGGCGGCATCGTCCACGCTTCACGCCATCCCTCGACAGCGAGCAGACCCGCGCCGCCGATCCACACCGCCATGCCCACCGGCACGAGCATCCTGACGTCGACGACAGGACCCGCGGCCGTGACGAGGATGCCGGCCACCAGCACGGGCAGCGCACGGCGAGATGCGGCATCCGTTGTCGGGGGAACACGTGCATGCAGCACGGTCGGCCACAGCAGCACGAGCGTCCCCAGCACGGTCAGACCGATCCAGCCGTACACGTTGAGCACGAGATGCGCCGTGACGAGGCGGTCGACGAGGGAGGGATCCACGGCGAGCGCAACCCCCGCGCCGATGCCGAACAGGAACACGACGCTCGCCGCGACGTAGTAGCGCGCGAGCGGTCCGAATCGTGTCGGGAGCGCTCTTCGGCTCTGAAGCACGAGGATCACGCCGTGAGCGAGGATGGCGACGGCGACGATCGAGGCGCCGACGACCACGAGCGGAGTCGTCGCCGTGAGCACACCCGTGACGACCAGCGCGGCGCCGACGGTGTGCAGTCCGAGCCGCACACCGAGACCCACTCGGCCTCCCGGGGGCGGACGACGAAGGAGCGTGTCGGCGAAGTGCTGCGACCAGATGAGGATCGCGGCCGTCGCCGCGCCGAGGAGCGGCACATGGACGAGCAGCCACAGGGGCTGATCGACGAACCTGTGCACCCCGACCGCAATGAGTGCGAGCAGGATCCACGCCAGCACGATCGCGTTCGTCGCGAGGTACCAGTCCCGCCGCGACACAGTGCGCGAGCGCGCGTCGTGAGAGCGCGAGAGCGCGGTATCCATGATTTTCACGCTACGCCGCACCCGGGTCAGGGCACCGGCTGAGGACCGTGATAATTCGCGCCGGCGCCGCCGAGCGGCAGTGCCGAACGTGTCGCGCTCTTACGTACTCGCCTCATCCGCCGCCATGGCCGCCGCGGCGATGCGGTTGGCCATGCCCGCGAAGATGAAGCCGTGGAACGGCAGCACCGCGAGCCAGTACAGGCGGCCCGCGAGTCCCCTCGGGAAGAACACGGCCCGCTGGTCATAGCGCGACCCGGCGCCGTCGGGAGCCACCCGCATCTCGAGCCACGCGAGGCCCGGAACCTTCATCTCGGCCCGCAGCCGCAGCAGGGAACCGGGTTCGAGCGCCTCGACGCGCCAGAAGTCGACGGCGTCGCCGACGACGAGGCGGTCACGGTGTCGGCGCCCGCGGCGCAGACCCACGCCCCCGACGAGCTTGTCCATCCAGCCGCGGACGGCCCACAGCAGCGGGTTCGAATACCAGCCCCGCTCACCGCCGATCCCCTGCACGACGCGCCACAGCGCATCGGGCGCGGCATCCGTGTGCGCGGTGCGCAGATCGGTGAACACGGTCTTGCCGGCCCACTCGGGGTCATTCGGCAGCGGGTCGCTCGGCACGCCCAGCACTTCGCCGTCCTGCCAGCTCGTCTCGATCGCGTCGAGCTTGATCTTGCCGAGCGCGAGCTGCACTGCACGACGGTAGGGCGTCAGTCCGTCTTCGGGCGGCGGGATCAGCGTGTCGACGTCGCCGTCCTTCACGATGCACTCGTTCTGCAGCGACTCCACGAGCGGCATCGCAACGCGACGCGGAATGGGGGTCACGAGGTTCACCCAGTGCGAGGCGAGCCGGGGGGTCAGCACCGGCAGCGCGGCGATTCCCCGCTGTTTGAGCCCCGCCTCGACCGCATAGCCGTTCATCATCTGCCCGTAGCGCAGCACGTCGGGGCCGCCGATGTCGACGGCGCGGTTGACGTCGGCACCGACCCGCGCGGCGCCGAGCAGGTAGTGCAGCACGTCGCGCACCGCGATCGGCTGGATCCTGTTGCGCACCCATTTCGGTGCGGGCATGTACGGCAGCACCTCGGTGAGGTGGCGCACCATCTCGAACGACGCCGAGCCCGAACCGATCACGACACCGGCTTGCAGCACGAGTGTCGGCACTCCGCTGTCGAGCAGGATCTGCCCCACCTCGACGCGCGAGCGCAGGTGCGGCGACAGTTCCGTTCCGGTGGGATGCAGTCCGCCGAGGTAGACGATGCGGCCGAGGTGGGCCGCAGCGGCGGCACGCGCCACGGTCTGCGCGGCGACGCGGTCGGCGCTCTCGAACCCCTTGCCTGCACCCATGGAGTGCACGAGGTAGTAGAGGACGTCGACATCGCGGACGGCATCGCGGACGGCATCCGGGTCGGTCGCGTCACCCTCGACCACTTCGACATTGTCGCCCCAGTCGAACGCGGCGACCCGTCGCGCGTCGCGCGCGAGGACCCGCACCCGGTACCCGCCGTTCAGCAGTCGCGGCACGAGTCGCCCGCCGAGGTAGCCGGTGGCGCCGAGCACGAGCGCCCGAGGCTCCGACCCGTCGTCGCGAGGAAGGGCGCGCAGCGCGTCTTCGCGACCCGTGGGCGCAGTGAGATCGTCCATCCTGGCAGGCTACGCCCGGCGCGAACGGCTCGGGCCGTTCGGGCCAAGATGCATTCCGAACGCCTGCACGCCGGGGTGCGAAGGAATCGGCGTGAACCCGACTCGCGGGTAGAACGCGATCGCGGACTCGTTCTCGGATGCCGCCGCGAGGTGCACTCCGGGCACACCGCGCGCGGTGAGATCGGCGACGACGGTCTCGATGAGCCGACGCCCCCAGCCCTGGCCTTGCGCCTCGGGCAGCAGGTCGATGTGCAGGTGTGCCGGGTACTCGTCGGCGTAGGGCTCGGCCCCGCTGCGACGCGAGTACGCGTAGATGAGAGTGCCGTCCTGGCGGGTGCGCTCGGTGTGCGGCCGCGGCCAGCGCGCACCGCGGCGCGGCCACCACTCATCGTGGAACCAGTCCTCGAATGCATCCGTGTCGGGAGCGCACACGATGTAGCCGACGACCCGGCCGTCGTCGGACTCGACGACGTACGCCAGATCAGGATGCCGGTGCACGTAGGGCAGCACGAACACTTCGGCCCAGATCGTGTCGTCGTCGAACACTCCGGTGGCGTCGGTTCCGGCATCCGCGGTCTTGAGGCAGATGTCGGCGACCGCAGCCTCATCGCCGGAGCGGAACGGGCGGATCTGCGGCATCCGACGAGTCTAGGACGGCGGGTCTCGGCGAGCCGAGGAGCCGGCGGCGCATACGGCGGCCGCAGCGGTGAGCGCGCCCCGCGAGTGCTGCAGTCTCCTGCGAGCGCGCCGTCGGGCTACGCAGCGGTCGCAGAAAACTGCAGCGCTCGCGGCAACCAGCGATCCTCGCCGGGAACGACGCCCCGAGTAGCGGCAGCACTCGCAGGAAACGGCGGCGTTCGCGGGGACGGCACCTCAGACCTCAGGTCCCGGCGCCGGCGAGCACGCGCTCGTCGCGCGAGTAGATGTTCATCGTCCGCCCTCGGAGGAACCCGACGAGCGTGAGACCCGACGACGCCGCGAGCTCGACCGCGAGCGAGGAGGGTGCCGAGACGGCGGCGAGGATCGGGATGCCGGCCATCACCGCCTTCTGCACGAGCTCGAAGCTCGCGCGTCCTGACACCTGCAGCACCACACCTCGCAGGGGCAGCCGGTCGTTCAGCATCGCCCAGCCGATGACCTTGTCGACCGCGTTGTGCCGGCCGACGTCTTCCCGAAGGACGAGCAGCTCGCCGGATGCCGCGTCGAAGAGCGCCGCGGCGTGCAGGCCGCCGGTCTTGTCGAACACCGCCTGCTGCGCGCGAAGTGATTCTGGTAAGCCCGTGAGGGTCTCGGCATCCACTGTCACGTCGTCGCCGGCGACGTCGTACGCCGACACGGTCTCGACCGCGTCGATCGATGCCTTGCCGCAGAGTCCGCACGAACTGGTCGTGTAGAAGTTGCGCGCCAGGTCGGGATCGGGCGGCTTCACGCCCGGCGCGAGGCTGACGTCGAGGACGTTGTAGGTGTTGCCGTCCCCCGGCGCGCCCACCGAGATGCCCGTGATCGGACCGCCGGTGCCGGGCCCCCCGCAGTGGATCGCGGAGCGGAACTGGTCGCCGCGGGAGATGACCCCCTCGGAGACGAGGAAGCCGGCCGCGAGCTCGACATCGTTGCCCGGAGTGCGCATCGTGACCGCGAGCGGCAGCCCGCCGACGCGGATCTCGAGCGGCTCCTCGACCGCGAGCGTGTCGGACCGACGCACTGGTGCGGCACCGGCGGCGAGCTTCGTCACCGGGCGCCGGACGGTGATCCGACCCATCACGCCAGCCTACGCGCGTCACGGTACGGGGGAGCCTCCGCGCCGACACCTTGAGTCCTCGCGCCGGTCATCGCATTCCGTCGCCGCAACCCGGGGGCAGGCCGGCGGCGGCCGCTAGCCTGAAACCCATGGCATCCGAACACAGCGTCGACCCCGTCGTCTCCGCTCCGGCGACGCCGTGATCACGGTCGAACAGCACCAGCAGGCCATCCTCGCCGCTGTGCGCCCGCTCGACCGGCACACGGTCCCGCTGTCCGACGCGCTGGGAACGACTCTCCGAATTGCCGTGCACGCCGCCGTCGATCTGCCCCTTTTCGACAACTCGGCGATGGACGGCTTCGCGGTGCGCTTCGCCGACGTCGCGGCGGCGAGCGCGGCATCCCCCGTCTCGCTCCGTGTCGTGGCCGACCTGCCCGCCGGCAGCGCGCTCGACCCGCCGTTCGGCCCGGGCGAGGCCGTGCGCATCATGACCGGTGCGCCGCTGCCGGCGAGCGCCGACACCGTCGTGCCCTTCGAGGCGACCGTCGGCGGACTGGCCGACTCGCTCCGGATCGCGCAGGTCGTCGAGGCGCCGCGCGACATCGGCGCGCACATCCGGCGTCGCGGCGAGGACTGCACCGCCGGTACCGAACTCGTCCCCGCGGGTGTCGAGCTGGGTCCGCTGCAGCTGTCGGCGATCGCGGCCGCCGGCGTCGCCGAGGTGACCGTGAGTCGCCGACCCCGGGTCGCGGTCATCGCGACCGGTGATGAACTCGTGCCCGCAGGGTCACCCCTGCGTCGCGGGCAGATCCCCGAGTCGAACTCTCTGCTGCTGGCCTCGCTCGCCCGTCAAGCGGGAGCGGATGTGATCACGCAGACCACGGTCGGCGACGTCGATGCCGATCTCCGCAGCGCGATCGCCGCCGCCGCAGACGGCGCCGATGCGATCATCACCTCGGGCGGCGTGAGCGCGGGCGCCTTCGAGGTCGTCAAGACCTCGGTGTCGGAAATGACCTTCGTGCAGGTCGCGATCCAGCCCGGCAGACCGCAGGGCTTCGCCGCGGGCGACCCACTGATGTTCGGCCTGCCGGGCAATCCGGTGAGCGCGGCGGTCTCGTTCGAGGTGTTCGTGCGACCCGCTCTGCTCGCGATGCAGGGGCGCACGCACATCGATCGGCGGATGCTGCGCCTCCCCGCCACAGAAGGCTGGCGGTCGCCGCACGGGCGCACCCAATACCTTCCCATCGTCGTCACCGACGGCGGAGTCGCCCCGGCGACCGATCGCGGGTCGCATCGGGCGGGCGGACTCGCCCGGGCCGGAGGCTACGCCGTCGTCCCGGTCGGGACGGACGAGATCCGCCCCGGCGACACCGTCGAGGTCATGCTCTTCTCATGAACGCCGGCGGCATCGGGGCGATCCTGCTGGCCGGCGGCCGCGGCTCCCGCATGGGCGGCGTGCACAAGCCGCTGCTCGAGGTCGGCGGCCGGACGCTGCTGGACGCCGCCCTCGGCGCCGCGCTCGACGCAGGGTGCGACCCGATCATCGTCGTCGGCCCGGCAGACGATGCCCACGCCGACCTCACCTGGGTGCGCGAAGAGCCGCCGTTCGGTGGACCGGCAGCGGCGATCGTCACGGCACTCCCGCTCGTCGCCGCGCCGCGGGTGCTCGTCCTGGCGTGCGACCTTCCGCGCGTCGCCGACGCGGTACGCGTGCTTCTCGCCGCCCCCGACATGGCGGACGGCGTCTGCCTCGAAGACGCCGAGGGCCGCCGTCAGTGGCTCACGGGCGTCTATCGCACCGATGCGCTCCGCGCGGCGGCGACGACGATCCCGGATGCCGGCCGCAACGCCCCCGTGCGCAGCCTGCTCGGCAGCCTGGCGATCACGGCGGTCGCGGCATCCGATGCCGTCGCTTTCGACATCGACACGTGGGACGATCTGAACGAGGCACGACGAGGCCGAGACACGAAGGAGGAGCCGTGAGCGAGAGACTGCCGCCGGAGGCGCTGGACGCGTGGGCGGAAGAGCTGCGCCGGCTCTTCGGGTTGAGCCCCGAAGACATCCCCATTCCGCTGATCCTCGACCTCGCGCGGGATGTGGCGGTGGGCGTGGCCCGGCCAGCCGCACCACTCAGCGCATTCGTCGCCGGTCTCGCCGCCGGAAGAGCCGGCGGCTCGCCCGAGCAGGTTCGCAGAGCCGTCTCCGCGATCACCTCGTGCGCGAACGGCTGGCGCGAGGACGACTGATCAGGCCGATCGCCGCTCCAGCCGGACGATCACCGACTTCGAGGTAGGGGTTCCGCTCACGTCGGCGACCGAGTCGAGCGGCACGAGAACGTTCGTCTCGGGATAGTAAGCGGCGGCATTGCCCCGCGGGGTCGAGTACGCGACGATGCGGAACTCCTCGGCGCGGCGTTCGACGCCGTCCTTCCACTCCGAGACGAGGTCGACGACGTCGCCCTCCGCGAAGCCGAGCTGCCCGATGTCCTTCGCGTTGACGAGGATCACGCGGCGCCCGCCGTGGATGCCGCGATAGCGGTCGTCTTTGCCGTAGATCGTGGTGTTGTACTGATCGTGCGAACGGAGGGTCTGCAGCAGCAGCCGCCCCTGCGGGATGAACGGGTACTCGAGGGGGTTCGCCGTGAACACGGCCTTGCCGGAGTCTGTTGCGAAACGGCGATCGTCGCGCGGCGCATTGGGCAGGTAGAGGGTGCGCCCCTTGGCGATCTTCTCCTCGAAGTCGTCGAAGCCCGGCACCACCTTCGAAATGTGCTCCCTGATCCGCGCGTAGTCGCGCTCGAGGGCCGCCCAGTCGGCATCCGGCACGTTCTCGCGCCCGTCGAAGACCATCGCGCACAGGCGCGCCACGATCGCGACCTCGCTGAGCATGTCGTCGGACGGTGGCGCGAGGCGACCGCGCGAGGCGTGCACGGCGCTCATCGAGTCCTCCACCGTCACTCTCTGCTCCGCTCCCCCGCGCACGTCGCGATCCGTCCGGCCCAGCGTCGGCAGGATGATCGCCCGCTTTCCCGTGACGACGTGCGATCGGTTGAGCTTGGTCGAGACCTGAACCGTCAGATCGACGTTGCCCAGCGCCGCCTCGACGACGTTCGTGTCGGGGGTAGCGCTGACGAAGTTGCCGCCCATCGCCATGAACACCCGCGTCTTGCCGTCGCGCATCGCCCGGATCGCCTCGACCGTGTCATAGCCGTGCTTGCGGGGGGCGTGGAACGCGAACTCATCGTCGAGCCACTGCAGGAAGTGCTCGGCCGGCTTTTCGTAGATGCCCATCGTGCGGTCGCCCTGCACGTTGGAATGACCGCGCACCGGGCAGACGCCCGCACCCGGGCGGCCGATGTCGCCCCGCAGCAGCAGCACGTTCACGACGTCACGGAGCGTGGCGACGGAGTGCTTGTGCTGTGTGAGCCCCATCGCCCAGCAGACGATCGTCGCCTTCGAGGTGCGCACGCGCTCGGCGACCCGGCGGAGCGCCTTCTCGGGCACTCCGGTCGCCGCGACCAGCTCGCGCCACGGCACCGCCGCGACCGCCGCGGCGTACGATCCGAACCCCGTGGTGTGCGCATCGATGAAGTCGTGGTCGAGCACGCCGCCGTCGCGGTCCTCGACCTCGAGCAGGTGCTTGCCGATCGCCTGGAAAAGCGCCTGATCGCCGCCGAGGCGGATCTGCACGAACTCGTCCGCGAGCTTCGTCCCCCCGAATGCCACGCCGCGCGGCGTCTGGGGGTTCTCGAACCGCATGAGCCCCGCCTCGGGCAGCGGGTTCACCGCGACGATCGTCGCGCCGTTGCGCTTGGCCTTCTCGAGGGCGCTCAGCATGCGGGGGTGATTGGTGCCGGGGTTCTGTCCTGCGACGATCAGCAGGTCCGCCTGGTGGATGTCGTCGATCGACACGGTGCCCTTGCCGATGCCGAGGGTCTCGACGAGCGCCGACCCGCTGGATTCGTGGCACATGTTCGAGCAGTCGGGCAGATTGTTGGTCCCCAACCCACGCACGAGCAGCTGGTACAGGAAGGCCGCTTCGTTCGAGGTGCGGCCCGACGTGTAGAACGTCGCCTCGTTCGGGTCGTCGAGCCCGCGCAGGGCGTCCGCGATCTCGCGGAGCGCCGCATCCCACGAGATCGGCCGATAGTGGGTGGCACCCTCCTCGAGGATCATGGGGTGGGTGAGCCGTCCCTGCTGACCGAGCCACCAGTCATCGTGTGCGCGCAGCGCATCGAGCGGGTGCTCCGCGAAGAACTCCGGCGTCACCCGACGGAGCGTCGCCTCTTCGGCGACGGCCTTCGCCCCGTTCTCGCAGAACTCCGCGATGTGCCGCTTGTCCTCTTCGGGCCATGCGCAGCCCGGGCAGTCGAAGCCGTCCTTCTGATTGACCTGGAGCAGGGTCTGGATGCTGCGCGCGACGCCCATCTGCTCATTCGAGATCTTGAGGGCGTGGACCACGGCGGGCACACCGACGGCGACCTTCTTGCGCCCGGTGACGTGCACCCGGCTCTCGTCGATGTCATCCCTCGGGGGCTTCGTCGCCATACCCGCCATGCTACGCGCGGGCGATCCGCGCCTCGATGCCTCCCCCGGGCTTCCCCGCGCGTTCCGACGCGTCAGCGCCGGCCGGTGCCGAACATGCCGCGGATCACTCCGTTGAGGATCGTCTGCGTGGATTTCGAACCGAGGATCTGCTCGAGCGGCGACTTCTGGCTCGACCGCGAGGTGCGACTCGTGCCGGCGGTCTTCTTGAGCAGCCGCTCGTACTCGGCCTGCGCCTTCTTGTCGGCCGCCGCCTTCGCCTTGTCGATCGCGGCCTGCTGCTTCGCGAACTCCGCGTCGGCCTTCGCCTTCGCGAGCGCCGCCTCCTCGGCCGCGGCGGCCTCGTTGGCCGCGTTCATGCGCGCGGTGAGGATCTCGCGGGCCGATTCGCGGTCGATCGCGGTGCCGTACGTCGGCATGAGGGGGGATGCCGCGACGGCCGCGTCGATCGCGGCATCCGGAGTCGGCGACATGAGTCCCTGCGGCGCGCGCAGGCGTGTCCAGGCGACCGGCGTCGGGGCGCCTTTCTCGCTCATGACCGTCACGATCGCTTCGCCGGTGCCGAGCTCCTGCAGGACCCGCTCGAGGTCGTAACCCGACTTCGGGTACGTGCCGACCGTGGCCCGGAGCGCCTTCGCGTCGTCGGGGGTGAACGCGCGCAGCGCGTGCTGCACGCGGGATCCCAGCTGCGCGAGGACGTCGGAGGGCACGTCCTTCGGGGTCTGGGTCACGAAGAAGACACCCACGCCCTTCGAGCGGATGAGACGCACGGTCTGCACGATCGCGGCGACGAAGTCCTTCGACGCGTCCTTGAACAGCAGGTGGGCCTCATCGAAGAAGAACACGAGCTTCGGCTTGTCGAGGTCGCCGACCTCGGGGAGGATCTCGAACAGCTCGGCGAGCAGGTACATGAGGAACGTCGAGAACAGCGCGGGCTTGTCGGCGACGCCGGGCACCTCGAGGAGGCTGATGACGCCCCGGCCGTCCGGGGCGCTGCGCAGGAACTCGCGGACGTCGAACTCCGGCTCGCCGAAGAAGACGTCGGCGCCGCCGTCGGCGAACGTGATGAGCTCGCGGAGGATCACCCCGGCGGTCGCGGCGGACAGGCCGCCGAGCTGCTTGAGTTCGGCTTTGCCCTCATCGCCCGTGAGGTACGTCAGCACGGCGCGCAGATCGGCGAGGTCCACGAGAGCCAGCCCGTTGGCGTCGGCGTAGTGGAACACCAGTCCCAGGCTCGACTCCTGCGTCGCGTTCAGCCCGAGCACTTTGCTCAGCAGGAGCGGACCGAACCCCGACACGGTCGCACGGACCGGGACACCCTTGCCGATGCCGCCCAGCGCGAAGTACTCCGTGACGGATGCCGAGGGCGCCCAGTCCTGCCCGATCGCCTTCGTGCGGGCCAGGAGCTTCTCGCTCGGCTCCCCCGGCGTCGCGACGCCGGAGAGGTCGCCCTTGATGTCGGCGGCGAACACGGGCACGCCCTTCTCGGCCAGCTGTTCGGCGAGGCCCTGCAGGGTGCGGGTCTTGCCCGTGCCGGTCGCCCCCGCGACGAGACCATGACGGTTCATCATCGCGAGCGGGATGCGGATCTGCGCCTCGGGGACGGCATCCCCGTTCATGAGGGCGCCGAGGTCCAGGGTCTGCGCGGCGAACGTGTAGCCGGCGACGACGGCCGCGACCTCGTCTGCGCCGAGCGGGCCCGTGGATGCCGCGGCAGGGGGCGCCGCCTCGGCCGATCCCGGTGTCTCGGCGAGGAGAGGTGAACTCCCAGCGGGAGGTGCCGGGGCGGCCTCCGCGACCTCCGCCGACGCGGGAGTCTCCACCGGCGCGGCGGCACGGGCGCGTGCGGCCTCGGCTTCGGCCGCGGCGAGCGCGGCTTTCGCCTGTGCGGCGCGCAGCTGTGCTTCGGCGGCCTCGGCCTCGGCTCGGAGCCTCGCCAGCTCTGCCTCCGCAGCGGCGACGGCGGGATCGGACGGCTCGGGCGCGCTCATGCGCTCAGCCTAGTGAGCGACCGACTTCTCGCGGGCGGGTCGGACCTCGCGCGCCAGGAGTGGTGCGAACAGACCCGCGACGATGAGCGTCGTGCCGATACCGATCATGACTCCGCCGACCGTGTCGCTCAGCCAGTGGGCGTGGACGGCGGTGCGACTGAGGGCCATGAGCACCATCCACATCGCCCCGACGATCGCGACCCAGAGCCTCGGGAAGAGGAGGAAGGCGATCATCGCGAGGGCGGCGCCGTTCGCCGCGTGGCCCGACGGGAAGGAGCCGACGTCGGCGATCACCAGGATCTCCTCCGGCCGTGCGCGGCCGAACAGGTGCTTGAGCAGCTGCACGATCCCGGCGGTCGCGATCTCGGCGGCGAGGAAGAACAGCGCCGACCAGGGGCGTTTCAGCAGGAAGAGCACGAGCGCCGCGGCGATCGGGACGAGGTAGACGCCGAACCATCCCGCGCCCACGAAGTCCATCACCCGCGCGAAGCCGGTCAGCACCGGCGAGGAGAGGTCGACGATGATGCCGTTCCACCACGTGTCGATCGCGAAGAGTCCGGACTGGAAGTAGATCCAGGCTCCGAGGAGGCAGGCCACCCCGAGAAGGAGCGCGCCGACGCCGAACAGCGTGATCCTGCGGATCCCCGCGACGCGCGGGCCTCCGGTGGTCTCGGTCTCCGCGGTCTCCATCGCCCCATTCTGCACGTCGGAGCGCTGCGCGTCGCGTATCGGCGTGCGCTGGCGCGCCCGAGGTCCGGTGTGCTACACCCGGGATGCCGCCGTGCCGGGTGCAGCTAGGGCGTCAGCATCGCGCGCGGCTGACGGGTCGCGCCGCTCACGGAGTGAGCATCGCCACCGTGCGCGGGCGCACGATGAGCCACAGCGCCAGGACACCGATCGCGGCGCAACCGGCCATGACGGCGGCCATCGTCGTCGCGGTGATGCCCGCGTCGCGCGAGATCCAGCCGACGACCGGGGAGATGATCCCGGCGATGCCGAAGTTCGTCGCGCCGATCAGCGAGGCCGCCGTGCCCGCCGCCTTGCCGTGACGGTCCAGGGCGAGCACCTGCACGCACGGGAACGTGAAGCCGCACGCGGTCATGAAGACGAACAGCGGGATGACCGTCCCCCACAGGCCGAAGCCGAGCTGGTCGAACACGATGATCGCGGTGGCGGCGACCAGCAGCACGGCCGTCGAGTACGCCATGACCCACTGCGGCCCGAAACGCGCGGCGAGCCGCGATGCGAACTGCACGCCGACGACGACGCCCAGGGAGTTCGCCGCGAACAGCAGACCGTACTGCTGTGCGTCGAAGCCGAACGACTGCTGGAAGAGGAACGAGGATGCCGAGAGGTACGAGAACAGGCCGCTGAAGGTCATCGCTCCGATCACCATCGCGCCGATGAACACGCGGTCGCTGAGCACGCTCTTGTAGCGCTGCAGCACGGTCGTGCTGCCCTTGTCCTGGCGACGGGCCTTCGGCAGCGTCTCGGGGATCAGGAAGACCGCGCACGCGAGCATGACCGCGCCGTAGACCGCGAGCACGACGAAGATGCCGCGCCACGGCATGATCGCCAGCAGCGCCGAGCCGATGAGCGGGGCCGCGACCGGGGCGACGCCCGAGACGAGTGCGAGCCGCGACAGCATGACGACGAGGCGTTTGCCGCCGAAGAGGTCTCGCACGATCGCCATCGCCACGACGCCGCCCGCGGCGGCTCCCATGCCCATTCCGACGCGGGCGACCATGAGGAGCTCGAGCGAGGGCGACAGCGCCGCGGCGATGCTCGAGACGACGTGCAGCGCCGTGACG
The DNA here is from genome assembly GCA_964406225.1 of uncultured Microbacterium sp. Classification (GTDB taxonomy): domain Bacteria; phylum Actinomycetota; class Actinomycetes; order Actinomycetales; family Microbacteriaceae; genus Microbacterium. Next base: position 56,997 of record CAYOQY010000005.1, read on the forward strand.
GCCAGCAGCGGGATGCGCCGACCGACCTTGTCGCTGAGCGGACCGACGATCAGCTGCCCGAGGGCGAAGCCGACCATCGTGCCGGTCAGGGTCAGCTGGATGGCGGCGGCCGTGGTCCGGAAGTCGCTCTCCAGCACCGGGAAGGCGGGGAGGTACAGATCGATCGTGAACGGACCGAGCGCCGTGAGCGCGCCCAGGAGGACGATGTAGAGCACCCGACGGCGATGCGGGATCGCGTCGCCCGGATGCAGCATGATCGGCGCGGTCGCCGGGTTGCTGCCGAGGCTGCGGATCGCGCCCGTCGTGGGGTGCGGGCGCGACGAGGGAGCCGGTCGTTGCGTGGGGGTGGAGGCGGTATCGAGCACAGGGATCTTCGTTTCGGCGGCGCGGCGGGAAGCGTCGACGCCGGGTTTTCCGGCTCAGGCGCAAGGGGGAGGGTCGAACGGCACAAGCGCTGTCCTCGGGACGGACAGTGCTGTCGGAGCGGATGTCCGAATCGATTCGAGATGTCCATGGTACCGGATGCCTGATACCGGTCACACCGTTGTCGGCGGCCTCCCAGACCCGACAGCATGCGCTCGAATAGGATGTTCGTACCGTCCGCACGCATCCCTTCGCCCGCGCAGCCCCGGCCCGCGCGCCCGAGCCGAGATCACACACATGACCCCGACACCCCAGCGTCCGACCGAGAAGAAGACGAGCGGCAATCCCGCCACGCAGGCGCAGATCGCGCAGACCGTGAAGCAGCAGCGCGAGCAGAAGCGCCAGGAGAAGCTCGCCGAATACCAGAAGCAGCTCGCCAAGCGCCGACGCAGCAAGCTCGTCTGGTGGACCGTAGGCTCGGTCGTCGCCGTCGGTGTCATCGCCGCGATCGTGGCGTCCGTCGTGTTCGCTCCGACGCCGCCGCCGACGCTGCAGCCCGGAGACGGCGACGGGTCGTCGATCGAAGGGCTCGAGACGTTCGAGAACACCGCGAACCACGTCGAGGGGTCCGTCGACTATGCGCAGAGCCCGCCCGCGGGTGGCGACCACAACGCGATCTGGCTCAATTGCGGCATCTACGACCAGCCCGTGCCGAACGAGAACGCCGTGCACTCGCTCGAGCACGGCGCCGTGTGGATCACGTACGACCCCGCCGCCCTCGGCGAGGAGGAGCTGACCGCCCTGCGCGGCGAGCTGCCCTCGAGCTACATCGTCCTGTCGCCGTACGAGGGCCTGGACTCCCCGATCGTGATGAGCGCCTGGAACGCGCAGCTGGGGCTCGACTCCGCCGACGATGCGCGTTTCTCGGAGTTCCTCACCGCGTACTGGCGCAGCCAGAACGCGCCCGAGCCGAACGCGTCCTGCTCCGGCGCGCTCGACGCGCCCGGCAAGCAGTAAGTCGAGCAGCGACGTCGTGACCGACGAGACGACCACCCGCACGGAGCCCCGGCGCTGGGTGGTCGTCGTCCTCGCGTGCCTCGCGATCGCCGGCCTCGCGTTCGCAATCGGCCGCTTCTCGACGTTCGGCGCCGCGGCGGCCGTGCCCACGACCGATTCGCCGGAGGCGGGCTTCTCCCGCGACATGCAGGTGCACCACGCCCAGGCGATCGCGATGGCCATGGAGATCTACCGCAAGACCGACGACGAAGAGCTGCGCATCCTGTCGTACGACATCGCGACGGGCCAGGCCGGGCAGCGCGGCGAGATGTTCGACTGGCTCGTGCAGTGGGGCTTGCCTCAGTCGGGCGGCCCGATGATGGCGTGGATGTCGGCATCCGAGGCCGGGCACGCGCACGGCGCGGCTGAACCGGGCGAGACCCTGACAGACGAAGAGGCACGCGCGGCGATGGGCATGGCGTCGGACGCCGAGCTGAGCGCCCTCGCCGCTGCGACGGGGCAGGAGGCGGACTGCCTGTTCCTCGAGCTCATGATCCGCCACCACGAGGGTGCGCTCCCCATGGCCGAGGCGGTGATCGAACTCGGCGCCGAACCCCGCGTGCTGAGCGTCGCCGAGAGCATCCGGGCCGGCCAGACCGCCGAGATCGACGCGATGGAGAGCATGCGGGAGCGCCTCGGCTGCAGCTGAGCGTGTGCACCTCCCCCACGGTCGTGCGCGCTCGCTACAGTGATCGGGTGAGCGAGACGCGCGCCGCCCCCCTCCACCAGCCGGTGCTGGTGCGGATCGTCGTCGTGATCGTGTACGTCAGTGGATACGCGAGCGTCGCGATCGGCATCCTGGTCCTGCTGAGCAGGTACCGGGTCGACGCCGCGGAGGTGCTCCCGGTCTCGCTGCTCGGCGCGGGGATCATCCTGTTCGGACTCATGACCGTGGCCGTCGCCTCCGGGGTCGCGCGCGGCCGGCGCCTGGCACGCCTGCTGCTCACCATCTTCGTCTCGGCGCAGTTCGTGCTGCACCTCGTGACGATCATCTCGACGGACGAATGGGACTGGACCGCCACGGCCGGCATGATCGCGGCGGTCTTCATCGTGAACGCCCTGTGGACGCCGCCCGGTTCGCGCTACTTCCGCACGGCGTCGGCAGAGGCGTCGGCCGGGTCGCCCGACGAGCTCGCGACCGCCTGAGTCCGTCGTGCCGGCGTGGCCGCGGCGAGCGCCCGGGTGACGAACCGCCGGTGGAAGAAGCGCACGATCTCGATCGCCCCGATCGTGACCACGGTGATGAGAGCGACGAGGTAGGCGCACTCCTCACCCGGGTCGACGAGCTGGAAGAACTCCGTCGACAACGGCACGGTGAAGATCACGAGGAGCGCGATGAACATCGCTCCGATCACGAGCGCCTTGTAGCGGTTGATCGGCCGCGACAGCACGGTGAGCACCCAGATGCCGACGATCGCGAGGATGATCGTCGAGCCGGTGCGCAACTGGGCTTCGTCCACTCCGAGCGAGATCGCACCGAGTGTGTAGAGCGTGAGGGCGACCGCGATGATGATGCCGGACGGAATCGCGAAGCTCAGCGATCGTAGCCGAGCGAGGCGGCGGCATCCATCACCCGGCGACGGGTGTCGTCGGAGACGTACCCCGTGCCGCCGAGCGCGCGGCTCGCCGTCGATTTCGACACCCCCGCAAGGCGCGCCACTTCCGCGATCCCGCTCACTCTGACTCACCACCTCGTGGTCACTCGTCCCCTCGACGAGTGCCGTGAGCCTCGCGACCGGACGCACGCAGAACATCGGC
>CAYOQY010000006.1:0-46484 GCA_964406225.1 uncultured Microbacterium sp.
GTGTCGGGGCGTCCGCTCGATCAGGCCATATCCGAGCTGCGGAGAGCCGGATTCGGCAACGTCCAGCCGGGCTCGTGCACCACGAGCGATTCCGGGACGGCGCAGGGAGTGGCCACCGGCACGAATCCCGCCGCCGGCACCGTCGTGAACCGCAACGCCGCGATCAGCGTGGACTACGCGCGGACCGACTGCGGGGGCAACAGCGGCCCCGGCAACGGCTAGTGGGTCTCTCCCCCGCCAGGACCGCCCTCACCGCTCTCGGAGCGGTGGGGGCGGTCGGCGTGAGCACGGCTGTCTGGGGCATCGGCATCGAGCGCCACCTGTTCACGGTGCGCGAGCATGACGTCAGGCTCCTCCCCCCCGGCTCCAGGCCCGTGCACGTCCTCCATCTGTCCGATGCGCACATGGCTCCGTGGCAGCGGCGCAAGCAGCGCTGGATGGCCGCCCTCGCCGACACCTGGAGACCCGATCTCGTGGTCAACACGGGCGACAATCTCGGCCACGCGGACGGACTCCGCGGCCTGCGCGCCGCGATGGACCCTCTGCGCGGCATCCCGGGCGTCTTCGTCCACGGCTCCAACGACCATGCTTCGCCCACCCCGCGCAATCCGCTCCGCTACTTCACGGGCCCGTCCACGGTGAAGACCGCGAGCGAACCGCTCGACACGCAGGCGCTCGACGGCTACCTGCGCGACGAACTCGGATGGCTCGACCTGAACAACGCCGTGGGGTCCGTGCAGATCGGCGGCCTCCGGCTGGACACGTTCGGCGTGAGCGATGCCCACCGCGGCTGGGATCACCTCGAGGATCTGCCCGACCTGCTCGAAGAACTGCGGGCCGACGTCGCACCGGCCGCGGCGACCCTCGGCGTCACCCACGCGCCGTACCGACGCGTCCTGGATGCGTTCACGGACTTCGGTGCCGACATGATCCTCGCGGGCCACACGCACGGCGGCCAGGTGCGCGTGCCGGGCTACGGCGCGCTCGTGGCCAACTGCGACATCCCTCTCCGCCAGGCCCGAGGTCTCAGCGACTGGACGCACGACGGGAGGACGATCCCCCTCAACGTCAGCGCCGGCCTCGGTCACTCGATATATGCGCCCGTCCGCTTCGCCTGCCGTCCCGAGGCGTCGCTGATCACGCTGCTCCCGCGCGCGTAGCCCGGCCCGTCGGCTCCTCCCCAGGCGCGCTCCCGAGCCCGACTGTCCCCAGACGGCTCGCCGCGTCCGCTTCGGCGCGGCCGCGGCCGCGACGATCGGTGGGTGACCGATCGGAGACCGATGTCCGCGCAGAACCGCACCGCACCGCCCGCCCGCCGCCCCTCATGGCGGGTGCTCACCCTGATCGCCGCACTGGTGATGTCGGCACTCGGCGCCGGACTCGGCGCCGGCCCCGCCCATGCCGCCGCGCAGGGTGCGGGCTTCGGATCATGGGCGCCCGTCTCGGCGTACGGCTGGCACGGGTCGATGATCATCGACGGCGTCCACACCTACTGCATCCTGCCGGGGGCACCGGCGCCGACGGGACCGAGCGACGACCGCGGCATCAGCACGACGGCCGCGGGACTCACGGCCGCGCAGCTCACGGGCATCAACCACCTCGTCACGACGTACGGCCAGACCGACGATCCGGTGCGGGCGGCCGCCGTCGGCTGGGCGGTGAAGGCGATCGCGGACTGGGACGAGACACTGCACCATTTCGGCTATCGCGGTGACTCGCTCGCCGGCGCGGTGCACTGGACGTTCTCCGCACTCGCCCCGGCACACAGTGCGGAAGTGCAGCGGCTGGCGGTCGCGTACTACCGGGAGGGGATGGACATGGCGCCCGGCGCGACCGTTGCCTCCGGTCATGTCGTGTTCACCACGGATGCGGCGGACCACCGGCTCGGGTCCGTGCGCGTCGAGGCGACGGAGTCCGCGTCCACGGGCACCCTGCGTCTGGAGGGAGCGACGTTCGCCGACACGGGTATGGCCGAGAGATCGGATGCCGCACCCGGCGTCGACTACCTGATCGTGACCTCCCCACCGACCCCGGGTCGGGCGTACACCGTCGCCGCCTCCGGCACCTTCGCCGTCTCCCGTCCCCTCGCCGCCGTGCGGCATTTCACGACGGCGGGTGGCCAGGACACCGCGGGACCGGCGGGCCGGCTCGAGTTCACGGTGCACGGTGCAGACGCGGCGCCCCGCGTACCGGTCTTCGCCCCGACGATCTCGACGCAGGTGGCCTCGACGTACGCCGCCGGCGGGGCTTTCGTCGACGACGTGCGGTTCGAGGGTGTGGTCGAGGATTGGCCCCGCGACGACACGGGAGCCTATCTGCCGCTCACAGCGACGGCGGAGGTCTACCGCACCGCCACCGCGCCATCGGCGGTCGGAGGCGCGGTGCCGGATCACGCGGTCCACGTCGGCTCCCTCGGCCTCACGACCGCACCCGCGATCGGACCGACGGACACCTACCGCGTGAGCTCGCTGTGGGAACTCGACGAGCCGGGTTTCTACACGGCGGTCTGGAGCGTGCGTGCGGACGGCCAGGATCCCGCCGTCATCCGGCACCTTCCCGCGGATTACTCCTGGACGGAGTCGTTCGGCGAGCCGACCCAGATCACGATGGTCGCCGACGTGTCCTCGGCGGCGGAGCCGACGGTCGAGGTCGGGGCCACGATGAGCGACCGGATCATCGTCGCCGGTCCCCTGCCGGACGGCGGGCTCACCGTGACATCGGCGGTGTACCGTGCCGTCGAGGGCCTCGCGCCCGCCGACTCGTGCGCCGACGAGGCCCTCGTCTGGACGAGTGCACCGCATGTCATGACGGCACCCGGCGAGCACGTCGTCGTCTCGCCGGCCGTGACGCTGCCGGGCATCTACTACTGGCAGGAGCGCGCGGTCGACAGCCGGGGGGAACTCGTCCATCTGGGGCGGTGCGGTGTGCCGCATGAAACGACGCGCGTCACTCCTGCGGAGGCGCCGGCGCGCTCGGACTCGGAGCGCGAAGCTCCATCCGCGCTGGCCGCGACCGGCCTTCAGACGTCCACATACCGCGCCGGCGCCGCGGTCGGCGTGCTCCTCCTCACCGGCGGCGGCACGCTGCTCACGCTCTCCCGACGACGGCGCCTCGCCGCTCTCAGCAACGGATGACACCCGACGGTTCGGAGCATCCCTCAGATCAGGGTAGACTCGGAGGGTTGCCACGGGGTGTGGCGCAGCTTGGTAGCGCGCGTCGTTCGGGACGACGAGGCCGCAGGTTCAAATCCTGTCACCCCGACAGCAGAGAGGCTCCGCTCGCTTCTGAGAAGAGGCGCCGCGGGGCCTTTCGCGTCCCCACGACAGGAGACCCTGATGACGACCCCCCGCCTCATCGCCTTCGACCTCGACGACACGCTCGCGCCGTCCAAGAGCGCCATCGACCCGCGCATAGGCTCGCTGCTCGTCGCCCTCGCGGAGCGCGTCGAGGTCGCGATCATCTCCGGCGGCCAGCTCGAGCAGTTCCGCTCCCAGGTGGTGGACCGACTCCCCGCCGCATCCACCGAGGTCCTGTCCCACATCCACCTCCTCCCCACATGCGGCACCCAGTACTACCGTCTCGAAGAGCAGGGGATCGCGACGGTGTACGCGCACGCCCTCACCGAAGATGAGAAGACCCGGGCACTGGCCGCCGTGGAGGGCGAAGCGCGGCGACTGGGACTGTGGGAAGCCGAGACCTGGGGGGACATCCTCGAGGACCGCGGATCGCAGATCACCTTCTCGGCGCTGGGCCAGCGCGCGCCGCTCGATGCCAAGGTCGCCTGGGATCCCACGGGATCGAAGAAGAACACCCTCCGCGAGGCCGTGGCCACGCGGATCCCCGACCTGGAGGTCCGGTCCGGGGGCTCGACGTCGGTGGACATCACACACCGCGGCATCGACAAGGCGTACGGCATGCGTCAGCTCTCCGAGCAGACCGGCATCCCGCTGGAGGACATGCTCTTCCTCGGCGACCGTCTCGACCCGGACGGCAACGACTATCCCGTGCTCGCGATGGGCGTCGAATGCCACGCGGTCGAGGGGTGGGAGGACACCGCCGAGTACCTGGAACGGCTGCTCCCGACGCTCCCCGCGCGCGACTGAGCCGGACCTCCCGTCAGGACGCCGCGGTCGGCACGTTCCGCGTGCGCACCGGCCGCGGAGTCGGCTGGGCGACGGGAACCAGGCGCGTCAGCTGCGTGACGTGACGCGGCTCCAGCTCGGCCAGGCTCGAGACGCCGAGGAGCTTCATCGTCCGCTCGATCTCGTCCCGCAGGATCGCGATCGTGCGATCCACGCCCTGACGTCCGCCCGCCATGAGGCCGTACAGGTACGCGCGTCCGATCAGGGTGAACTTGGCACCGAGGGCGATCGACGCGACGATGTCGGCGCCGTTCATGATGCCGGTGTCGATCATGACGGTGGCATCCTTCCCGACCTCGCGCACGACCTTCGGCAGCAGATGGAAGGGGACGGGTGCCCGGTCCAGCTGACGACCGCCGTGGTTGGAGAGGATGATGCCGTCGACGCCGGCGTCGATCAGGCGTTTCGAGTCCTCCACGTTCTGGACCCCCTTGACGACGATCTTCCCCGGCCAGAGGTCGCGGATGACGGCGAGATCGTCGTAGCTGATCGTCGGATCCATCGCGGCGTTGAGGAGCTCGCCGACCGTCCCGCCCGTCGTCGAGAGTGACGCGAATTCGAGCTTCGGCGTGGTGAGGAAGTCGTACCACCACCACGGCCGCGGGATCGCGTTGACGATCGTGCCCACCGTGAGCTGCGGCGGGATCGCGAAGCCGTTGCGCTTGTCGCGCAGGCGCGCCCCGGCGACCGGGGTGTCGACGGTGAACTGCAGCGTGTCGAAGCCCGCCGCCGCCGCGCGCCGCACCAGCCCGTACGAGATCTCGCGGTCGCGCATGACGTAGAGCTGGAACCAGTTGCGACCGTGGGGGTTGGCCTTCTTCACGTCCTCGATCGAGGTGGTGCCGAGCGTGGACAGCGTGAACGGGATGCCGGCTGCCCCGGCCGCGGATGCGCCGGCGCTTTCGCCCTCGGTCTGCATGAGTCGCGTGAATCCGGTGGGCGCGATGCCGAACGGCAGGGCCGACCGGCCGCCGAGGATCTCGACGGACGTGTCGACGTCGGGCGCGGGCCGCAGGATACCGGGATGGAATTCGATGTCCTCGAAGGCCTGACGCGCGCGGGAGAGCGACAGTTCGCCTTCCGCGGCGCCGTCGGTGTAGTCGAATGCCGCTTTGGGGGTTCGACGCTTCGCGATCATGCGCAGATCGTGGATGGTCAGCGCGGAGTCGAGCCGCCGCTTCCGCCCGTCGAACTCGGGCTTCTTGAACTGCATCAGCTCGAGCAGTTCAGCGGGCTTGGGGAGTTGGCGCTTGACCATCGACGGTCCTTTCGTCAGGTGCGGGGCAGGCCCGCTTCGGCGTAGTAGCCGGAGATGTGATCACGGATGAGGGCCCGCGCTGTCGCCGCGTCGCCGCTGTCGACGGCGGTGAGGACGGCGCGGTGCTCGGCGCGCAGCCGGGCGGACGTGGAGGTCCAATCGGGGATGCGGGCGGCGCCCGCCTGGACGTAGGTCTCGATCGAGGTGCGCAGGCCCGCCATCGTCGCGGCGATGACGATGTTGCCCGATGCCTCGGCGAGGGCGAGGTGGAGACGGGCGTCCAGAGCGAGGAACTCCTCGGCGCTCAGGCCGTCGGCATCCATCGCATCGACGACGGCGTGTGCGGCGTGCGTGTCGGCCGAGCCGTCCGCGCTGAGCATCTCCACGACCGCTGTCTCGAGCACCAGACGCGTCGCGACGACGTCGTCGAGAGGGAACCCGTGTGCGGCGACCTGGAGACGCAGCAGTGCCGACATCCCGCCCTGGGGAGTCGCGATGATGATCGCTCCGGCCGTCGGGCCCGATCCGGTGCCGGTGCGCAGGAGCCCCATGACTTCGAGGACCCGCAGCGCCTCGCGGACGCTGGATCTGCCGACGCCGAGGGTGGCCGCCAGTTCTCGCTCGGGAGGAAGGCGATCACCCGGCGCGAGACGGCCTTCCAGAAGGTCGGTCTCGATGGTCTCGAGCACGACCCGCCAGGCGCGCGCTTCCTCGGGCACAGGACTCCTCCTCTATGGTCTGACCACAGTAGCGCCTATGGTCTGACCACACAACCCGCCCTGAGCCTCCCGTCAGTCGGCGTCCGAATCCGAGGCGTTACGCAGCGCGGCGTCGTCCAGCAGCGGCAGGTCTGCACGCGTGACGACGTGCGAGGTCACCGCGTACTCGACGAGCCGCGCGCGACGATTCGTCGCGAGCTTGCCCGCTCCGCCCCGCAGACCCTGCACACCCATGCGGTCGAGCTTGTCGCAGACGTTGTCGAGCTTGCGGTTGAACTTGCTCATGGTCCACCCGAGGCGCCGGGCGGCGGCACTGGAGGACGGCAGCTCGTTCATGCTCACACCCTCGCGCCGGAGCATCGGCTCGGCGAGCGCCACCATGAGCTGCTTCTGCAGGGGCGTGAAGCTGACGGGCATGACGGTCGTCTCGCCGCTCATCGTGGCCTGCACCTGCCGCGAGACCTCGTAGGGGGCCTCCTCCGTGTGCAGGCTGAGTTCGTACGTGACGGGACCGGCCGTGAACACGATGACGCTGCGCTCGAACACGAGAGGCATCCGCGCTCCCGGAGACAGCCACGACTGCACGGCGCCACCGGCGCTCGAGATGGTCGCCGCGAGTCGCACACCCACATTCGCGAGCCACCACAGCCCGTCACGGTGCCGGAGCTCGAGGAAGTGGCGGTGCAGATAGGGATTGTCGTCGATCTCGAGGTCGCCCTCGCGACCGATGATGAACGGCCTGTCGGCCGGCACATCGAACCACTCGCCCGCGAATTCGAGGCGCAGCGGTGCCGCCTCGGCTCCGCTCGTCCCCTCCCCCGTCGCGGATTCCGTCTCGGTCTTCACAGCACTTCTGTCCACGGTGATACTCAGCATTCACATCGGTCTCGTGACATTCCCCCCGCGACAGTCTGCCAGCCGGCGAGGCCACCGGGGCCGACGCGCCGCGGATCAGCGGGGAGCGGCGCCGGGGACGAAGTAACGCAGCGGAGAGAGACCTGTCCGCACGACGGCGTCACCGGCGGCATCCAGGAACTGGTCCATCGTCGTGACGCTGACGGAGCCCGCGGGATCCGCGATGATCACGTTGTCGACGACGGGCAGAAGCGTCGCGGTCCCCTTCGGCCAGGCCGCGAAGGTGAGTGTGACACCGTCCTCCCGCACCTGGATCTTCGGGTCGGCGAGGTGGACGTCGGGTCGCGCGAGAGCCGCGCTCTGCGCTTCGTAGGCCCGCACGCTGAAGAGGCGCAGGACGCGCTCGATCCGCAGCTCGAGCGCCGGAAAGCGCTCCTTCCACCGGAAAGGTGCCCACGCGCCGTCGATCAAGATGATCGGGTGGGCGCTCACGAGCGCGCCGCCCGCATCGAACAGCGCTTCAGCCAGATCCAGGACCCGCCCGATGCCCGCTTCGTCATCGGCCCCCACGATCGCGACCGCGCTGCGTGACAACGCGAACACGACCGGATCACCCGCGAGCGTCGCCGCGGCGATCCGCTCGGGTTCGATCAGGATGCCGGCCGCCACCGCCTCGTCGTCCTCGATGAGGATGACGCCGTCAGCGGGCTGAGGAAGGGAAGTATCGGATGCCACGGCGTCGACGACCGCGTCTCGGAAGGGGCGCGCCGCATCGTCGATCTGCCCCTGCGTGACCACGACGCCGTCCTCGACCAGTCCGACGAAGAGCTCTCCCCCCACATATTCGACGCGCGGGTGCGCGGCTCCCGGCGCGGTGACGGAGAGAACGCCGAGCTCACTCGCGCCGTAGATCCGCGGGGTGGTGGTCACGTCGACATCCTCCGAGGTCGTCATCACTTCTGGGTCTCTTCCTGCTCTGCAAGGCTAGTCGCCGGCTCTGAGGTGCCCGTTCTCGCGACGGCGAGCACCGGGATCGGCTCGCCGCAGGCCGTGGCGGTCAGCCGAATCATGGACTCGCTCATCGCGAGCGATGCAGATCGATGACGTCCTCCCAGGACCAGCGCACGTCGATCCCGGCCACCGGACCGCGTGCGGCGGGCTCGAAGACCCAGCCCTCGGGTACGACGTGCACCGCCAGCGATCGAGTGCCCGCCGCCTCGTCGCCGGCTCGCACCACGACCACGCCGAGGTGATCCTGGACGTAGACGAATCGGTCGGCCTGTGTGACTCCGGACGCGCGCAGAGCAGCGGCGTAGGAGCCCATGCTGTCGCCCGGATCGGACGACAGGTCGATCGACATCCACGGCCCTGCCGCGTACATGCACGAGTCGAGCACGCGTCGGGAGAATCTCGTGATGTCGGACGGCTCGGCGTAGGGGTTGTAGCCGCGATCGGGGGCGCCCCACCACGCGAGGGGGAGGATCCTGGCCTGTCCGCGGACGAGGATCGGGATCTCCGGAGACACCCACCCGTCGGCGGTCGCGTCGAGGATGCCGGGCGGGAGCGCGAAGCTGCTGATCATCAGGTCGCGACCAGTCGCGGGGAGGAGAGCTCCTCGCGTGAGGGATTCCGGCCCGAAAACCGCCGCTGCCGCATCGTTGGTCATTCTCGTCCTCCTCGGCCCGGTCAGAGGTTGAGCTCGCGCCAGCTGCCCGGCCATCGGGACTGGTCGAGCGCTCCGTCGCCGTTGTTCCAGCCGGTCGCACCGGTCGGGATGTCGATCACCGCTTCGGGAATGCCACTGGGCAGGTAGCCGCCCGGGATCCAGCGATCAGGATCGGTCCCCCCCTCGTTGCCCGACGGCACGCGCAAGCCGGAGAGCTCGTCCGGACCGAAATCGCGAAGCTGGACGTCGGCACCGTCGAAGAAGCCGTTCGGCAGTCCGAGCGCGTCCGCGAGTTCGGCCGGCGAGTTCACCTGCTGCATCAGAGCGTTCAGCTGGTCGGTCGGGAAGACGTACGTGGTGTTGGACGTGTTGCGGGGCACCTGGTTGTTGCCGGGTCCCCAGTTCTGCAGGGTGTCGGTCACGTAGATGCGGGTCGCGCCGTTCTCGAACTGGCCGAGGTGCTGGGCGATGTAGTCGGCGTCCAGGTAAGACTCCGGGTCCGGACGATTGAACTTGCCGGCATCCACGATGCTGTTCGGCGTCCACTCCGTGTCCGACCGCCACCCCTGCTGAAGCGGATGGACGACATCCGCGGAGTCGAGGTTCTGGACGTCGCTCGTGTTCCGGTGCTGCTTCTGGCCGTGCTTGCGGAACATCTCGGAGAGCTGACGGACGTGCACCGGCACGTCGTCGAGCGCATCTTTGAGTGGCCGGATCACGGCCTTGCCGATACTCATCTCAGTCCCCGCCGATGTTGAGGCTCGCGAGATCGGACATCAGGCGGTCGGTGAGCGTCTCGACGTCGGCCGCGTGCTGCTCCATCTCGCCCTCGGCCTGCTCGAGCGCCTGCAGATCGGCGTAGAACTCGTCCGGGTCACCGGCCACCGCCTCGACGATCGGCGACTCCAGCGCGGCCATGATGATCCCCGGAAGCTCGTTCGCCAACGGCTCGATCGCCATGGGCAGCACCTGGTTCAGCACCTGCTCGATCGCGATGTCGACAGCCGCGTTGAGCAGCTTCTTCTTGATGATCAGCATCGGACCGGCACCGACGGCGCTGATCGGATTGGTCAGCATCGCCACAAGGGTGATCATCGTCGCCGTCACATCCGCGATGACCTTCATCTTCAGCGCGAACACCGCATCCGCGGCGATGTCGACGCCGATCGGCACCGGACCCAGGATGTCCAGGAGCTTCTGGAGGTTCTGCGACCGGTTCGCGTTCCACGCCGCCACGTAGGCAGGACCGGCCTGGCCGCGCATCGCGGCCGCCAGGTCGCCGTTGACCTTGCGGTCCATCACCTGGATCTTCGATTCGAGATCGTCGTGGAACACGCGCACCATACCCGCCCCACGACGCAACTCGTCCTCGTCGATGTCGGGCCACTCGAATCCGAGCTTCTCCATCACCCAGACGAGCTCGTTCGGCAGCATCATTCCCACGGCTCCACCTCCTCCTACGACCCTACGGTCTCGGCCGCGACAGCCCGATGGGTAGTACTCCCCGGCGCGAAGGGGGCCCGTTCGCCGGGTTCGAGCCGATAGACCGCCAAGCCCCCACCCTGGAGCTGTCTCACGGGACGACCTCCCACTGCACGGCGCCCGAGGTCAGCGACGCTTCTCGACCGTCGCGTGCAGCGACGCCGGTGACGGACTTGTCGGTGATCGTGATCACCGGGTCGAGCGCGATCGGCAGGGCGACCGCATCGCGGATGAGCGCCGCCTCGATCTGAGCGCGCACGTCGCGCGCGGCATACACGTCGGTCGTGATCGCCAGCTGCCCGATGAGCGCGTCGACTGCGGGATCGGCGAGGCCCACCAATGACGCGCGACCGTCGGTGCCCCACTGTGCGCCGATCTCAGCGGCCGTCTGCGGGATCGTCACGCGCACGAGGGCGGCATCCCAGCCGCCCTGCTCCAGCGCGCCCGCGAGGTCTTCCGTGCCGCAGTCCCCCACGTTCCAGCCCGCTTCTGCAGCGGCATCCCGAGCCGCGGCGACGGCGCCGGCGGCGAACTCGTCCGTCCGATCGAACAGCACGCACACGGGGGTTCCGGCGGCGATGCCCGCGGCCTCGCGCTCCTGCGCCGAATCGTCGGCACCCGTCAGGGCGGCGGCGAACCCGGCGTCCTCGCCGATGATGTCGTACGCGCGGCTTCCCGGCGCCGCCAGCAGCGCCGAGCTCGCCGTGTAGGCGGACGACCACGCACCCGCTCCGCGTTCGATGAGCGCCGCCGACGGGATCGAGCGGAGGAACGCCGCCCGCGCAGGCGACGCGCTGAAGACGCCCGCCGGTCGGAGCAGGAGCGTCCAGACCGTGCCGTCGTGCGTCGTGTCGACGGGGAAGTCCCTGCGTTCCAGGTCATCGATCGCCTCGCGATTCGCGGCCGACGGCTCGACCTGCGTCACGTTCACGTCGGCACCGATCTCGGCCACCGGATCGGTTTCGGCGGGGACGAGCTCGATCTTGGCGACTTTGGGCGTCACGGTCCCCCGGTAGGCGGCGTTCGGCACGAGAGTGAGGCTCCGGCCCTCCGCGTCGGCGGCGACCTCGTCGACCCGGAACGGGCCGCTCGAGATCAGCGCATCGGGGATCTCCTCCCCGACGGTGAACCCGTCGCTCCAGACCTCGGCGATCGAAGCGAGCGCATCGTCGTCATCCTTCTGGATCGCCGTGATGAGGGCCTGCTTCGCCTCCATGGGATCTTCGACCCTGAGCGCGGATGCGGCGACGACGTGCGCGGGCACCGCGACCGAGAGGTGGCTCTGCCAGTCGTCGATCGGCGCGGGATAGGTGACCTCGATCGCGCGGGCGAACTCGTCGATACGAGGAACGTCCAGGACGGCATCCGTCGGCGCAGCCTCCCCCGCCGTCGCGTCGCCGGCCTCGCTCGGCGTCACGCTGAGGAGACCGGATGCCGCCGCCCACCCCAGCAGCAGATCGGCGGCATCCAAGGGGATGCCGTCGGACCAGGCGGGCTCGAGAAGGTCGTAGCGCACGGTGAAGGGCTCGTCGCTGACGATCGAGACCGCGCCGAAGCTCTCATCCGCCACGAACTCGCCGTCCACAAGAGCGCCGAATCCGGCACGCGTCATCGCCGCGACGTCCAGATTGCCCGGTGTCGGCGCCGCCTCCGCATTGCCCGAGGTGAAGGCACCTGACCATCCGACGGTCACGCCCGAACCGGGGACCACGCCCTCCGGGAGCGCCGAAGCGCAGGCTGTGACGCTCAGCGAGAGGGCGACCGCCAGGAGTGCCGCAACGCGGCGTCGTGCGCTCATGAACAGAGGGTCAGACGAGGTCGGAGCCGTCGTCGCCCTCGGCCATCTCGCGGAAGCGTTCGCTCTCTTCGCTCTCGAGCCACGCGCGTGCGTGCTCGATCAGGATCGCAGGCGAGTCCTCCGCTTCCGCGGCCGTGTCGAACGGACCGATCGTGTCCTCGGACGGACGCGTGTCGGCGCGCTGCACCGACTGCGTCGTGAGGTTGTACCAATAGGGCTGTCCGCCGCTCATCCGATCATCCCGCGCATTCTTCCGATCCTAGGTGCGCCGTCCTCCGGTGGATGCGCCTGGTCTCCTCACGACAGAGGTCGTGGCGCCGGTCCTCCGACCCGCGCCACGACCTCCGCGACAGCTCGATGACTCAGCCGCCGGCGAGCTCGGCGTCCTTGTCGCGGATCGAGTCCGCCATGCGGTCCAGTGCCTGCGCCATGTCGTTGACGGCCTCGGCGGCGTCATCGAGCGAGGTCGTCAGCTCGGAGTATGCGGTGGAGTACGCCTCGGAGGCGTTCTCGGTCTTGAAGCCGTCCTGCACGAGGTCGTCGATGACGCCCTGGAGCTCCTTCAGGGTGTCGGTGACGGTGCTGCGGCCGTCGCGCAGGCGTGCCGCGGCGCT
Organism: uncultured Microbacterium sp.; assembly: GCA_964406225.1. GTDB lineage: Bacteria > Actinomycetota > Actinomycetes > Actinomycetales > Microbacteriaceae > Microbacterium. The sequence continues at coordinate 12,535 of CAYOQY010000006.1, forward strand.
CTCCATCTCGCTGTACGTTGCTCCGAAATCATGTCCGGCCATGAGAACCGCCTCCTGCGTCCGTCGTGGTGAGGCTCTGCGGCCTCTCGTGTTTCGAGGCTAACCAATGATCCGGAATCGGCACACGGGCAGGGGTACCCATGTCCCCGGCCACTCATCGAGGCTCGGACTGCGCCACCGACAGATCCAGCTCGCGGCGCGCGTACGCCTCGGGGACCGTGTCGGTCCGTGTGAACGCGGCGAAGATCTCCGCCGCCTCGTCGGCGCTGAAGATCTCGCGCAGGAGCACCCGCACCGAGCGGTCCGGCCCGATGGGCACCAGGACGGTCTCCTCCGTCCCCGCACCCGCAGTCTGCTTCCTGCCGATCGTGTAGAGGTGGTGATCGCCGTCCTCGCCGCGCAGGCGCACCTCCACCGTCATCGCCTCGGCAGAGCCTGCGGCCTGGATGAACGTCTCCGCGTCGTCGTCGTGCGTGACGACGATGCTCTCCGGGTTGGATCCGCGCCAGACGGTGTACGTGAACCTGCTCGTACCGTCGAGCTTGCCGAGGACGGCGCGCACGTGCTCGGAGATCGGCCGGCGACGCTCATCGATCCAACCCGTCTGTCCTCGTGGCGTGGTCTCGGCAAAGGGGCCGTACGTCGTCATGGTTCCTCCCGGATGATCACCCTCGTGACCAGGATCTCATTCCCGTCCAGTGTGCCGCGTGCGGGCGTGCCCGCGTTCACCGCATTGTCGAACTGGTACTGGGTGTTGCCCGGCTGAAGGTACTTCGCGAGCGCACCGCCCGACTTGATCTCGATGCCGTCGTACGTGTTCTCCCCGTCGCCGTTGACGACGAGGCCGTCGTACTTGCGCCCGTTCTGCGGCGATCCCGGATAGTCGACGCGGACCTGCGTCCTGATGACCTCGACATCGTTGTCCTCCGCGTAGTGCGCCAGGCCGAGCTGCTCCTTGTCCACCCAGGGTTTGTTCTCCTGGCCGGTGGCGTATCGCCCGCGCGTGTCACGGCCGTCGCCGCGGTCCACGCCGGGGCGGGGGGCGTCGGGCACGTGGCCGTCGGGGGGCGGCACGCGGATCGCATCGAGATCGGTGACCTCGGCGGTGCTGCGGTTCTGCCTCTGCGCGTGCTTGCGGAACATCTCCGACAGCTGCCGGACGTGCACCGGCAGGTCATCGAGCGCGTCCTTCAGCGGTCGGATCACGGCCTTGCCGATGCTCATCTGCGTACCGCTCCGATCGTCAGGTCCACGGCGCCACCTCCGCTCCCGACCCTACGAGCGCCGGTCGGTCGCGGTCGATGGGCAGAACAACCCGCTCCGGCCCCCTCAGCCGCCCGCGGCGATGACTCCGTCGGCGCGCCGGGCGTCCGGCGCCGGGGCGTCCGGGACGAACGGCATCTGCATCGTCACCGCGCGGCCGGCCTGCACGAAGATGCCGCGACCGACCGGGAAGTCCGAGCGCTTGACGCGTCCGAACGCGGTCTTGAAGATCGCTTCGCCGTCGTAGGTGTCGGGCTTGAGGACGATCCCCTGCCGTCCGGCCTTCCATTCGCCGAGCACGCCGATGCTGCCGCTCGCGCGGGAGATCTCGGCCTCGCCGATCAGAAGGTGGTCACTGTCGTTCATCGCCTGCAGCAGCGCACGCATCGGACGGTCCGCCGGGCCGTCCGCGAGGTGCGGCATGTCCTCGACGACGATGAGGATGCGGCCGCCCGGCGACTCGCTCACCACGAGCTCGGCCAGCTCGGTGACGAGATCCTTCTCGTCCTCGGGACGGGTCGCGCTGCGCACCCACGGGCGGAAGTCCTTCAGCTCCGCGCGTCTGCTGCCGAGGTGGTACATCTTCACTGCGGGGTCGAAGCGCTCCATCGCGATGACGAGCGCCTTGAGCGCGTTCGTCCGCCCCGAGGCCGGCGGCCCCGATACGACGAACGATCCGATCGGCTCGAACCCGTGCGGGGCGAGCGTGTCGTCGGCGACGCCGAACACCGGCATCCCGCCGACCTGGCCCGGCATCTCGTCGGCGCCGACCATCGTCGGCAGCGCCCCGATCTCGGGGAGGTCCCGCACGCCCTCCGCGCGGAGCCGCTCGCCCAGCGCGATGAGCGCCTTCGTCTGCTCGACGACGTTCATCGTTCCGCCGAGCACCGCGATCTGCGCCTCGTGCCCGTCGACGACGGCGCGGCCGGGCGCGGACTGCTCATCCAGCACGTCGCGCGGCGCACCGAGGAGCATGTACTGGCTGGGGTCTCCCATGCGCAGAACGACGCGTCGCGAGATGTTCGCGGCCACGGCGCTCGGCACGGCGTTGCCGCGGTCGGCGGTGAGCACGGTGTGCAGTCCGAGCGTGCGACCCTCACCGAGGATGCGCATGAAGATCCGGTAGAACGGGCCGCGCCCGGGGGCGACCTCCCAGTCCTTCTTGAACTCGGGGTAGTTGTCGATCAGCAGGAGGATCCGCGGCATGCGGAGATCCTTCAGCTCGCGGTACTCCTGGACGGATGCCGCGCTCGCCGCCGAGAACGCCGCCGCACGGCGATCCATCTCGGCGTCCAGTGTGCGCAGCAGCCGCTGGATGCGCTCGACGTCCGCACTGTCGACGACGGACCCGACGTGCGGGAGGGACGCGAGCGCGCCCAGCGCGCCCGAGGCGAAGTCGAGGCAGTAGACCTGCACTCGCCCGAGGTCCGGACGCATCCCCGCGGCCGTGCCGATCGTCTTGAGCAGAGTGGACTTGCCCGATCCGGACGTGCCGTAGATCACGAGCGAGCCGTCGCGGTCCGGCACGAAGACGGCCGACTGCTGCAGCTGCTTCTCGGGCACGTCGACGAGCGCGATCGGGATGCGGGTGTCGCCTTCGTTCGGCAGATCGCGCAGATCCACCACCGGCGCGAGATCATCGAGCCACGGCCGACGCGGGCGCTGCAGACGCGCGCGATCGGCGGCGTCGATGAGGGTCGACACGATGCGCTTCTGGTCGTTCGGGCCGAGGTCCTCCTCGTGCGAGTCCGACTCGGCGAGCCCCTCCGGCTCCCACTCGCGCGTGGCGCCGAAGCGCAGCTCGGCGACCCGCACGTCGGCGGCCGCGGCATCGTCGTCCGTGGTCCATCCCCCCGCGTACGCGGACTGGAACGGCACGAGGCGACCGGGGCCGGTCTTGGCGATCGCCCGTCCCGGCACGCTCGCCGGGAACGTGGCCGCGATCGCATCGTCCACGACGTCCCGCGAGTCGGATTCGTCCGCCATGCGCAGGGCGATGCGCAGGTTCGTGTTGGCGCGCAGGTTGTCCTTGATCACGCCGGCCGGGCGCTGGGTCGCCATGATCAGATGGATGCCGAGCGAGCGTCCTCGCTGGGCGATGTCGACGACGCCGTCGACGAACTCGGGCATCTCGGAGGCGAGGGCGGCGAACTCGTCGATCACGAGGACGAGAGCTGGAGGGCACTCCGGGTCCTGACGCTTCTCGAGCTCGAGCAGGTCCTTCGCCTTCTTGCGGTTCAGCAGGTGCTCGCGGTTCTGCAGCTCGGCCCGCAGGCTCGTGAGCGCGCGGCGCACGAGGTGGGGACTGAGGTCGGTCACCAGTCCCACGCAGTGCGGAAGCTCCACGCAGTCCGCGAACGCGGACCCGCCCTTGTAGTCGACGAAGAGGAACGTCACCCGGTCGGGGCTGTGGGCCGCGGCCATGCCGAGCACCCACGCCTGCAGGAACTCGGACTTGCCCGCACCGGTCGTTCCGCCGACGAGGGCGTGCGGGCCCTGGGTGCGCAGGTCGAGGGCCATCGCGTTGCTCGGTCCCTGTCCGATGATCGCGCGCAGCGTGCCCGCCTTCTTCAGCCGCGGGCGGGGGGACGTCGACCGGTCCACGATCGTGTTGTTCTGCCGCCACCGCTCGATCACGACGTTCGGGTCCTCGGCGATCGCCGGGTCGACGAGCTGGAGGAACATCACCGACGTCGGGATGTCGGAAGAGTCATGCACGACGGTGCTCGCGTCCACCACGGGAGCAAGGCGTCGGGCCAGCATCTGCATGTAGGCGTTCGACACGCCCTCGACACGGACGTGCTCGAAGGTCTCGCCGTTGCGGACCAGCCCGACGTGGGCGTCCTCGAGCCCGGCCGTGACGTCGATGTAGCTGCGGCAGACGGCGGGGAGCGATTCGACAGTCGGAGAGACGAAGACGGCGTGGACGCCGTGATCCGCGCCCCGCTCGAGCACGTCGGTGAGGCGCCCCCGGTCGACGGGCGCGTCGCCCGAGACGAACACGATCACCGACAGCGGCGGCGTGCTCTTGTGCTCGGATGCCGCACGCGACACGTCCGTGCCGTAGCGGAGCGGGTTCCAGTCCTCCTTGAAGGGTCCGCGGGGCTCACCGCGCCCCCGCGCCGACTCGGCACGGGCGACGTACTCCTCGAGCGTGTTGAGCAGCGACGAGCTGGTGGGAGCGGAATCCGCGAGAGCGACGTCACGGAAGGGGCTCCGCTCGCTCGAGGTGTGCGGCATCCACTTGAGCCAGTCGAGTTCGGGCGTCCACGCCGAATCGGCGAACGCGACGGCCACGACGTCGTTGGGGGCGTGCAGCCCGAACAGCTGGACCGCGAGCCCGCGCATCGTGTCGGCGACGGCGCCGTGCGGACCCGAGATGCCGACCGAACCCGCGTCGACGAGCGTCTCGAAGACGGGCACGTCGTCGACGTACGCGTAGCGCTCGCGCAGCCGGTCGACGCGGTCGATGTAGTCGGGCAGCCCTTCGGGCGTCTCGGCGTCGTCGATCGTGTTGCGCGCGGGCAGTCGGCAGCTGCCCAGCCGCAGCGCGAGGAAGTTCCAGTGCTCGGGACGCCGCGTCCACAGCATCGGACCGAGCCGCATCGCCTGATCGAAGACCTCGGCGACGGGCGGAGCCTCGGCGTTGCGGGCGCGCTCCTCTTCGGGCTTGCCCGTGTAGAAGTCCTCCTCCAGCTGCTCGTACTGCCGCTCGAAGAGCAGGATCTCGTGGTTCTCGCCCTTCTTGCTCTGCATCGACTGATTGATGATGTTGCCGAACGCCATAAGCGGCGTCATGACGATCAGCAGGAGCGAGCGCGGGTTGCCGTTCAGCGCGTACAGCGCCATGCCCATCAGGATCGGCGCGATCAGGATGGGCCAGGGGAACATCCGGCCGATCTTCTCGGTCGGGAGCCGCGGCACCTTGAACGAGGTGCCGGGGTAGCGCACCTCGACACGGGGACTGCGGTTGAACAGCAGGCCTCCTCCGCGCTCGATGATGGGCTCCTCACTCGCGGTGCCGTCGAACGACCGGGCGAGCCGCAGCACGAGCGTGGTGCCGCCGATCACGAACGGCTCGCCCTCCTCGACGCGCACGCGCTGCACGGCGACGCCGTCCACGAGGACGCCGTTGGCGGAGTTGAGGTCCACGACCTCGATGTGCGCCCCGACCTCGAGGCGCGCGTGGCGCTTGGAGACCATCGGGTCGGCGAGCACGACGTCGTTGCCGACCTCGCGGCCGAGCGTCGCATGTCCCGCGGCGATCGGGAACTCCTGCCCCGCGAGCGCTCCGGAGGTCGCGACGAGGACTCCGACGACCTCGCGCCGGCCGGCGAAGGCGTAGTCGGGACCGTAATTGACGATGGATGCCGCGAAGCCGGAGCCGATCGGCGCTTCGCCGATCGGGACGTCGGGCTGGAGGGGCACGAGACGCTCTCCGGTCGGGGGTGCCACGGCGAGTGTGAGCACGTCCTTCTCGGTGAACGGGATCGACCGGGTCGGATCCGCCGCGGCCACGTGGCGGGCGACGTCACCGGCCGTGGCGGTGGAGTCGGTCGTGATCACGATGTCGACGGGGTCGCCGACGGGTCGGCGCATCGTCAGCTTGAGTCTCACGACCCTCCTCCGCTCCTGCCGGCCGTGCCGGCGGTCAAGTCTCGGCCTCGCATGTGTCGTGTGCGCGCGGTCACAGGCGCACCACCGCGGCGGTGCGATCCCCGAGCCGGATCGTGTCGCCCTCGGTCGTCGCGACCGGCACCCCCGCGGTCACCGCGTACTCGATGCCGCCGCGGATCAGCCCCGATCCGTTGGTGGACCGGCAGTCGACGATCTCGAGACCCCCGTCGATCGGGCTCACGCGCATGTGGGTCTTGGACAGCGAACGGCTGTCGTCGGCGAGGGCGATCGCGCGAGCGCCCGGGTGTTCGGCGGCGTCGGGATTGCGCCCGAGCAGCACCGGCTCGGAGACGGGGATGCTCTCGCCCGAGTCGAATCGCAGCCCGAAGTGCACCGATGCCGGAGCGACAGGTGGCGGGACGGGTTGCTGCACGGGGGCCACGGCGGGTTCCGCCGCAGGCGCTTCCACGGGCGTCGTCGGGGCCGGCGCGACCGCTCCCGTCGCCGGGCGCTCGCGCGCGTCCGGCCGGGCGATGCCGAGGACGCCCGCGCTCACGCGACCCCCGGGGCGGTACTCGGGCTGCGCGTCCGGGTCGGTCGGCGTCGCGAGCGACGGCAGAGCGGAGCGCTCGGCGACCGGCTCGGCCTTCACGGTCTTGCGCGCGACGCGCATGCGCTTCTGGTCGTACGGGTCGAGGCCCTTGCGCACGTCGACGAGCCACATGCCGCTCGCCTTGTCGTGCAGTCCCCGACCGCGACCCTCGGGGTCGAACACGGGTGAGACGAGGATGAATGCCGGGCCGAGCACCGGGATGATGCCCGAGGCGACGAGGATGACGAAGCGCACGAGCACGGCGCCGACGCGTGGGCGCTCCAGCGTGCGGACGTTCACACTCCGGATACCCGTGAGCGCCTTGCCGATCGTCAGCCCCTTCACGCCGTGCAGCAGCCACTGCACGATCAGGTACACCAGTCCGAGGCCGGTCGAGATCGAGGTCAGGATCACCGCGAGCAGGAAGTCCGGATGGTTCACGAACCCGTACGGCGAGATGGTCCCCGTCGCGAGCTTGACCACGAGCGGGGTCGCGCCGATCAGAGCCGGCAGCAGCAGGAGCAGCCAGATCGCCGCATCCACCGTCGCGGACAATGCCCGTCGTCCGAACGGTGCGCGCACGAGCCCGAGCGCGGCCGCGTACGCAGGGTCGGGGCGGCCGTCGACGTCGAGTCCCTCGATCGTCGACTTCTGCTCGTCGATCTGCCAGATCATCAGTCGACGCACCCGCGCACGGGCTCGGAGACGCGTCCGTCATCCCTCCGCAGGAGGACGTCGATGCAGACGGTGCCGGGCGCGGCGGCCACTTGCGCCACGGGCTGCTCAGCCTGCTGCGGATCGACCTGACCGGAGACCTCGACCTTGCTCCAGATGAACGTGTCGCCGTCCTGCGGGTCGCGGTTGACCCACGTGAACACGATCTGCTCGCCCTGCCGGCTGCCGGTGAGGTCGGCGACCTTGGGCACGAAGTCCGACACCACGTCCTGGGGCTCGGCGGTCTCGGTCGCCTGCGGAGTCGCCGTCATGCCCGACACGAGGACGTTGAGACCCACGATTCCGCCGACGACGAGAACAAAGGCGGCGGCCGCCGCGAGGGCGATCCACGGGCCCTTCCGGCGCGAGCGCGTCCCTTCCCCGGCGGTCGGATCCGACGGGGCGGTCGCCGAAGCGGCGGGAGGCGGTGACGCCGGTGACGACGGCGCGGATGCCGGGGCCTGCGCCGCGATCGAGCGTGGCGGGCGGATGATCGTGCGGTCGTCGCCGGAGTTCTGCGCGCCCCGCGGCGGCGCGGTCGACGCGGGCGCAGGCACGGGCGCGCTCGGCGGCGCGGGCACGCGGATCTGCGTGGCTTCATCGACCGGATCCGCGCTCTCCTGCGCATCGGATCGTGGCGCATCGAACCGCGGCACGTCGGCGAGCGCCGGTGGGGCGTGCTTGCGTTCGGTCGTGGCGGACGGACGCGTGAAGGCCGCGGCGTCCGGATCGATGCTGACGATCTCGCGGACGCGGGTGAGCCCGTCGCCGTCGTCGTCACGGTCTTCCGCGGGCGGATGATCGTCGACGATGTCGATCGGGGTGACGGAGTGCGAAAGCTCGATCTGCACCTTCTGCAGTGCGCGTGCGAAGGCGACGGCGCTCGGGTAGCGGTCGCCGGGGTTCTTCGCCATCGCGCGCTCGAGGACGCGCTGCAGACTCTCGGGCACGTCGGGCCGGCCCGTCGAGACGAGCGCGGCATGCTCGATCCGCTCGATCAGATCGGCGCTGGAGTTGCGCTCGCCGGGGCGCTCGAACGGCGAGCGGCCCGCGAGCAGCGTGTACAGCGTGGCACCGAGCGCCCAGACGTCGGTGCGCGGCCCGCTCTGCGGCACCTCGGCGAACGACTCCGGCGGCGACCACGGGATCGACATCCCCGACGCCTCGCCGGTGGCGCCGGTCGTCGACGCGATGCCGAAGTCGGTCAGCGCCGGCCGGTTGTACGTCGTGACGAGGATGTTCGCCGGCTTGATGTCGCGGTGCAGCACGCCGGCGCGGTGCGCCGTCTCGACGGCGCCCGCGACCTGGACGCCGACCCGCAGCGCCTCGGCCACCGAGAACGTCTCCTTGCGCGCGCGCTGCTGCAGATTCGGGCGCGGGCAGTACTCCATGACGAGGTAGGGTCTGCCGTCGCCCGCGACGCCCGCCTGGTAGATCGTGACGATCGCGGGATGCGTCGACAGCATCGCCATGACGTTCGCCTCGTCGGCGAATTCCTGCGCGGCTCCCGCGGTGAGGCGATCGGCGAGCAGCACCTTGACCGCGACTTCGCGGCGCGGCATCTGCTGCTCGTACAGGAACACGTCCGCGAACCCGCCGGCGCCGAGCGGCTCGACGAAGCGGAACCCGGGGAGGTCCGGCGGCGGGGACGGCGGCCGGGTCACGGCAGATCCTCGAACGCGACCTCGACGCCGTCGCCGAGATCGATGACGTCGCCCGACAGCACGAGCGTCTGCTCCCCCGGGTGCAGACGCACCGGGTCCGCGCCCGAGCGCAGCAGCGTCGAGCCGTTCGTGGTGTGCAGGTCGATCACGACGACCGTGTCACCCTCCGGCCGGATCTCGAGATGGCTCCGCGAGATGTCCTGCTGCGGGCTGTCCACCGCGACGAGGTGCGGCATCGTCGTGCCGCTCGCCCGCGTCGAGCGGGGACGCCGCCCGATGATGACGGTGCGATCCAGGGTGACCACCTGGCCGGTCGAGACGCGGATGCGCCCGCTTGTGACCGTCGCCTCGGGGACGACGGGCAGCACCGCGGTCGGGGCGTCGCCCGTCGCCGCGTCCTGCTGGCGCATCGCGCGCAGCTCCGCCACCGAGATCGTGGCGCCGTCGTGGTCGCCGACCAGATCCGCCGCGGACGGTGCACCAGCAGCCGGCGGCGCCGGTGAGGGAGGCGCGACGGGAGCAGTCGGCGCGGGCGGCGAGTGGACCGTGGCCCCCCACAGCTGATCGAAGTCCTCGCTCGACGGTGCAAGCGTCACTTCGCTCGGCACCATCGTCGCCTCTTCCGCCGGTTCGTCCGACACGATCGCGGCCTCTCCAGCGTCGGCATCCGTCGCGTCGGCTTCCTCAGCCGCGTCGGCTTCCTCAGACGCGTCGGCTGCTGCGGCCGCACCCGTCGGCTCGGCTGTCCCGTCCGCGTCGTCCTGTTCCCGGACGTCCTCTACGGGCTCCTCGTCGACGGGCTCGGGGCGCGTGGCGGGCTTGACGGACCCCACCACGTCGTCGGAGACGAAAGTGGTCACGGCCGACGCCGCGCGCACGACGCCGTCGCGCACCGCGAGCGGCCCGTCGCCGTCGGGCGTGTCCACGACGTCGGCGAGCGCGATCTCGACGCGGCCGGCGTCGGCGACGAAACGCTCGCTCCAGGTCGTCAGCTCCGCGCCGGTGAGTTCTTCGGAGCCGGTCGACGAGAGCGCGCGGACCGCGACGTCGCCGCGCACCGCGACACGGATCCCCGAGCCCTCCGCGACGACCGCCGCGAACGGCGGCAGCGACGAGAAGCCGCCCCCCGAGCCGGCTGCGAGGACATCCAGAACAGTGGCGAGGGTCGGCTCTTCCGGCATCCGCCGCCACAGGCGCGTGACGGTGTCGTCCGCGACGTCCGGCGGCAGCGCCACGACGGCGCCGGGGACGACGACGAGGTACCAGTGTCCGGCTCGATAGGTCGTCTGCATCAGCGGGCCCCTCCTGTCGCGGCTTCACGCGGGCGCGTGGTGATGTCCACATGCGTGTCCACATGCGTGTCCGAGTCCGAGTCCGAGTCCGTCTCGAGGTACGTCCCCGGACGGGAGGCGACGGAGACGGCATCCACGATGACCACGGTGATGTTGTCCCGCCCGCCGGCGTCGACCGCCTCCTGCACGAGCACGTCCGCCGCCTCCTGCGGGTCGGTCGTGCGCGAGAGGACCTCGAGGATGCGCGCATCGGACACTTCCGAGGTCAGCCCGTCGGAGCACACCATCATGCGATCACCGAGTTCGGCGGGGAACAGCCAGTAGTCGGCGTCGCCCGTGCTGCTGGCGCCGATCGCGCGCGTGATGATGTTGCGTCGCCGATCGGTCATGGCCTGCTCGACGGTGAGCTCTCCGGAGTCGATGAGCTCCTGCACCACGGAGTGGTCCACGCTGATCTGCTCGAGCTCTCCGTCGGCGAGCCGATAGGTGCGCGAGTCGCCGATGTTGACCGCGAGCCAGTAGCCCATACCGTCGACGGTGGCGATCACGACACCGCTCAGCGTGGTGCCGGCCCGCACGTCGCCCGAGAGCGAGAGCTGCTCCACGACGGAGCGGGCCCGCGACAGCGCGTGCCGCACGTCGTCCAGGTGCAGCGATGCACGCCCGATCGAGCCCGCGAACTCCGCGATCACGGCGGCACTCGCCCGCTCCCCCGCCTCGTGCCCGCCCATGCCGTCGGCGACGACGAACACCGGCGCGCTCGCGAGGTGCGCGTCCTCGTTGAGCGCGCGCCGCAGCCCGGGGTGCGTCGCCGACCCCGTCGACACGGTCAACGCCGGCCTCACGCGTAACCCCCGATCGTCACGATGCGCTCGCCGATCTCGATCGCGTCGCCCAGGCGTACGGCGACGCGCTGGCCGGCCGGGCACGCGATCCGCTGCCCGTCGCGGACGAGGGTCATCCCGTTCGTCGAGTGCCGGTCGAGCACCCATCCGCCGGATGCCTCGGCCGCAGCCTCGAAGTGCGTCTTGGACAGCGACAGCGTCTCGTCGCGCACCGCGACGATGACCGCGCCGTCCTCCCGCGCAGGGTTGCGGCCGAAGATCGTGCGGCGCGAGACCGCGACGCGGGTGCCGTCATCCCACGTGAAGACGAGGCGGTGACCCGGGATGCTGATCCGCGTGTCCTCGATGTCGGAGGCGTCCGGCTCGACGCGCTCACGCACGGCGGGCGCGGCGTGGACGGTCTGGTCGATTGCCGCAGCGGGCTCGACGGCAGAGGGCTCGACGGCAGCGGGCTCGAGGGCGACCGGCGCGGGTGCGGCCGTACTCTGACTCACACCGGGCACGAACGCGATGAGGGCCGAGCCGTCTCCGGGCGCGGCGGCGACGGGGGCGGGAGCGGCGTTCGAGACCGACGGCGTCGGCGGACGCGGAGGAGACGTCGGGGTCGCGAGGGCGGCGAGCCCGACCCGCTCCTCCGCGACCGGCGTCGGTGCCGCCGGCGCATGCGCCGCCCCCTCAGCGGCTTCCGCGGGCTCGTCCGATGCGTCGGCGGACGCGCTGTGGCTCCCCGCGCGCGCGTTGATCAGAAGGGCGCCGGCGACCTTGTCATGCCAGCCCTGGAAGCGTCCCGAGCCGTCGAACAGCGGCGTGAAGTATCCGATCACGATCGCGGCGGCCAGCCCGAAGACGATGTTGCGCAGAAGTGCGCGTCCGAAGCCCACGGACGCACGGTCGCGCACCGAGACCATGCGCACGCCCTGCGCCCGCATCCCGATCGAGCCCGCACCCGCCTGCATGAGCGTGTACACGACGAACCAGCCCAGCAGCAGAATCATCACGATCGGCGCGCCGATCAGGACCGTCGTCGGCATCCCGTCCGGACCGGCGAGCGCCGCGACGACCAGCAGGGCACCCCACAGCACGATGGCGAGGCCCGCCGCGATGAAGGAGTCGATCAGGTAGGCGATCGCGCGGCGCGGAATGGGCGCGGTCTCTGCGGACGCGGGGGGCGTCATGACGTCTCGCTCTCGTGTGCGGAGGGTGTGTCGGAAGGACCGGCCGCCCGCGCACCGGACCGGTCCGCGTCGGACTCGCCGCGCACGCGCGCGGATGCGGCGTCGCGCAGCCCCTGCAGGCCGGTGGAGATCGCCGTGCCGCCCAGGAGCGACCGCAGGCTCAGGCGCGCCTTCATGCGCTTCCAGAACCCGGCCTTCTCGCCCAGCGTCCCGACGATGGTCTCGACTTCGCTCCAGAAGGCGTCGACATCCTCGGGAGTCGGGTCGGTCGGGCCGAACACCTCGACGTCGGCGCGTCGCGCGAGCGTCGCGACGTGCGGCACGTCGAGCGTCGCGGCGACGGCCGCAGCCTCCTCGGGACGCGTCCCGCCGGGCGCGAGTCGCGCGCCGTAATCGACGGCACGATCGGTGAGTTCATCCCAGCCGCCGCTGATCCGGTCGGCGGGTCGCGCGGCCGTGCGTCGCGACCGACGGCGGGCGGCCTTCCACGCGCCGATCAGGATGAAGGGCGACATGAGCACGGCGAGGATCGCGAGCGTGATCCCGCCGATGAGCAGGATGACGCCGATGATGCCGGCGATGTTGAGCGTCTCGTCCTCGGACTCGCGGTCATCGGGAAGCGTCGGCGGCAGATCGACGGGCTCCTGCGGCGGCGGCGGGGGCTGCAGCACCTGCGGCTGCGGATCCGTCCGCGGCTTGGTGTTCTGGTCGTTGGGGATCTGGTCCTCCGGCGGCGTCGGATCGAACGGCAGCCAGCCGACGCCGTCGAAGTTGACCTCGACCCACGCGTGCACGTCATCACCGGTCGCGGCGAAGACCGCCTCGCCCTTCTCCTCCTCGTCGGGGTAGTACCCCATCACGACGCGCGCCGGGATGCCCAGCTCGCCCGCCAGGAGCGCCATCGCCACGGCGTACTGCTCGTCGTCGCCGATCATCTGGTCGCCGCCGATGAGCGTCGTGATGCGCTCGGATGTGTGCCCCGCGCGCGAGATGACCTCGCCCTCGAGCCCGTGGCTGAAGAAGCCGCCCTCGGCGAGGAACGCCTCGAGCGCGCGCACCTGCTCGATGGGCGACTCCGCGCTCGCGACCGTCTCAGCGGCGAGCGCCGCGAGCTCTTCGGGCACGTTGCTCTGCTTCGGCTGGGCGACGACCCCGAAGTCGACCTCGGCGAGCTGGTCGTCGTCGGGCACGGCGGGGATCACCGCGTCGACCGTGTACTCGTCGCCCCGCTGGAGTCGCGGCGTGGCCACCGCGGTGCCCGTCTCGACGTTGACGTACGTGCCCCGCCGCAGCTCTTCGGCCCGCTCGCCCGAATAGCCGATCTCGGCGAGCGCGCCCGCCGTCGGCACCCACACCTCCGCGTACTGTCCGACCGCGATCTTGAGCGTGACCGGGACTCCTTCCGCGTCCGGCGACATGTCCGACCGCAGCGGCGAGAACGCACTCGACGAGGTCGGGCCGCCGTCGGCGACGTTGTAGACCATGCCGTCGAAGTCGTCCATGACGGCGGTGCGGATGCGGGCGTCCTCCGGCAGACCCTGCACGGTGAACAGCGTCTCGTCGGCGTCGTCGCGGACGTTCTTGCGGAACGACTGCAGCGGGCTCGGATAGTCGCGGACGTCGAACGGGGGGATGATGACGTCGCGGAAGACGTGACGCGGCTGGGACGGCGCCGCGATCGCGCTTGTGGCGATCCCCGCGCCCCCGGCGATCGCGAGCACGGCGGCGCCGGCGATGAGGCGTCGCCGGCGCATGTGCGTCGCACGCGTCGGGTCGACGTCGCCGACGGAGACCGCCGAATTCTGCGGCGCCCAGATCTGGCGCAACGCGAGCCACGCGGTGCCGACGACCGCGAAGACGAGCCCCTGCACGAGCGGGAAGGCGGCCTCGGGCGTGCCGAGCGCGATCACGAGCATCAGGAGTGCTCCGACGGGCAGGAGCGCCCAGGCGACCTGGCGAAGACGCAGGGCGAGGGATGCCGTCGCCGTGGCGGTCACGAGCGACAGCAGGAACGGCACGAGGAGGTGACCGTCGGCCGCCGAGACCGGCGCGACGGTCGTGAGCATCTGCTTCCAGGAGGTCACGGTGCCGAGCGCGAGCTGCTGCAGCGTGTCGAGCGTGGGCACGACGCCGAGCAGGGCGGTGTGGGGAAGGGCGAGCGCTCCGCCGAAGACGAAGTACGCCGCGACGACCAGTCCCGAGATCGTCAGGATGCCCCAGCCACGCCACGCGGCGACGGCGGCGATGGTCAGACCGATCACGATGCCGCCGACGGCGGCGGGGAGGAAGGACAGCCCGCCGAACGTCGGCTGGAATCCGAGGACGGCGACGAGGACGAGCACCGCGGTGGCGGTCAGATCGAGGATCCGGCGGCGCAGCGAGAGGCCGGCCGGTGCCGAGACGGACGCGGTCATGCCAGCACCTTCTGCAGCGCGAGCGGGATCTGTTCGAGCGCGCCGATCGTGATGACGTCGGCGTCGCCGATGCGGCGCAGCGAGGGGGCCGAGGCCGTGGTGTCGGCGACCACGGCGAGGGCGCGGGCGCCGAACGGGAGGCGGGAGCACGCGACGCGCAGGTCGTCGGAGCCCACTTTCGATCCGCACACGAGCACGACGACGCTCGCGAGCGGCATCGCGGCCGACACGACTCCGGCCAGAGCCGCCACACCACCCTCGCGCGGCCGGCTGTTCTCCAGCGCCGAGAGCGAATCGAGGAGCTGCTTGCCGGTGCGGGAGGGAAGTTCCCTGCCCTGCACGCGCACGTCGACGCGCTGCGAATCCCGCAGCGCACGCAGACCGATCGAGCCAGCCGCCGAGACCGCGAGTTCGAAGTCCTCCGCCGTGGCGTAGTCGCCGTTCGATCGCGAGAGGCCGATCACGAAGTGCGACCGGCGGGTCTCCTCGAACTGGCGGACCATCATCGTGCCGGTGCGCGCGGTGGAGCGCCAGTGCACGTGACGAAGATCGTCGCCGGGCTGATACTCCAGCAGCGCGTGGAACGACACGTCGTCGCGCGACAGATCCGTCGCGGGGAGTCCCTCGAGGTCGCGCAGATACCCGAGCGACTGCCCGTCGAACAGCACCGTGCGCGGGTGGACGAAGAGATCGAACGGATCGTCGCGACGATGCGCCCGCTCGAACAGGCCGAGCGGGTCACCGCGCACGACGCTCACCGGGCCGACCTTCACGACTCCGCGCTTCTGCGTCGGGATCGCGAAGAGCTCCTCGGCCTCCTCACCGGGAGCGAGGCGGTGGATGCCGAACTCTCCGCGTCCGGAGCCGACGGGAAGCACGATGCGCGACGGGAGGATCGCCCTCGATCCGCGGTTCGCGAGCGTGAGGGCGCCCACGGCGCGCTCCCCCACCACGACGCGCGTGCGCGCGAGGTCCAGGGACACGTCGTATGCGGTGCGGCCGATGAGGAACAGCGCGCACAGGGCGACCGTGATCGCGATCACGAGGGCCGCGACGAGCAGCTCCGCCCATCCGGCGATCTGCCCGATGACCCACAGGCCGACGGCGATCGCCATGAGCGTCCAGGCGAGCGGCCGGATCGCGCCCGCGATGAGTCGCAGGCGCGCGAGGACGCGCGCGCCGACGACGGCCGCCACGTCCTTCCATCCGGCCTCGCGGCCCGTCTGAACCGTGGGGGCCGAGGGTGCCTCGGCGACCATCACGCCGCCGCGCGCGCCTGGGGAGCGGCGATCCCGTCCAGCACGCGGTCGATGACGACGTCGCTGGTCGTGCCCGCGAACTCGGCCTCGGCATCCAGCAGCAGACGATGCTGCCAGGTCGGACGCGCGAGGGCCTTGATGTCGTCGGGGAGCACGAAGTGACGCCCGTGCGCGGCCGCCCACACCTTGGCGATGCGGATCATCGCGATCGAACCGCGGACGGACACCCCGAGCCGGGTCGCGGGATCGTTGCGGGTCGCTTCGGCGAGCTGGGCCACGTAGCGCAGCACGGCCGGGTCGACGTGCACCGTCGCCGCGAGGTCCGCCATGTCGGCGACCGCCCCCATCGTGATGATCGCCGAGAGCGCGGCGGACGGGTTGCGGGTGGACGCCCCGGCCAGGATGCTCTCGGTGACGTCCAGATCGGGGTAGCCGATCGAGGTCTTGATGAGGAAGCGGTCGAGCTGGGCTTCGGGGAGCTTGTAGGTCCCCGCCTGCTCGATCGGGTTCTGCGTCGCGATCACGAGGAAGGGCCGGCCGGTCTCGTGCGTGACGCCGTCGACGGTGACCCGGGACTCCTCCATGACCTCCAGCAGCGCCGACTGCGTCTTGGGCGAGGCGCGGTTGATCTCGTCGGCGAGGACGATCGAGGCGAAGATCGGTCCCTTGTGGAACTCGAAGCGGTGCGACTGCTGGTCGTAGATCGTGACGCCGGTCACGTCGGAGGGCAGCAGGTCGGGCGTGAACTGGATGCGGGAACTCGTGCCCTGCACCGTGGCGGCGAGCGCTTTCGCGAGGCTGGTCTTGCCCGTTCCGGGGGCGTCCTCGAGGAGCACGTGGCCCTCGGCGAGCATCGAGGCGATCACGAGGCCGACGACCTCGCGCTTGCCCTGCACCGCCTTGTCGACGTTGTGCACCAGGCGGTCGAAGGTCTGGTGGAACCAGGCGGCCTGTTCGGGGGTCATGCTCATGTCAGTTCATTCCTCTGCCGTGTGAAAGCGATGCGATGCGCGGATGCCGCGCGGCTACCATGTGCGCTTCTCGTACGCCTTGCCGTTGATCTCGACCCAGACGTTCACGCCCGGATATCCGAAGTAGCACCCCAGCTGCTGCGACCCGTTCGCGGTGAGCCTCCAGGAGGAGCCGCTGTTGATCTGGCCGCGATCCGAGTGACACACGATGTTGTAGGTGCCGGGGTTGAAGTCGCGGGTGTTGACCACGAAGTACGCGCACGAAGCGCTGCTGCAGCCGGGCTGCCCCTGCGCCGACGCACCGGGCGTGACGAAGGCGCGCGGCGCCGGCGGATCGTCCGTCCGCGCGGACGCGGACGCCACCGGCGACCAGGCACCCGTCGAGTCCTGGGCGCGGACGTCGATGCTGTGGTTCTGCTGGTACCCGTCGCCGACGGTGCGCGATCCGGTGGCGCCGACGTTCTGCCAGTTGCCGCCGTCGATGCGGATCTGCGTCGTCGTGATCGGTCGACCGTTGTAGGAGCCGTTGGAGTTCCAACTCACCTCGACGCTCGTGCCGAGATTGCGGGCGTTCGCGATCGGGGCCTTGGGCTGGCCGTACGGCGTCTCGCGGACGCCGTTGGACACCGCTCCGGCGTACGTCGTCCCGTCGACCCGCGCGACGGCGCGCATCTCGACCGTGTACGCCGTGCCGTTCGAGAGGCCGCCGATGACACCGTTGCCGGGGAAACCCGCCCAGCCGCCGCCGTTGAGGCGGTACTGGTAGCTGACCTCTTCGGCGCGGGCACCGTTGCGCGACCCCGGGGTGAAGGCGACGGTCAGCTGGCGATCCTGCGCCGTGACGCTGTCGATGCGCGGCGCCGCGGGGGCGATGACCCCTCGACGAGGCGCCGACATCGGACTCCACTCGCCCCATCCGGCCTTGTTGTGCGCGCGGATGCGGTACGTGTACGCGCTCTCAGACGTGGGGACGACCACCGCCTGGCTGTTGGAGCCGGGGCTGGGTGTGAGCGTGCGCTGCAGGCCCGACCCCTCCCAGACCTCGAGCTGGTACGCGTCGATCGCGTCGCCGTTCGCCGGCGGCGTCGCCCAGTTGACCTGCATCTGGGCCTGGTCGCCGACCGGCGCGAGCTCGGCGGTCGTCGGCGCCGATCCTGACAGCGGCGGACCCGCCGGAACCTCGGACGCCGACCAGTTGCTCCAGCTCGACGGCTCGGGCGCGCGGTTGTGAGCCTGCACGCGCACCTGGTAGTTGCCGCCGTTCTCGAGCCCTTCCCACGTGACGGAGTTGCCGGTGACCTCTTTCTGCGTGATGCCCGACGGCGGCGCCGGCGAGATCTCGAGCGTGTAGCGCTCCACGGGCGAGCCGGGCGTCGTCGGGGTCGTCCAGGCGACCTGGAGCGACTTGTCGCCGAACGTCAGCGTCGGGGGGTTCGGGGTGTCCGGGCGCGCGTCGGGACGGGCCACGGCCGACGAGCCCGACGGCTCGGACTCGCCCACGCGGTTCGTCGCCGTCACCTGGAACACGTACTCGACGTTGTTCGTGAGGTTGTCGAGCGTGCACGTCGTGGACTGGCACTCCTTCGAGTACGCCCCACCCTGCACCGCCCGGACGGTGTACTTCGTGATCTCGGCGCCGTTGTTCGACGGCGCGGTGTACGACACCACGACCGTGCGGTCCTGGACGCTCGTGACCGTCGGCGCGCCGGGGGCCTCGGGAACACCCTGCACCGTGAGGACGACCTGACCGGTCGCCTCGCGGTCGGGGTCCTCGGTCGCGTCCTGGATCGTGTAGCGGACGACCATCGTGCCCACGAAGTCGGCGGACGGCGTGACGATCACGTCGTCGCCGTTGACGCTCGCGCTGCCGGCGCCGGTCTCGACGTTGGCCGAGATGACCTTCAACGGCGTCTCGGGGAACGGGTTGAAGTCGTTCGCCAGAACGGGGACGGTGACCGACTCGCCCTGGTCGGCCTCGGCGATCGTGTCGGTGTTCGCGGCGGGCATGGCCCGGTTCGACGCGGTCACCTGCACGAGCACCGATCCTTCGACGGGTTCGGTCTGTCCGTCCGTGACCCGAAGGGTCAGCGTGGTCGCGGCGCCCTTCTTCGCGTTTGAGGACGCCGACACGAGGAGGCGGTCGCCGTCGATCTCGGCGCTGATGCCCTTGCCTTCGCCGCCGACGAGCGTGTACTCGTGCGCGCCCTTGTCCTCGGGGTCGGGGTCGATCGTGAGGGCGGCGAGATCGAGGACCGTCGCATCCTCGCCGGGCGCGACGTTCACCTGGCCGCCCACGAACTCCGGCGCCTGGTTCTCGGGCGGGAGCACGTTGATCGGGATGCTGAGCGTGGCCTTGCGTCCCTCGGGGTCGTCCGGGCCGGTGCCGTCGGTCACCTCGAACGTGAGCGCGTCCTGCCCGAAGTAGCCGGGCGCCGACGTGTAGACGAGCGTGCGCGCGTCCTTCACGAGATCGGAGCCGTCCGCGTTGATCGCGCTGACCTTCGCGTGCTCGGTGATGACGACCTCGCCCCCGCCCGCGACGGTGACGTACTCCGAGAGGGGGACTTCCTTCGTCTCGCCGCTGACGACCTCGAGCGGCTCGGTCGAAGTGAGGGTCGGCCGCAAGCCGTCCTCGGAGGGCACGAAGATGAACGCCGACGACTGCAGGCCGTCCTGATCGGTCAGGGTGTAGCGGATGAGCTGGAGTTCTTCGGTCACGGTCACCCGCACCTTGCCGTCGCGCAGGAGGGTCGCACCTGCGCCGACCTCCACGTCGAGCCGCTCCGTCGTGCCGTCGGGGTCCTCGTCGTTGTCGAGGATGTCGAGATCGGCCGAGAGGCTCTCGCCCTCCAGATCCGCAGGACGGAGGCGGTCATCGCGCGCGATGGGCGCCTGCAGCGGGACGTCCTCGTCCACGGTGATCTGCAGCACCGCCGTCGCCGTCGCACCGCGGGCGTCGCGGACGGTGTACTGCAGCGAGGTCTCCACCGCGGCATCCGGCGCCTGAACGAGGACGCGGTCGCCCGAGACCCGCGCCGACAGTCCGTCCACGGAGGGAAGCTCGAGCCCGTCCTTCACAAGCGAGATCTCATCGCCCTCGGGGTCGGAGTCGTTCAGCATGACCGGCACGGCGATCTCGCGGCCGGGGCGCACGACGACGGCATCCTTCACGGCGTACGGGGCCTGGTTCACCTGTTCCCCGGGTGCGATTCCGACGCGGATCGTCGCCGTGCCCTCCTTGCCCAGGCGGTCGCGGACACGGTACGTGAACACGTCCACGCCGGTCGAATCGTCGAAGGCCTCGTAGGTCAGGTAGTTCTGCGCGACCTCGACGATGCGGCCCTTCGTCGGGCTCGACGAGATGTCGAGGAGCTCGACCGAGTCGCCGTCGGCGTCGATGCCGTCCAGCGGCACTGCGATGTCGACCTCGGTGCCCGACAGCGTCCGGGCGACGAGGTCGCGGGGGCGGGGCGCCGCGTTCGTCTCCTCGACGACGGGGAGGATCTGGATCGTGACGTAGCCCGCCGCCTTCTGCTGCCGCGAGTCGACGGCCTCGTACGTGAGGTAGACGGTCTTGGCCTCGTCTCCGGCCTTGAACCGCACGGTGTCCTGCGAGACGAACGCCTCGCCGTCGGCGGGGTCGACGAACGGCTCGATGAGCTCGGGCGCGAGGTGGAGCGGATCGTCGCTCGGGTGCGTGTCGTTCGCGAGTACGGGGATCGTCACGACGTCGCCCGCGCGCACCGACACCGAGTCGGGGGCGGTGACCGGCTGCAGGATCTTCTCGGGCGCCGGGATCGGCACGACCACGACCTCGCCGTCGGCCGACTGGGCGCCGTTGGAGATGCGGTACGAGATGCGGACCTGCTCGTCGAGCGTGCCCTGGTCGGTGATGCGCAGCGTCTCGTGGTTGATCACCGAGACGGAGACGCCGGTTCCGGGTTCGATCGACACCGACTGAACGACCAGGATGCCGCCCGCGGGGTCGGTGTCGTTGTTGAGCACGCCGACCAGCACGTCTCCGCCGGTGGGCAGCAGCGCGACGTCGCGGACGGCGACGGGCGGCAGATCGACGTCCTTGGACTCGATCACGTCGATGCGCACGAGGCCCTCGCCGTTCTCCGGGCCCGCTGTCGCGAGGTACTGCACGTAGTAGACGCCGACCGCCGGCGCCGAGAACGTGAAGGTCTTGTTCGGGAAATCCGGGAGCACGGTCGCGCCCGGAACCTCATCGACCCGGCCGAGCCGCAGCTGCTCGCGCCCGGAGCTCGTGTCGTTCGCGAGCGGGGCGACGGTGATCTGCTCCCCCACGTACGTCACGACGTGGTCGGCGTTCGTCTTCGGCTTCGTCGAGCCCTGCGGCCGCACGTCGAGCGTCAGCGTCGTCGTGGCCACTTCGCCGAAGCCGTCGGCGACCGTGACCTGGATGTCCTTGCGCCCCTGCAGGCTCGCGGTCGCCTTGTAGGTGAGCTGCCCGTCGGTGCTGAAGTCGACTTCGTCGCCGGGGGCTGCCACGACCTCCTTCAGGTAGATGTCGTCGCCGTCGGGGTCGATCCAGTCCGGAAGGATGTTGTACGAGACCGTGCCGCCGGTCTCGACCGTGAGCACGGTCTTGCGCTTGGGCGCCGGGGCCGCGTTGACGCCCTCCTCACGTACGGTCAGCGTGACGGATGCCGTGTCGGTGCCCCCGCGGCCGTCGTCGATCTCGTACGTGAAGGTCGCAGAACCGGTGGCGTCCTCGGCGACCGCGATCTGCAGGGATCCGCCGTTGTAGATGGGCTGGACGACGCCGATCGCCGTCTGCTGGTCGGCGACGGTGGCGACGAGCACGTCGCCGTCCGGGTCGTTGTCGTTGTCGATCACCGGCAGGAGCGCCGACGCGCCCGGTCGCACACCGAACGAGTCGTCTTCCGCGACCGGCGGCGTGTTGATCTCGCTGCGCTCGGGGAGGGTCGACTCGACGGTCTCCTCCGTCGAATCCTCTTCGTTCTCGGTCTCGCCCTCGGGCGGCGTGAGGTCGTTCCAGTTGTCCACGCGCTGCAGGCTCTCGTTCGCGAGCCACGCCGCGCCGCCGACGGCGTCGTTGAGGATGATGACGTCGCGGTTGACCCGGAACACCAGGCTCGTCGCGTCCTGCGCGTCCTCGATCGCCGCCGAGACGTCGCTCGCGCTGCCCGCGCAGTCCCGGATGAAGGAACCCGAGCCGGCCCACGCGCCGTACGTGCAGCCGCGGAGCGAGACCGGCGCCGCCGGGGCCCCCTGGCCGCCGGCGGCGGTGACGGCGGGCTCGCCGCCGTCCAGCGGCACGCGCACGAGCTCCGCCGCCGTCGCGACGGCGACGGCGTCGCTCTCCTCGGACGCCTGCTGCAGCACCGCATCGTCGCCGCCGGGCACGTCCGTGCGGAACCCGCCGGGCGACATCACGACTCCGGCCGCCGGGTCGAGGACGACGGGGGTGCGCCCCACCGCGGTGATGCTCGAGCGGTCCGACAGCTCCCCGTCGCCGACCGAGGCGGTCGAGGGGTCCAGCGCCTGGCCCTCGTTGTCGACCGGAACGGTGACGACTTCGCCGCGCTCGCTCGACAGGGCGAACACGGTGCCGTCGCGCGCGACCGTCACGTCGGCGTTCGCCCCGAGCTCGGCGACCGGCTCGGCAGCCTCGATCTCGAACGACGCGATGCCGCGCACCGGCACGACCCAGAGGGCTCCGGACTCGCCGTCCAGCACAGCGGCGGTGTCCTTGCCCAGCGCCACGTCGGCGCCGCCCGGGATGCCGGCGGAATCGCCCAGGGACACGCGTGCGGGGTCCACCGCAGCGAGCGTGGAGCTGCCCGAATCGACGACGAGCACGTTCGCGGCATCCTGCAGGATGTCGTAGTTCTCACCCGTGGTGCGCAGGCCGCCGTCCAGAACGGTCGACTCGTGGTTGAAGTGCCCGACGAGCATGTCGGAGGTCTTCGTGATCCAGACGCCGCCGTCGTTCAGGTCGACCTTGGTCGTGGGGAAGCCCTCGTACGAGAAGGCCATCGTGGTGATCGCGACGAGGCCGACCGTCACTCCCGCCGTGGAAGCGAGCGCCTTGGGGCGCGAACGCATCCACGACAAAGCCTTCATCCCCTGGCATCCCCTCGGCTTCGCGCGTCAACAACCGTCCGTGTCGTCCCCGGCGACACGGTTTCCTATCCTAAGCGCGATCTCGCCGAAGGGCGGATGGGTAGACATCCCCATGCGTGGGGTGTACCCGGGCAGGGAGTGCGGGTCGGCGCGGACCCGCCGGGCGCGCCGGGAGGTCAGGCGGTCGCGTATCCGTCGGGGTTCTTCGACTGCCAGTTCCAGTAGTCGCGGCACGAGTCGTCGATCGTGAGACGCGACGTCCAGCCGAGCTCGCGCTCGGCCTTCGACGGGTCGCAGTAGGTCGCCGCGACGTCTCCCGGACGCCGGTCGAGGATCTGCTTCGGCAGCTCGTGGCCCACGGCCTTCTCGAATGACGCGATGAGCTCGAGCACGCTCACCGGGCGCCCGGTGCCCAGGTTGTAGACGACGTATCCCGGCTTCGCCTGCTCGAGCGCCGTGACGTGCCCCTCGGCGAGGTCGACGACGTGGATGTAGTCGCGCAGGCCCGTGCCGTCGGGGGTGTCGTAGTCGTCGCCGAAGACGCCGATGCGGTCGAGCTTGCCCACCGCGACGCGCGCGACGAACGGCATGAGGTTGTTCGGGATGCCGGCGGGGTCCTCGCCGATGAGGCCGCTCGGGTGCGCGCCCACGGGGTTGAAGTACCGCAGCACGGTGACGTTCAGCTCGGGGTTCACGCGGGCGACGTCGGCGAGGACCACCTCGTTGATGCGCTTGGACTTCGAGTACGCGTTCGACAGGTCGATGCTCGTCGTCGACTCCTCGGTGAACGGCAGATCCGCCGGATCGGAGTAGACCGTCCCCGTGCTGGAGAAGACGAACGAGCGGATGCCGTGCGCGAGGCCCATCCTCAGCAGGGCGAACGTCGTGTCGACGTTGTTCGAGTAGTACTCCAGGGGCTTCTGGGTCGACTCCCCCACCGCCTTGAAGGCGGCGAGGTGCACGATCGCGTCGATCGGACCGTGCTCGGCGAACACCTTCTCGACGACGGCGTCATCGGCGGCGTCCCCGACCACGAGCGGCGTGCTCTTGCCGGTGATCGTCGCGACGCGGTCTGCGGCGATCGCGCTCGTTCCGGAGAGGTCGTCCAGGAGGACGACGTCGTGGCCGGCATCCAGCAGGGAGACCGCGGTGTGTGCGCCGATGTAGCCGGCGCCGCCGGCAAGGAGGACTCGCATGCGATCAGCCTAGCGAGGCGGCTCGCACGTCACCGTCCGTCGAGGCGTCCACCCGACTCGCGCAGGTAGCACTCCGCGCACATCGACTCGTACGTGACGCGGTCGGCGGTGAGCTCGTCGATCGCCACCTGATCGCCGTCGAAGACGAACCGACCGCCCACCAGGCGTGCGTTGAAGATCGCTTTGCGTCCGCAGCGGCAGATCGTCTTGAGCTCCTCCAGGCTGTGCGCGAGTTCGAGGAGCCGGCGCGACCCGGGGAACGCCTCGGTGCGGAAGTCGGTGCGGATGCCGTACGCCAGCACCGGCACGCCGTCGAGCACGACGATGCGCAGCAGGTCGTCGACCTGCTCGGGCGTGAGGAACTGCGCCTCGTCCACGAGCAGGCACGCGACGTCCGCCGGTCGGCCGAGCACGGCCTGCTCGGGGATGAGCGCTTCGTCGGCCGACGCCTTCACCCGCGCACGGTGCTCCGCGAACAGGACCCGCAGATCCGCGTCGGGGGCGATGAGGAAATCCACCGTCCGCGACATCCCCAGTCGGCTGGAGATCTTGTCGGATTCCTTGGTGTCGATCGCGGGCTTGGCCAGCAGCACGTGCTGGCCGCGCTCCTCGTAGTTGTACGCGGCCTGCAGAAGCGACGAGGACTTGCCCGAGTTCATCGCTCCGTAGCGGAAGTACAGTTTTGCCACGTGCCGAGCGTAGTCGTCACCGGCCGCCGAAGCCGCCCCCGCCGCCGCCTCCTCCGGAGAAGCCGCCTCCCGACGATCCGCCCGAGGACGACCAGCTCGAGCTCGACGACGAGCTGCTGGACGAGCCGGGGCGCGACACCGGTGTGGCCGCGAGCCGTCCGATCGACGAGGACGCCTGCGACAGCGAATCCGACGACACCGCGTCGAACAGCGACAGACGGGGTGCCGCGTCGACGGCCGGCGCAGCGCTGCGGATCACCTCGACCCACTCGCGCTCCATGCCGAACAGCACGGCGTACGGGAGCAGCCGCTCGTAGACGTTGACGATGCTGTCGCCGGGAGAGTTCGGGGCGTCGCCGTACGGGCGGCGGCCGGAGGAGACGAGATCGGCCGTCCGCGGCGACTGGGCGGCCTTCAGCCGGTCCTCCTCCGCGAGCCGCAGATACTCGCGGATACCGTCCAGGTACGTCTTGTGCATGCCGCCCGCGAGCGTCAGGGTCGATTTCGGCAGGCTGAGGAAGGGCAGGAACAGGAACGCGAAGAAGCCGCTGACGATCGCGGCGACGTAGAGCAGATTGCCGAGGGGGGCGAGGTCCGACAGCACCGCGAAGGCTCCGTCCCCGAAGAAGATCAACGCCATCGCGAGGAAGAAACCGCCGATCTGCGACGCCCCGCGCACCGCGCCGATCCAGCCGGGGATCTTTGTGCGATAGCCCCGCTGCACGGTGAATTCGTCGATGCGGCGGACGTAGGTCACCGCCCGGGCGGGCGGCTTCTTCGCGAACACGCCCAGATCGACGTCCGCGCCCGGCTCGGCGTTCTTGGGGAACAGCGTGTTGACCACCCGCAGATCGTCGTCGTCGAGGCCCTCCTTGCTGCGCAGGACGACCTCGAAGTCGTCGGGGTCCTCGCGGTCGCCGGTCGCCCGCAGCTCGACCGCATCGCGCACCGCGAGATCGACGACGTGCGCGGCCATGGCGCGCTCGGGCACGTCGAGTACGCCCGCCGACAGGGTCAGCGACTCGTCTTCGGGCGGGGTGTACTGGACGATCACGGGCGAGCGGTCGGGATTGCGCCGCAGGACGACCTTCATGACGAGGAGGAACACGAGTCCCCCGAAGCCCGACAGCAGCGCGAGGCCGGGCAGGATCCATTCCCACCACGGATAGGGCGGCGGAGGCGGAGGCGTCGGCGCGGAGAACGTGCCCTGGGCGAACCCGATCGCCACCGTGACGTTCTCATCCGGGCCGAGATCGACGTCTCCGGCCTGGAACGAGACCGAGCCGTCCGCGGCGTCGACTCCCAGCGCAGCCGCCCAGGCCGTGACCTCGGCCGGCCATCCGATGACGGTCGTCGGGGCGATCTCGCACGTGTCCGTCGATCCCTCCGGACCCGAGTAGCACGCCGTTCGATCGGGCAGGAGCCCCTCCGCGGCATCCCGTGCGATGTGCACGCGGGCGGTGACCGAGCCGAACGGCTGCGCGTGGTCGGTGCCGACCGTGTCCCAATAGAACTCGTCGGCGTCGGTGTCCTCGTAGCGCAGGACGACGTCGCTCATCGTGTACGAGATCACGTAGGTCTGCACGCCGCGCACGTACGAGTCGTCGCCGGTGAGGACGTAGATCCGGTCGTCGTCCTCCTCGGTCCACCAGAAGATCGGCTCGCCCCCTGCCCCGGTGACGTTGACGACACGGGTGTCGTGCGTGATCCCCGAGTCGGCCTTCGGTATCCAGCGGACGATGCCCTTGTTCTGGTCGAAGTCCGGAAAGCGCGCGACGATCGTCTCGGTCGTGAACAGGTGGCTCGAGCCCCCGGCACCCCGGACCAGCCAGTAGTCGGCCTCGAACGAGTCGTAGGTGAAATCCTGCACGGATGCCGGAACCGCCGGAGCGGCATCCACGACCGCGGTTCCCGCCCCGCCGGGCGGAGCCGCCGCGGCGCCCGCGAGCGTCGCGGCGAGCATGACGGTCACCGCCGCCCCGACCACCGTCTTCCACGCGCGCCGCGCGCCCCCTGACCAGGCTCCCCGCATGCCCCCACCCTAGGGGCGCGCGGTCGCCGTGCTGAAGGGCTTCGTCGTCTTCCAGGTCAGGCGATACTCAGGCTGTGCTCAGGCGGTCAGCGCCAGGGTCTCCGCGGTCTCGGACAGCACGTCCTTCGCGAGTTCGGGACGCGGGTTCAGCTTCTGGCCGTAGCTCGGGATGAGCTCGCGCAGGCGCGGCTCCCACGCCTCGATCCGGTCGGGGAAGGACGTCTGCAGCAGGCCCAGCATGATCGAGACGGCCGTCGACGCTCCCGGCGATGCGCCCAGGAGGCCGGCGATCGTGCCGTCCGCGCCTGTGACGACCTCGGTGCCGAACTGCAGCACGCCGCCCTTCTTCGGGTCCTTCTTCATGACCTGCGCGCGCTGCCCGGCATCCAGCAGTTCCCAGTCCTCGTCCTTCGCCGTCGGCATGAACGTGCGGAGGCTGTCGACCTTCTTCTTGTGGTTCTTCAGCAGCTCGCCGACGAGATACGTGATGAGCGACGGGTTGTCGATCGCCACCTTGAGCATCACGAAGATGTTGCTCGGTCGGATCTGGGTGAACAGATCGAGCATCGAGCCGTTCTTGAGGAACTTCGGGCTGAAGGTCGCGAACGGACCGAACAGCAGCGAGGTCTCCCCGTCGACGACGCGGGTGTCCAGGTGCGGCACCGACATCGGCGGCGCGCCGACCGAGGCCTGCGAGTACACCTTGGCCTTGTGCTTGGCCACGAGCGCGGGGTTGGACGTCTTGAGCCACTGCCCGCCGATGGGGAACACCCCGTATCCCTTGATCTCGGGGATGCCGGAGCGCTGCAGCAGCTTGATCGCCCACCCGCCCGCCCCCACGAACACGAAGCGCGCGTTCGTCTTGCCGGGCGTGTGGCCGATCGAGTTTCGCCACGTGATGTCCCACGTGCCGTCTGCGCGGCGCTTCAGGCGCTTCACCTCGCGGTTCGTGACGATGTCGGCGCCGCGTTCGCGGAGGTTGTCGAACAGCTGGCGCGTCAGGGCGCCGAAATCGACGTCGGTGCCCGCAGGGACGCGGGTGGCAGCAAAAGGCTCGCCCGCCCGCCGCTTCTGCATGAGCAGCGGCGCCCATTGGTTGATCACCCGGGAGTCTTCGCTGTACTCGATGCCGGCGAACAGCGGCTGGTCTTTCAGCGCCTCGTAGCGCCGCTTCAAGAACGCCACATCCTTCTCACCGCGGACGAAGGTCATGTGGGGCGTGGAGTTGATGAAGGTCGTGGGGGCGTCGAGCGCACCCTCGGCCACGAGCGACGACCAGAACTGGCGGCTCTGCTGGAACTGCTCGTTGATCGAGATCGCCTTCGCGGGGTCGACCGAGCCGTCGGGGCCCTCGGGCGTGTAGTTCAGCTCGCAGAGCGCGGCGTGGCCGGTTCCGGCGTTGTTCCACGCGTTGGAGCTCTCCAGGCCGACGTCATGGAGTCGTTCGTAGACGACGATCTTCCAGTCGGGCTGAAGTTCGGAGAGGAGTGTGCCCAGGGTGGCGCTCATGATGCCACCACCGATCAGCACCACATCGACGGTTTCTGTCACCGGACAAGTCTAGTTCGCACCCCGGCACCCTCTCACCGTGCGCCCCCTCCCCGACCGTCAAAGTCCGCCGTTCTTGACGGTGCGGCAAACCGAGACGGGTGACTCCGTCGAGACAGGGCTGCCTGCCACCCTGTCTCGACGACATCCCCTGCGTCGGCGAAGAACCCAGCCTGCGCGTCGACGAAGCAGACGGTCAGGCGCTGACGCCGATGCCGGCCGCGACGAGCTCCGCGATCTGCACCGCATTGAGTGCGGCGCCCTTGCGGAGGTTGTCGTTGCTGATGAAGAGCACGAGACCCTTGCCGTCGGGCGCGGACTGGTCCTGACGGATGCGACCCACGAAGCTCGGATCCTTGCCGGCCGCCTGCAGCGGGGTGGGCACTTCCTCGAGCGTGACCCCCGGGGCGGTCGAGAGGAGCTCGCGAGCACGCTCGGGCGTGATCTCGCGGGCGAACTCGGCGTTGATGCTCAGGGAGTGGCCGGTGAAGACGGGCACACGCACGCACGTGCCGGCGACGCGGAGGTCGGGCAGCTCGAGGATCTTGCGGCTCTCGTTGCGGAGCTTCTTCTCCTCGTCGGTCTCGTTGTCGCCGTCGTCGACGAGGTTGCCGGCGAACGGGATGACATCGAACGCGATCGGCGCGATGTACTTCTCCGGCTGCGGGAAGTCGACTGCCGAGCCGTCGTGCACGAGGCGCAGCGTGTCGCCCTGGGCGAGGACGCCCTCCACCTGGCCGAGGAGCTCTTCGGCACCCGCGATGCCCGAACCGCTGACCGCCTGGTACGTGCTGACGATCAGACGCTCGAGGCCGGCCTCGGCGTCGAGCACCTTCAGCACGGGCATCGCGGCCATCGTCGTGCAGTTGGGGTTCGCGATGATGCCCTTACGCGCCTCGCGGATCGCGTGCGGATTGACCTCACTGACGACCAGCGGCACCTCGGGGTCCATGCGCCAGGCGCTGGAGTTGTCGATCACGGTCGCGCCGGCTTCGGCGAAGCGGGGCGCGTGCGCACGGCTTCCGGTCGCGCCCGCGGAGAAGAGCGCGATGTCGATGCCAGCCGGGTCGGCGGTCGCGACGTCTTCGATCACGATCGTCTTGCCCGCGAACTCGACCGCGGTGCCGGCGGAGCGTGCCGTTGCGAACAGGCGCAGCTCTCCGATCGGGAACGCGCGCTCGGCGAGGATCTCGCGCATGACGGTGCCGACCTGGCCGGTGGCGCCGACGACGGCGACGGTGAGTCCGGAATCGGAGATGCGGGTCATGGGGTGATGCTACCTTTCTCGGGGTCAGCGACCGGTGCCGGCGTGGACGACCGCTTCGGCATCCCCGTCCAGACCGTAGGCGGTGTGGACGACGCGTGCCGCCTCGGCGAGGTCGTCGCCGCGCACCACGACGGAGATGCGGATCTCGCTCGTGGAGATCATCTCGATGTTGATGCCCGCGACGCTGAGCGCCTCGAACAGCGTCGCCGAGACACCGGAGTGCGTGCGCATGCCGGCGCCGACGACCGAGAGCTTGCCGATCTGGTCGTCGTGCACGAGGCTCTCGAAGCCGACGTCGCCCTGCTCGGCGGCGAGGGCCCGCAGCGCGGTCGCGGCGTCCTCCTTCGGCAGAGTGAAGGAGATGTCAGTACGACCGGTGGATGCCGCCGACACGTTCTGCACGATCATGTCGACGTTCGCGCCGGACTTCGCGACGATCTTGAAGATCTCGGCGGCCTTGCCGGGGACGTCCGGGACGCCGATCACCGTGATCTTGGCCTGGCTGAGGTCGGTCGCGACACCGGCGACGATCGGCTCTTCCATGTCTTCTCCTTCTGCGCCCGCAGCGCCTGCGGGCAGGGTCATCCCCGGGCCGAGCACCCATGTGCCCTCCCCCGAGCTGAACGTCGACCGCGAGTGGATGAGGACGCCGTGACGACGGGCGTACTCGACCGCGCGGATGTAGAGCACCTTCGCACCGTTCGCGGCCAGCTCCAGCATCTCCTCGCTCGAGATGCGGCCCAGCTTGCGCGCCTTCGGCACCACGCGCGGGTCGGCGGTGAAGATGCCGTCGACGTCGCTGTAGATCTCGCACACATCGGCGTCGAGCGCCGCAGCGAGGGCGACGGCGGTCGTGTCCGATCCCCCGCGCCCGAGCGTCGTGATGTCGCGCGTGTCGCGGTTGAAGCCCTGGAAGCCGGCGACGATGACGATCGCGCCCTCGTCCAGCGCCTCGCGCAGCCGCACGGGCGTGACGTCCACGATGCGGGCGGAGCCGTGGTCGGCGGTCGTGATCATGCCCGCCTGGCTGCCGGTGAACGACCGGGCTTCGAAGCCCATCGAGTGGATCGCCATCGCCAGCAGCGCCATCGAGATGCGCTCACCGCTCGAGAGCAGCATGTCGAGCTCGCGCGGCGCCGGGATCGGGGCGACCTGCGCGGCCAGGTCGAGCAGCTCGTCGGTCGTGTCCCCCATCGCGCTGACCGCGACCACGACGTCGTGACCGGCACGGCGCGTGTCGACGATGCGCTTGGCGACGCGCTTGATGCTCTCCGCGTCGGCGACCGACGACCCGCCGTACTTCTGGACGAACAACGCCACGATGACACTCCCGAAGACGCCACTCCCGTGACGCGCGTGTGGTGATGGGCGGACGATCCGGATGCCGCGCCCCGACGCACCATCTTACGGATGCGGTCATGCCACCCCGCTCATGTGACCACGCGGGCGATCGTGCGCGATAGCATCCCCGCATGATGGAGCAACTGGAGTCCTGGACGGATTTCAACGTCGCGATGGTGGGCGCCACCGCGGCTCTCGCGGGCCTCGTGATCGTGGCGTCGAGCGTGAACATCAGCGAGATCGTCGCGTCCCGCTCACTCACAGCGCGCCTGGCCGCCGGCATCGCGGCCCTCGTGCTCGCGATCACGGTCTCCGGCCTCGCACTCATGCCGACGATCACCGCGACGTGGTTCGGCATCCTGATCCTCGTCGCCACGGTGGCGGCGGGCGCCTTCCAGGTGCAGGCCGCGCGGGCGATCGTCGCCGACGACGACCCCGCGGCGCGCGCCAAGGCGGTGAAGTCGGTGTTCGGGTTCCTTCCGATCGTCGCCTACCTGAGCGGTGGCGTCGCGGTGCTGCTCGGCGATCCTGTCGGCCTGACGCTCGCGGCCGCGGGATGCATCCTGGCGATCATCACCGCGATCACCGTGTCGTGGGTGGCCCTGGTCGAAGTGCTGCGCTGAGCGTCAGCGCTGTACGTCAGCCCGGAGCGACCGGCGGAAGCTCCTCGGCGGGCGGCCGGGTGCGGACGGTTCCCCCGGTCGCGGCGAGCCAGCACCCCAGGATGACGAGGGGGAAGCCGATCAGCAGCCCCGCTGTGATCTGCTCGCCGAGGACGATGACGCCCAGCACGACGGCGACCACGGGGTTGACGTAGGTGAACAACGGCGCGCGGGCGGGTCCGACGTGGGCGATGAGCGCGAAGAACAGGATGAACGCGACGGCGGTGCACAGGATCGCGAGGGCCAGCAGCGAGATCGTGCTCTGCGCCGTCGGCACCTGGTCCTGGGTGAGCAGCGCGATCGGGAGGTACGCCAGCCCGACGGCGGCGAGCGAGACTGTGACCGTGCCGAGCGCGGGGACGTCGCGCAGCTTGCTCGCGACGATGAACGGCGCGATCGCGTAGCCGATCGCCACGAGGAGGACTTCGCCGACCGCGACGAGGCCGGCCGTGCCACCCGCCGCGAGGCCCGGCCCCATGACGACGATCGCCACGCCCACGAAGCCGATGGCGAGGCCCAGCATGCGCGCGGGCTTGAGCACTCCGCGGTCGCCGCCCGTGAACGCGATGAGGGCCGCGAACAGGGGCACGGTGGCCACGAGCAGACCGGTGAGGCCGGACGGCAGGGTCTGCTCGGCGTGCGCGAGCAGCAGGAACGGGCCCGCCATCTCGATCGCGCCGAACAGCAGCACCCAGCCGATCTTGGCGAATGCCGGACGCAGGGCCTTCTGGCGCAGAGCGAACGGCAGCAGCAGCACGGCGGCGATCAGCGTGCGCCCGGCCACGACGGATGCCGGCGAGTAGGAGTCCACCGCCTGCTTGATGAACAGGTAGGGCATGCCCCACACGACGGCCATCGCCGCGAACAGCAGCCAGCCGCGCGTGCCGAACCGCTGCACCGCCGCCGTCATCAGACCGCGCGACGACCCTCGAACGCGCGGCCGAGGGTCACCTCGTCGGCGTACTCGAGGTCTCCGCCGACCGGCAGTCCCGATGCGAGGCGGGTCACCGAGATCTCGAGCGTGTGCAGCAGTCTGCTCAGGTAAGTCGCGGTCGCCTCGCCCTCGAGGTTCGGGTTCGTGGCGAGGATCACCTCCTGCACCGTCCCGTCGGCGAGTCGCTGCATCAGCTGGGTGACACGGAGGTCGTCGGGGCCGATGCCCGCGATCGGGCTGATCGCGCCGCCGAGGACGTGGTACAGCCCGCGGAACTCGCGCGTGCGCTCGATCGCCGCGACGTCCTTCGCGTCTTCGACGACGCAGATCACCGCGGGGTTGCGCCGTGGATCGCGGCAGATCCCGCACCGGTCCTGCTCGGAGACGTTGCCGCAGATCTCGCAGAACCGCACCTTCTCGCGCACCTCGGAGAGCAGGTGCGCGAGGCGCGAGACGTCGAAGGACGGCGACTGCAGGATGTGGAACGTGATGCGCTGCGCCGACTTCGGGCCGATGCCGGGAAGCCGGCCGAACTCGTCGATCAGGTCTTGGACGATGCCGTCGTACATGGCTAGCTGAACCTCGTCGGGGGCTCGTACGGCTCTTCCCTCACGAAGCGCGCGCCGAGCACCTGGCGCACGACCGCCTCACCGTACCGCTGAGTGCCCCCGGCGATCGGACGCGCGGCGGCGGCCGGCAGCGGGCGGGCGACGACGGGCGGGACGGGCGCATCGGGTGCGGCATCCATCTCGTCGCCCGCGCTGTCGTCGTCCTCGGGCTCGATCGAGGGCTCGACCTCGCGGGCGGGCAGCACGTCGCCTTCGCGGGGAGGCGCAAGGGTGCTCACACGCGCACGGCCGGGGTCGGCCGCGTCTTCGGGCTCGTCGTCGACGGCGAACTGCGCGACGGCTGTCGGCGACTCGGGCATGTCGGCCGGCGGGGCGTCGTCGTCGCGCGGGATCGCGGCGACCGCCCACTCCGTCACGGGTGCGGCCGAGTATGAAGCGGCACGCGACGCGCTCGCGGGCGGTGTGGAGGACGCGGGCGGCGCGCTCCGCTCCGGCGCGGGCGGAGCGGCCGGCCCACCCGAGGAGCCGTGCGGGTTGTCGTGCTTGGCGAGGTACTTCACGCGGATGCCGAGCACGGCGAGGATCGCCTGACGCAGGTCTTCGCTCGGCCCGCTGCCCGCGGAGAGCTTCTTGAACTGGGCGACATCGGCGACGCTCTGGAACGCGAGCGTGAGCACGTCGCCGTTCAGCTCGACCACGCGCGCGCCGGAGGCGAGCAGCCACGACGAGCGGCTCTTCTCCTCGAGCTGCGACAGCACTTCGGGCCACGCATCCTTCATGTGCTGCAGCGTC
>CAYOQY010000006.1:46584-57856 GCA_964406225.1 uncultured Microbacterium sp.
CGCGGGAGTCTTCTGGGGCTGGGGCGCGGGGACGCGTGCAGGCTCGGGAGCCGGAGCGGGTGTCCGTTCGGCAGGGGCGGGGGCAGCCGTGGCCGGAGCGCTTGCCTGGACCGGAGCCGCTGGCGGAGCAGCCGGCGCCGGGGCCGTGGCCTGCGCCGCGGCCGCCGGAGCCTGCAGCGGTGCCACGGCGACGGGCGCGGAGCCGGTCTGCGCGAGGACGCGCGCGACCATGAGCTCGAGCTGGAGTCGGGGCGAGGTCGCGCCGGTCATCTCGTCGAGCGTCGCGATGACGAGGTCTGCCGTGCGCGTCAGCCGGAGCGAGCCGAACACGTCGGCCTGACGCATCATGCGCGCCAGTTCGTCCGCCGAGACCCCGCGCAGCACGGATGCGGCATCCTGCCCGGTCGCGTCGACGATGATCAGATCGCGCAGGCGTTCGAGCAGGTCGTCGACGAACCGACGCGGATCCTGGCCGGTCTGCACCACACGGTCGACGGCGGCGAACGCGGCGGCGGCGTCGGCCGCCCCGAACGCGTCCACGACCTCGTCGAGGAGCTCGGCGTGCGTGTAGCCCAGCAGCGCGACGGCGCGCGCGTACGTGACGAGCGTGCCCTCCGAACCGGCGATCAGCTGGTCGAGGAGCGACAGTGTGTCGCGCGGCGAGCCCCCGCCGGCCCGCACGACGAGCGAGAGCACCCCGGGCTCGACCGTGACGCCCTCGGTCTCGCACAGCGTCTGGACGTAGTCGAGCATCGCCGCGGGCGGGACGAGACGGAAGGGGTAGTGATGCGTCCGCGAGCGGATCGTGCCGATGACCTTTTCGGGCTCGGTCGTCGCGAAGATGAACTTCACGTGGTCGGGCGGCTCCTCGACGAGCTTCAGCAGGGCGTTGAAGCCCTGCGGCGTGACCATGTGGGCCTCGTCGAGGATGAAGATCTTGAACCGGTCGCGCGCGGGGGCGAACACCGCCCGCTCGCGCAGGTCGCGTGCGTCGTCGACGCCGTTGTGGCTCGCCGCGTCGATCTCGACCACGTCGAGCGAACCGCCGCCGTCACGCCCGAGCTCGACGCAGCTGTCGCACACGCCGCACGGCACGTCGGTGGGGCCCTCGGCGCAGTTGAGGCAGCGCGCCAGGACGCGCGCCGACGTCGTCTTGCCGCACCCGCGCGGTCCGGAGAAGAGGTAGGCGTGCCCGACGCGGTCGCCGCGCAACGCGGTCATGAGGGGCTCGGTCACCTGGGACTGCCCGATCATCTCGCCGAACGTCTCGGGACGGTAGCGGCGGTACAGAGCGGTCGTCACGCACTCAGCCTACGGCGTAGCGGGGACATGCAGCGGGGCCGGGTCGTCGACGGTGGAGGGAGCTCCCCTCACGCGTCCACGCCGTGGTCGACATCCGCTCCGGCACCGATGATCGGGATCGTCGTGGTCACTGTGGGCACGGACGCCGACAGCAGCGTGCCGTCCTCGCGACGGACGTCGGCGAACTGCTTCAGCGACGGTCGACCGGCGATCACCGGACCCTGACCGCGGAGCGGCACGACGACCTCTTCGTCCGGGCCGATCACGAACGCCTCGCCGCGGACGCTGAAGGCCAGCGGATCGCCTTCGCCGGCCTTGACGCGCATCTCGTCGCGACGGAGCGTGACGCGCAGCGGCGTGCCGTGCCAGTGCAGCGTGTACGACAGTTCGGGCCAGTCGGCGGGCAGGCGCGGATCGAACGACAGCTCGCCGAAGTGGTCGCGCATGCCGCCGAAGCCGCACACGAGCGCCGTCCACACCCCACCCGCGGATGCGACGTGCACGCCGTCGGACGCGTTGTGATGCAGATCGCCCAGGTCGACGAAGATCGACTCGCGGAAGTACTCCAGCGCCAGGTCCTGGTATCCGACCTCCGCGGCGAGGATCGCCTGCACGACCGCCGAGAGCGTCGAGTCCCCCGTGGTCAGCGGGTCGTAGTACTCGAAGTCGGCGAGCTTGTCCTCATCCGAGAAGTGATTGCCCTGCAGGAACAGCGCCAGCACGACGTCGGCCTGCTTCAGCACCTGGTAGCGGTAGATCACGAGCGGGTGGAAGTGCAGCAGCAGCGGTCGCTGCTCGGCGGGCGTGTGCTCGAGATCCCACACCTCACGCTCGAGGAACACGGCATCCTGCGGGTGGATGCCGAGGGCCGGGCTGAACGGGATGTGCATCGCCTCCGCGGCGCGGTCCCACGCCTCCGCCTCCGCCGGGTCGAGTCGCAGCCGGTCGATCATGAGGCGGTACGCCTCGGGGTCGTCCTCGGCCATCTCGCGCACCGTCCGGGCGGCGAAGCGCAGGTTGAAGCGCGCCATGACGTTCGTGAACAGATTGTCGTTCACGACCGTCGTGTACTCGTCGGGTCCGGTGACGCCGTGGATGTGGAACGACTGCTCGCCGTCGCTGTCGTTCGTGCGCCAGAATCCCAGCGTCGCCCACAGGCGCGCCGTCTCGACGGCGATGTCGACGCCCTCGCGGTGGAGCAACTCGACGTCGCCGGTGGCGCGGACGTACTTCGCGAGCGCGAAGCTCACGTCGGCGTTGATGTGGTACTGCGCGGTGCCGGCCGCGTAGTAGGCCGACGCTTCTTCGCCGTTGATCGTGCGCCAGGGGAAAAGCACGCCGTGCTCGTTGAGCTGGTGCGCACGGCGTCGAGCGGCCGGGAGCATGAGGTACCGCATCCGGATCGCGTTGCGCGCCCAGAGCGGCGTCGTGTACGCCAGGAAGGGGAGGACGTAGATCTCCGTGTCCCAGAAGTAGTGGCCGCTATACCCCGAGCCGGTCACGCCCTTCGCGGGCACACCCTGGCCGTCGGCACGCGCGGCTGCCTGGGCGAGCTGGAACAGGCACCAGCGCGTGGCCTGCTGGATGTCGTCGTGCCCGCCGATGCAGACGTCCGACCGGTCCCAGAAGCCGTCGAGCCAGACGCGCTGGCGCTCATACTGGCGTTCGACGCCCTCGACCTCGACCCGGTCGAGCGTCCGGCGGCACCGGTCGACGAGCTCGCGTGCCGGCACACCACGGGACGTGTGGTAGCTCACGAGCTTCGTCACACGGATCGGGACCCCGGCCTTCGCCTGCACGCGGAAGACGTTCTTCGCGATGTCGGGCTCGACCAGACGCCGGGCGTTGTATTCGTTCTCGGTCTCGATGATGTGGTCGGCGACGACGGCCATCGTCATGCCCGATTCGGTGACACGGTATGACAGGGCCGAGCGTCCGCCGTCCTGCCAGTACTCCTCGGGCTGCAGCACACGCTCCTGGATGCGCTCGGCCTTGCGCGGATCGAAGCCGCTCTTCTTGAGTGCGGCGGGGCTGCCGCCGTAGACGTTCTCGCCGTCTTGACGGTTGATGACCTGGCAGTTGATCGTCACGGGCGCATCGGCGTTGAGCACCGTGACTTCGAGGCGCAGGATCGCGAGGTGCTTCTCCTCGAACGACACCAGGCGGTCGTCCTCGATCAGGACGTCCTTGCCCGACGGCGTGGTCCAGCGCACGCGGCGACGCACGACTCCGGCGCGCATGTCGAGGACACGCTCGTATTCGCGCACGTCGGCGACGTCGAGCGACAGCGGCTCGTCGTCGACGTAGACCCGCATGACCTTCGCGTCGGGGGCGTTGACGATCGTCTGGCCGACCTCGGCGAAGCCGTACGCCTGTTCGGCGTGGCGGATCGGGAACGTCTCGTGGAAGCCGTTGATGAACGTCCCGTGCTCGAGGGCAAATCGACCCTCGATATGGTTGCCGCGCAGCCCCAGGTAGCCGTTGCCGACGGAGAAGACCGTCTCGGTGACGCCGACGTCGTCGATCGAGAAGCTGCTCTCGATGAGATTCCAGGGATCGACGGGGAACCGGTCGCGGTCGATCATGCGGACTCCTCCTCGGTGTCGGATGCGGAGCGGGCGTCGCCATGCGGCTGTGCGAGCAGTTCGGCGAGGTCTTCGACGACGAGGTGCGCACCCGCGCGGCGGAGCTCCTCGGGGCCGGTGCCGCGGTCGACGCCGATCACGAGCGCGAAACCGCCGGCGACGGCGGACTGCACGCCGCTGATCGCGTCCTCCACCGCGGCGCTGCGCGCGGGCTCCACACCGAGCATGCGCGCGCCCTCGACGAAGACGTCGGGTGCGGGCTTGGAGGCGAGGTGGTCGCGCTCGGCGATCACTCCGTCCATCACGACCGGGAAGCGTTCGCGCAGCCCTGCGGTGCGCAGCACCTCTTCGGCGTTCTTCGAGCTCGACACGACCGCGATCGGGACACCGGCCGCCTGGAGCTCGTCCAGGAGCGCGATCGACCCGGGGTACGCAGCGATGCCTTCCGCACGCAGGACGCGGGAGAACACCTCGTTCTTGCGGTTGCCGATGCCGCACACCGTGTCGGCGGACGGGTCGTCGGACGGATCGCCCCAGGGCACCTCGACGTCACGGCTGCGCAGCAGACTCGCGACGCCGTCGTAGCGCTTCTTGCCGTCGAGGTAGTCGAAGTAGTCGCGCTCGGTGTACGGGGGCTGGATGTCCCACGCCGCGAAGAGCTCCTCGAACATCGACTGCCACGCGTGCATGTGGACTTCGGCGGTCGGGGTGAGCACGCCGTCGAGGTCGAACAGGACCGCCTGGAACGTCGTCAGATCAGGCAGGGGATCAAGGGCCACGCAGAACCTCCGGGCGAGGGGCGAATATCGGGGCTCGGCGCCTCTTCGTGCCGCCTAGCCAGCGTAGTGCGACGGGGTTCGGCGCGGTAACACCGATTCGGTCACAGATGCGCGTCAGGTCACAGTCGCGCGGCCTCGAGCGTCTGGCGGGCGATCTCGAGCTCTTCGTTCGTCGGCACGACCAGGACGGTCACGCGCGAGGCATCCGACGAGATGACCCGGATGCCGCGGCCCGGCGCCTCGTTGCGGGCGGAATCGATCTGCACTCCGGCGAAGCCGAGAGTCTCCAGGGCTGCGGCGCGGACGAGGGGCGTGTTCTCGCCCACCCCCGCGGTGAACGAGATCACATCGACGCCGCCGAGCTGGGCGAGGTACGCACCCGCGTACGCGCGGAGGCGGTGCACGTACACCTCGAATGCGAGCAGCGCCGCATCCTCGCCCCGCTGGATCGCCGCACGGATGTCGCGGTAGTCGGAGTATCCCGAGAGGCCGAGCAGGCCGCTGCGCTTGTTGAGCAGGTCGTCGAGGTCGTCGATCGACATGCCGGCGCGACGCGCGAGCTGGAAGAGGACGGCCGGGTCGACGTCGCCCGAGCGCGTGCCCATCACGAGCCCCTCGAGCGGCGTGAGGCCCATGGATGTCTCCACCGATCGGCCGCCGTCGATCGCGGTGACCGACGCGCCGTTGCCGAGGTGGAAGACGATCTGCCGGAGTTCGGCGAGCGGACGCCCGACGAAGCCGGCCGCGGCTTCGCTCACGAACTTGTGGGAGGTCCCGTGGAAGCCGTAGCGGCGGATGCGGTGGGATGCCGCCAGCTCGGCGTCGATCGCGTACGTGTAGGCCGCCCGCGGGAGGCTCTGGTGGAAGGCCGTGTCGAAGACGGCGACGTGCGGCACGTCGGGGAACGCCTTCTTCGCGGCGACGATGCCCGCCAGGTTCGCGGGGTTGTGCAGCGGGGCGAGCACCGAGAGCTCGTCGATGTTGATCTCGACGAGCGGCGTGATGACCGTGGGCTCGAAGAACCGTGCTCCGCCGTGGACGACGCGGTGTCCGACGGCCGCCGGGGCGCGCTCCTCGAGCGACGGGCCGTTCTCAGCGAACGCCTCGAGCATGACGGCGAATCCGGCGGTGTGGTCGGGGATCGGCAGCTCCCGTTCGTACGTCGCGTCCAGCATCGTGGGGGCCGGCCCGTCGCCCGCGACCGCGAAGACGGTGTGGGCCGATCGCCCCGTTTTCTCACCGATGCGCTCCACAAGGCCCGATGCGAGCACGGTCTCGGCAACCATGTCGATCAGCTGGTACTTGAAGGACGATGAGCCGCTGTTGACCACGAGCACGACGCTCACGAGGGCACCCCCGTCCCGGTGAGGAGCGACGGATCGCCCTGGGCCTGGATCGCGGTGATCGCGATCGTGTTGACGATGTCGTCGACGAGCGCGCCCCGCGAGAGGTCGTTGATGGGCTTGTTGAGACCCTGCAGCACGGGGCCGATCGCGATCGCGCCGGCCGAGCGCTGCACCGCCTTGTACGTGTTGTTGCCCGTGTTGAGGTCGGGGAAGATGAACACCGTCGCCCGGCCGGCGACGGCCGATCCCGGCATCTTGGCCGCGGCGACGGCGACGTCGGCGGCCGCGTCGTACTGGATCGGCCCCTCCACGAGGAGCTCCGGTGCGCGTTCGCGGACGAGCGCCGTCGCGACGCGGACCTTCTCGACCTCTGCGCCCGCCCCGGACTCCCCCGTCGAATACGACAGCATCGCGACACGCGGCTCGATGCCGAACTGCGCAGCGGTCGCCGCCGACGAGATCGCGATGTCGGCGAGCTGCTCCGAGGTCGGATCGGGGATCACCGCGCAGTCGCCGTAGACGAGGACCCGGTCGGCGAGGG
This sequence comes from uncultured Microbacterium sp., assembly GCA_964406225.1. GTDB lineage: Bacteria > Actinomycetota > Actinomycetes > Actinomycetales > Microbacteriaceae > Microbacterium. Next base: position 53,138 of record CAYOQY010000006.1, read on the forward strand.
CCATGAGGAACACCGAAGAGACGACCGACACGCCGGGCTTGGTCTTGATGATCTCGAACGCGGGGCGGATCGTGTGCGCCGTCGTGTGCGCGGCGCCGGAGACCATGCCGTCCGCGAGTCCCAGGTGCACCATGAGCGTGCCGAAATACGACACGTCCGTCACGGTGTCGGCGGCCTTCTCGAGCGTCACCCCCTTGTGGGCACGAAGTCGCGCGTACTCCTCGGCGAACTTCGTGACGTGCACCGGGTCGAGCGGCGAGAGCACTTCGGCGCGCTGGATGTCGATTCCGAGCTCGATCGCACGCGAGCGCACTTCGAACGGCTCGCCCAGGATCACGAGGTCTGCGATGCCGCGCTTGAGGACGGTCGCCGCGGCGCGGAGCACACGGTCGTCGTCGCCCTCGGGCAGCACGATCCGCTTGCGTTCGGCGCGCGCGCGTTCGATGAGCTGGAACTCGAACATGAGGGGCGTCACGACCGTCGCCCGCGCGACGCCGAACGCACGGAGCAGCTCGTCGGTGTCGACGTTCGTCTCGAACAGCGCGAGGGCGGTGTCGTAGCGCCGCTGCGAATCGGCGGCGAGCCGGCCGCGCGTGCTCATGATGCGCACAGCCGTCTCGTACGTGCCGAGGTCGGTGGTGATGATCGGCACGTTGGAGCCGAGTCCGTCGAGCAGTCGCGTGACGGGTTCGGGCAGTTCGAACCCGCCGTTCAGCACGATCCCGGAGATCGACGGGAATGTGCCGGATGCATTCGCGAGCAGTGTCGCGAGCAGCACTTCGGAGCGGTCTGCCGGGATGATCACGACCGCGCCCTCGAGCAGCCGCGGCAGGACGTTGACCATCGACATGCCCGCGACCACCACGCCGAGGGCTTCGCGCGTGAGGCGGTCGGGATCGCCCGCGAGCAGCTCTCCGCCGACCGAGCGCATGATGCCACGCATGGAGGGCGCGACGAGATAGCGGTCTTCGGGGATCGCCCACACCGGCACGGTCGCGTGCGCGGGGCCGAGTGAGGCGGCGAGGGAACGCTCGATCGCCGCGATGGCCTCATCCGCGCAGTCCGGGTCGGCGCGGTTGGCGATGACCGCGAAGAGCTCGGCCCGGCCGTGCGCGAGTTCGGCGAGCGCGAGATCGGCGATCTTGCCCATCTCGGCGGCCGTCCGTGGCAGCGACGAGCCGAGGAGCTCCGGCTGGGTCTCGTCCTGCGCCGAGCGCCCGCCGAGCACGAGCAGCACGGGGGCGCCGAGGTTGGCGGCGATGCGTGCGTTGTACGCGAGCTCCGCCGGGCTCCCCACATCCGTGTAGTCGCTGCCGACCACGACCACGGCGTCGCACTGCGCTTCCACGGCCTTGTAGCGTTCGACGATCGTCGCGAGCGCGGCATCCGGATCCGCACGGACGTCGTCGTAGGTCACGCCGATGCAGTCGTCGTAGTCCAGATCGACGCCGTCGTGCGCGAGGAGCATCTCGAGCACGTAGTCGCGCTCGACCGTAGACCGCGCGATCGCACGGAAGACCCCGATGCGCGGCGTCGCGTGACTCAGGGCCTCGAGCACTCCCAGAGCGACCGTCGACTTGCCCGAGTGTCCTTCGGCCGAGGTGATGAAGATGCTCTGCGCCACGAGGGAAGCCTACGGGGCGCGGAGATCGGCGCCGAGCCCCCGCCGCAAAAGTAAGACTCTCCGCGAACCCGGCAGAGCCTGGTTACCCTTGCTACGTTTCCGTCCTGGGGGAGTTGGCCTGGATGCCGCCTCGCGGAGAGCTGTCACCAGTCTAACCGTTCCGCGACGCGCTGCTGACGGCGCCTCAGTCGGCGAGGGCTATGACGTGCGGAGCGCCGCCGGGCACCGCGATCACGAGCACGCGCGGCGCTGACATCCGCTGGAGGACGGCCAGGACCTCCGGCACGTCCTCGTCCCGGAGCGCCGCGCCCGCGTCCGCCGGCCGCCAGACGCTCACCGGCGCCCCCGTCTCGGTGCGGACGCGCTTGCCGACGTCGTCGGGGTCCCCCGAGGTCACGAGGATCACGCGCCCGATGGTCTGGCGCGGAGCGAGGGGCGCCGCGAGGACGCGGTCGCGCCGCCAGATCGCGAAGTGGTACCCGAAGACGAGGGCCGTTGCGGCGAGGAGCCCGAGGGGTCCGCGGATGCGCTCCACGAGACCGGCCGACCCCGTGGGATCGAGGCCGAACTCGAACAGCCGGTACCCGATGATCAGCATCGTGACGATCGCGACGACGGCGCTCGCGCCGAAGATCGCGACGAGATACACGCGCCGCGCGGGGTCGGCCGCCTCCTCCGCCGTCACGGGCCGCGCCGGGCGCCAGGCGATCCACCACACCGGCGCCCCGATCACGAGCGCGCTGATGCCGCCGAGCAGCAGCGTGCGCGGATCGTTCTCGATGAGCGGATCGCCGAGCGTCGCGAGCAGGGCGTTCACGATGACGCCGAAGCCGCTCGCCGCGCCGATGAGCGCGATCGCGGCGACGACGAGGCGCGCGCCGTACCGCGTCTGCGGCGAGCGTTCCGCGACAACACCCGCGTGATAGGTCCACACGATCGCGCCGACGAGGGCTGCGGCGAGCGCGACATCGAGCGGTGCGAGCACGTCGGCGAGCGGATCGGTGTCGAACAGCGCGCGCAGCAGCACGAACAGCACGGTGCCGACCGCGAACAGCGTCACGGCCGCCGCCACGCCGTTCACGATCACGAGGGCGACGCCGGCGAAGGCGCCGCGTGCGCTGCGCGCCCGCTCCGCGTACCAGTGCCACACCCAGACGAGGGCGCCGAGGATGCACCACACCAGGGCCTGCAGGACGGCGACGCCCCACTGCGACGACGCCACGAGCACCGGGCTGACTCCGGCGAGTGCCTGCGAGATGACGACCGCGAGCGCGCTGATCGCCCCGGCGGCCGCCACGACGAGTCCGAAGACGGAGCCGAGCACGACTGCGACCCCGGGCAGCCGCGTCGGGGCTGTGGCGGTGCTCAGCCGCATGTGCCGGTGCCACACCCACACCCCGGACCACACGAGGCCCGTCGCAAGCGCGGACGATTCCCACTCGCCGTCGATGCCCGCGGCCGCGGCCACCGCGAGCGAGGTCGCCGCCGTCACGAGCGACACGACCGACATCGCGATCACGTAGAGCGCCCAGACGAGCGACGCGCGCTCGGACGGGTCGCGGGTCAGCCGGCGGCGCTCCCACCACCACAGCACGCCGGCCAGCGGCGCACCGATGAGCGCGAACGCCAGGGCCAGGGCCAGGGCGGTCTCACCGGCCCCGACCATGCTGCGCGCGCCGATCGCGCGGTCGAGCAGTCCGCTCAGGCCGGTGGCCGAGATCACCACGAGGGCGAACAGGATCGCGAAGACGATGATGCGGCGCACGACGGTCTGCCCGCGACCGGACGTCGGAACCGCAGGGGCGGTGCGCACCTCGGTGGTCATCGCGTCAGCCCCCCGAGACGCACACGGCCAGCTGCCACGGCGTCGTCTCGATGAGCCACTCGCCATCGACCTCGACGAGGTCGAAGACCTCTTCGCTCTCGTATTCGTCCGGGCCGAGGGGACCGGTGCCGTACACCGTGACGATCAGCACCCGGACGCGGGCGCTCTCGTCGTGCTCGGTGGTCTCGAGCAGCGTGACCCGGACGTCGTCGCTCGACGGCGAGACGCGATCGCAGTCGTCGGCGAGCTCGGGCACGAGATAGCCGCGAGCGGCCTGCACGTCCCCGTCGACGACCGCCTGTGCATAGCGCTGCACCACCCCTTCGGGGGTCGATTCGTCCAGCTGGGTCGTGCCGCCTCTCGCGAACACCGCGATGAGGGCGATCACGACGACGAGCACCACGCCGGAGACCAGCGCGATGAGGAGGACGCGTGTTCGTCCGGCGGTCTCGGTCATGGGGCCATCCTGCCCCCTGCGGGGCCTCCGACGGCAGGCCGAAGGTCCCGCGGAGCAGCACGGATGGACAGCCATCTCCCAGACCCGCCCCGCGAACGTGCGGGTTACGATCGACGGGGGGCGAGGACGCCCGCCTGTGCCGATTCAAGGGGGTCGCGTTGGCAGAGACGGCGATGACGGATGCCGCTGCCGGTGCGGCCGGAGCGCATTCGGGTGGACTGACCGCGGAGGGGTTCGCCCGGGTCACCGACGGCATCCTCGCCTCGGTGGGGCGCGTGATCGACGGCAAGCCCGACGCGGTGCGCAGCGCCCTCGTCTGCCTCCTCGCCGAAGGCCACCTTCTGATCGAGGATGTGCCCGGCGTCGGCAAGACGATGCTCGCCAGGGCGCTGGCGGCGTCTGTGGACGCGACGGTCCGCCGCATCCAGTTCACGCCCGACCTGCTGCCGGGAGACGTGACCGGGGTGAGCGTCTTCAACCCCGTCGACCGGGAGTTCGAGTTCAAGCCCGGCGCGATCTTCGCGCACATCGTGATCGCGGACGAGATCAACCGCTCCTCCCCCAAGACGCAGTCCGCGCTGCTCGAGGCGATGGAAGAGGGACAGGTCACCGTCGACGGGCAGACGCACATGCTGCCGGAACCCTTCCTCGTGGTCGCGACGCAGAACCCCCTCGAGATGGAGGGGACGTACGCGCTCCCCGAAGCGCAGCGCGACCGCTTCATGATGCGCATCTCAATGGGCTACCCCGACCCCCGCAGCGAAGCGCTCATGCTGCGCCAGCGCGACACGGTCAACCCGCTCGACGCCATCG
>CAYOQY010000007.1:0-2322 GCA_964406225.1 uncultured Microbacterium sp.
GTCGTCAGGCGATACCTGCGACACGAAGGCGTCGCGGCCCGAGCCGCGACGCGGAGGCCCTCACAGCATGCGTCTGTGAGGGCACCCGTCTGTCAGGCCATGCGACTCGGCGACGCGGAGGTCCCCGGGGCCCCGGTGCGCCGCGTGCAGGTCGCCCGCATTCAGTAGCCGCGCGGCGTAGCCTGGAGCGTGTGAGCGCATACGTCTCGGCGTTCGAGCTGTTCTCCATCGGAGTAGGACCCTCGAGCTCCCACACGGTCGGACCCATGCGGGCGGCCCGTGATTTCGCGACCCGTCTGCGCGCGGAGGGCGTGCTCGAGCGCGTCGCGCGCGTCACGTGCACGCTGTACGGCTCGCTCGGAGCAACCGGCATCGGGCACGGCACCCCCGACGCCGTGGTGGCGGGGCTCCAGGGCCTCTCGCCCGAGACGGTGGATCCGGCGGCCGCGCGCGCCGCGTGGACGGATTGGCCCGAGGGTGCGCGGCTCGCGCTGGACGGCATCCACCCCGTGCCCTTCGCGAAGACCGACGTCGTCTTCGCGCCGCGGACGCGCCTGCCCGGGCATCCGAACGCGATGATCCTCGAAGCGCGCGACGCGGATGCCGTGCTCCTGGTCGCCGACACCTACTACTCCGTCGGGGGCGGATTCATCCGCCGCGAGGGCGAGGCCCCGCGGGTCGCCGCGCACGCGTATCCGCTCGCGTTCGACAGCGCCGACACCCTGATCGCGCTGTGCGACGAGCGGGGCATCACGATCGCCGAGGCGGCGCGCATCAACGAGGAGGCCCTGCGCAGCGACGAGGAGATCGCGGAAGGGCTCGACCGCATCTGGGACACGATGTCGGCGTGCGTGGAGGCGGGACTGCGGGCGGACGGTGTCCTCCCCGGGATGTTGCGCGTCAAGCGCCGCGCGGGCGCGATCCGCGCGCAGCTCGAGGAGGCGGAGGCCACCGGGCACCGCGAGCTGCCCGGCGAATGGCTCGGCGCGTTCGCGCTCGCCGTGAACGAGGAGAACGCCGCCGGCGGGCGGGTCGTCACCGCTCCGACGAACGGCGCGGCCGGCATCCTGCCCGCCGTCGCGATGTACTGGTGGCGCTTCCTCGCCGATTCCGGACTCGGCGTCGGCAACGCCGTGACCCCGCACGGCGAGCTCGTCGGCAGCGCCCTGCTGGGCTTCCACGCCCCGGTTCCCGAGGTCGTCGAGGAGTCTCCGGAGCTCGTGGCCGAGGCGAACCGCCGCCGCGGCATCCGTCGCTTCCTCCTCACGGCGACCGCGCTGGGGTCGCTGTTCAAGGCGAACGCGTCGATCTCGGGCGCCGAGGGCGGGTGTCAGGCCGAGGTCGGATCGGCGTGCGCGATGGCCGCGGGCGGGCTGACCGCGGTGATGGGCGGCACGAACCGGCAGATCGAGAACGCCGCCGAGATCGCGATGGAGCACCACCTCGGTCTCACGTGCGACCCGGTCGGCGGCCTCGTGCAGATCCCGTGCATCGAGCGCAACGCGATCGCCGCCTCGACCGCCGTGACCGCCGCGCGGCTCGCGCTGCGCGGCGACGGCTCGCACTACGTGTCGCTGGACGCCGTCGTCGAGACGATGCGCCAGACCGGCATCGACATGAGCCACAAGTACAAGGAGACGAGCGAGGGCGGCCTCGCGGTCAACGTCATCGAGTGCTGACGCGGGCGGGGGTGAGGTTCGGCTGCCCGTCGAGGTGTCGTTCGGTGTCGGATCGGCGGGACCGAAGCGGCAGCAACTGGCACTTGGGTGCATCAGCGCATTGCCGCCGCAGGTGAGGTGTCACTCGGTGTCGGATCGGCAGGGCTGAAGCGACCACACCCGACACTTCTGTGAACGGGTCCGTGTCGTTGATCATGGCGAGGTGTCAGTTGGTGTCGGATCCGTGGGAGTGAGGCGACCACAACTGACACAAGTAGAGACGGGCGTCGACCTAGGTTGGGGGCGAGGTGTCAGTTGGTGTCGGAACCGCAGGGCCGTAGCGACCACATCTGACACTTGGCGGCCCTTCGGGGACGGTCCCGCATGCATACGATGTCCAACCGGCTCAGCCCGGGACCCACCCGTGCCGGCGCAGCACCTCGCACACCATCGACGGCGCACGTCCACCACGCACATGTGCGGAAGTGAGGCGCACCACCTCCCAGCCCTCGGCGACGTAGGCGGCGTACTTCTCGATGTCCCGCACCCACTGCACGCGACTCGTCCGGTGGTGATCGCCTTCTACTTCGACAAGCACCCGGTGGTGGGGGTAGACGAACTCCGTGATGCCGAGGAGGCGTCCGCGTCGGTCCCTGATCTCCAC
>CAYOQY010000007.1:2422-11636 GCA_964406225.1 uncultured Microbacterium sp.
GGTAGACGAACTCCGTGATGCCGAGGAGGCGTCCGCGTCGGTCCCTGATCTCCACGTCCAATTCAGGGGTGGGCAAGCCCGCGGCCGCGGCATCCAATCGGTATTCGGTCTCGAGCGGCGAGGCGCTGCCCACGCGCACGAGCGGCGCGGCTCCACGGAGACGCGCGACGCCACGACGTGTGCCGGCGGCGGTGGCACGCTCGAGTTCGTCGATCGTGGCGAGCGAACTCGTCGGCCTTCCCCGGTCGTCGCGCGGTACGCGGACGATCGCGTCGCCGACGATCACGAGTTCGCGCTCGGTCAGGGCCGCACCGAGCATCGCCCATGTCGAGGCCGGACTGGTCAGGCGCAGACCCACGTGCTCGCGGATCGAGGCGAGGTGCGGCGCGACCTTCACGCAGTGGATGCCGTGACGACGCGTGGCACGGGCAGGGGCATGCACCGCGACCTCGAGCTCTCCGCCGTGCGCGACCGGAAGCCCGTAGATAACGGCCGCCGTCCGCCCGGCGAAGAAGGCGTGTGCCGGCATGACCAGGCGATAGGCGTGCGCAGCGCGGAGGACGGCCTCGCGCGTCCGGCGGTCGCGGTCGAGCGGCTCGTCACGGGCAGCGCCGTCATCGACACCGTGGACCATCGTCCGCACTCCGCGGAAGGGAGTCTCCAGATCGCGCGCCCGCAATCGACGAGGGCTCACACCGGCAGCCAGGGCCTCCGCGCGGCTGAAGGGTGCCGCGAGAGCTGGGGGAAGAGGTGCGGACGGTCGCGGCATCCGTCGATCGTGGCTCGTTCAGGTACCGGAAAGCGCGAGAGCCCGGACGAATGCGGAGAAGTGAACGTCGGTCGGTGAGTGTGGAGGAGCGGATGACGACGCCGAAGTGACGCGATCCGTCGCCTCCCGACCCGGGATGCGGCGAGAGTCGACACCTTGACGCGGGTCGCCCGCGGGCCTCAGCCGCCGGCGCGGCGCCCGCGGCGGATGCGGCCGATCGTCTCGCCGACCGCGACGGCGGCGAGCACGAGCGCCACGGCGACCGACTCGCCGAGCACGTCCAGGAGCGGCGACACCAGACCCACCAGCAGGACGCCGAGGATGCCGGCGACCGGGGCGGCGACCCAGCGCCGTTCGAGCACCCGGCGGAAGAGCGCGGTGCCGGCGAGGAAGAGCAGCGGACCGCCGAGCACGACGATCGTCGCGGCGAAGCTTTCGGCGTGCGGATCGCCCAGCGCCTCCTTGTCGCCGACGCTGAGCAGCACGATGCCCCCGATGATCGCGAGGTGGATCCAGGTGTACGCCGTGCGGACGAGGCGACCGGGCTGCTCGGATGCCTCGATCGCCTCGGCGCCGATGCGCTCGCCGTGGTCGAAATAGATCCACCAGCAGGATGCCGCGGCGACGAAGGCCGCGATCATCGCGACGACGCCCGCGGGGGAGGACTCCTTGTCGACGAAGGCGAAGCCGGTGACCAGGAGGCCCTCGCCGAGCGCGATCAGGACGAACAGCGCGGTCCGCTCGGCGATGTGCGGACCCGAGACGTCCCACGAGGCGATCTTCACGCGGCCGAGGCCGGGCACCGGGAAGCCGAGCAGTGTGCCGACGAGTTCGAGTGCGAGGGCGGCGGCCCAGAAGGGCAGCTGCACCGACAGGGGGAGGACGGCCCCGGCGATCCACAGCACGGCGCCGGCGAGCATCCAGATCAGGATGCAGAGGAAGTCGCGCGAGGCGTCGCGATCGTGGCGCGCGGTCGCCCACACGATGAATCCGGTGCGGCCGAGCTGCAGCACGACGAAGGCGACCGCGAACGTCCAGGCGCGGTCGCCGAAGGCCTCCGCGATCGCCACGCTCATGACGAACGACACGAAGGCGAGCGCGATCACGGCGCCCCGGACGGGGAGCTTCACCGGATCGAGCCAGTTCGTGACCCACGTGGTCGACACCCACGCCCACCAGAGCGCGCAGATCATGATCACGCCCTTGAGCGCGCCGAGCGGTGTCTGGTTGTCGTACAGGTAGGCCGACAACTGGGTCAGTGCGAAGACGAAGACGAGGTCGAAGAACAGCTCGACGTACGTGACCCGGTCGGCGCGCGGCGAATCGGTCGGCCGCAGCACATCGCGGCGCATCCCGAAAGCCATGCCCCATCATGGCACCGGCGGTCGCTGCATCGACGCAGGTGGCGGCATCCACGTCGGGTATACGCTGACGCCGGCCGGATCACCGCAGTGTCCGGGCAGAGAGGACGATACATGTCGTTTCAGGCATACCTCGACAACATCGAGGCCAAGACAGGGGTGACCCCGCGGCAGTTCATCGCGCTGGCCCAAGAGCGCGGCTTCGGGCCGGGGACGAAGGCCGGGGAGATCGTCGCCTGGTTGGCGGAGGATTACGGCCTCGGTCGTGGACACGCGATGGCACTGGTCCACGTGATCACGAAGGGCGACAAGATCGACGCGAAGCACGTCGGCTCGGGCGGTGCGCACAGTGACCCCTCCGACACGCTGTGGCTGGACGGCAAGGCGACCAACCCGGCGAACTGACGCCCTGATCAGCAGCCGTCGGGGGTCTTGCGCAGCTTCATCGCGAGGTCGCGCAGCTGCGCGAGCTCGCCGTCGTCGAGCACCGACATGCGGTCGGCGATCGAGCGGCCGTGGGCGGAGGCGATCTTGCGGAACGCCGCCGCCCCGTCCGCCGTCGCGCGCACGAGCGCCCCGCGGCCGTCGTCGGGGTCGGGGCACTTCGTGACGAGTCCGCGCGTCGCCATGCGGTCGACCAGCCGCGAGACGCTCGGCTGACTGATGAGCATGTTCGCCGTCACGTCGCGCAGACGCGCGGTCATGCCCTCGCCGCGCGTCACGGTGAGGAGGACGTCGTATTCGGCCTGGGTGAGGGTCGTCTCGTCGAAGTCGCAGCTGATCTCGTCGAAGACCTCGTGCTGCGCACGGAACAGGCTCTCCCAGGCTTCGATCGCGAGCCGCCGGTCGGTCATGCCACCACTGTAGGCCCTGCGCCCGGCCCGTAGTCTGAGGCACATGGGGACGAAACTGCTCCGCGTCGCACTGCTCGCGTTGCTGGTCATCGGGATGCCGGTCGCAGCACTCACGGCGTGCACCGCACGAGGCGAGACGGCCGAGATGTCGGCATCCGTGTCGACCGATGTCGACGACTTCTCGTTCGAGAGCCTCGACGTGACGTACCGGTTGGGCACGGCGGACGACGGCACGAGCACGCTGCTCGTCGAGGAGCGCTACGTCGCGCTCTTCCCCGACTACGACCAGAACCGCGGCATGCGCCGGATCATCCCCGACTCCTACCTCGGTGTGCCGCTGAATCCGCAGCTGATCTCGATCACCGACGGTGAGGGTGATCCTCGCGCGGCCGAGACCGAGACCGAGGACGGCGAATACTGGATGACCTCGCGCGCGGACGACTACGTGCGCGGCGCGCAGACGTACGTCTTCACCTACACGCTGGAGAACGTCGCCCGGTTCTTCGACGACACCGGCGTCGACGAGTTCTACTGGAACGTCAACGGCTTCGCCTGGCGCCAGGACTTCGGCCGCATCACGACGCGCCTCATCGTGCCGCCCGATCTCGCGACCTCGCTCACCGGCGCGCAGGCGTGCTATTTCGGATACCAGGGCTCGACCCAGACGTGCGAGATCGCCCGGGATGCCGCCCCCGACGGCGGCGCGGTGTTCACGGCATCCGTCGCACCGGTCCCGGCCGGGCAGAACGTCACGATCGCGGTCGCGTTCGAAGAGGGCACGTTCGTGCCGTTCGACTCGTCGTACCTGGCGTCGCCGTGGGGCTGGCTGCAAGGGGTCGCCGGGCTCGGCCTGGTCGCGGCGATCGTGGTCGCGGCGGTCACGCGCGCGCGTCACCTGCGCGACGCGCCGGGTCGGCCGACGATCATCGCCGAGTACACGCCGCCCCGCGAGGTGGACGCGCTCGAGAGCGCCGTGCTGCTCGGCAAGACGACGAAGGCGATCCCCGCCGAGGTGCTCGAGCAGGCGGTGGTGGGAAGCATCCGCATCGTGGAAGGTGCGCGCAAGTTCTTCGGCGGAGTGAAGCTCAAGGCGCAGCTGGTCGACCCCTCCCGCGCGGACGGCGACGGGCGTCTCCTGCTCGACGGGCTCTTCGCCTCCGGCCTCCCGGGTGAGGAGTACGAGTTCGGCCGCACCGACACGCGCTTCTCCTCCGCGGCGCAGAACATCCTCAAACTCGCGAACGCCGAGCTGACGAACCGGGGGCTGCGCCGCAAGGTGCCGGTGGCGAAGCGCATCTGGCCCGTGCTCGCCGTGCTGGCGGCATCCGGTCTGGTGTTCTTCACCGGGATGTTCGCGCTCGCGGCTTCCGTCGACCCCCTCATCCCGATCCTCCTCATCATCGGGTCGGTGCTGGCCGACATCGTCGTGATCGGGATGCTGTCACGCAAGCCGCTCACCGCGCTCGGCGCCGAGGTGCGCGACCACCTCAAGGGTCTCGCGCAGTTCATCGAGTGGGCCGAAGCCGACCGCATCCGCATGCTGCAGTCGCCCGCGGGTGCCGAGCGCGTGCGCATCGACCCGAACGATCCGGCGCAGATGCTGAAGCTCTACGAAGTGCTGCTGCCGTACGCCGTCGTCTTCGGGCAGGAGAAGGAGTGGGCGCGGCAGCTGGCCGTGCTGTACGGCGAGGGCAACTCTCCGGGTTGGTACTCGGGGTCGCACGGCTTCAGCGCCGGGTCGTTCTCGGCGGGCATCAGCTCGCTGTCGGCGAGTTCGGCCTCGTCGTCGTCGACCTCGGGCGGATCCGGCGGCGGCGGTTCGTCGGGCGGCGGTGGCGGCGGTGGCGGAGGCGGCGGCGTCTGAGCGCCGCGCCCACGCGCTCATCGGGCAAGAGTAAGGGCCGGTCGGAGAGGCTTCCGACCGGCCCTTGTCCCTTGCACCAAGAGTGTCCTGCAATCACATGCGGTCGTTGCCACAGCAAAACAACTTCCGTACGTGAACTCTATAACGACGAGGTAACGAAAGGGAAGAGCATCCCGTTATCTTTTTGTGATTCTTTTCGGATGTGCGGGACGAGTGTCCGATTGTCAGAACTCTGTCAGTACGGCCACGAACTTTGTCAGTAGCGCCATAACCTTGCGGTGAGGGATCATAGATCCTCCTTAGTCAATGCGAGACTCGGCGAGACTCATCGTCTGTCATCAGAACCGCTGGATCACCGTGTGATCGCAACTTGCCCCGCAAATCGCCTCTGCCACGGTGTCTCCACGGCGCCGGATCGATAGTGCGTGCGCACCCATTCCACGGCTTCCTCTGCGGGGACACCGCTGTAGCGCGCGAGGATTGCAATAGCCGTTCCTGTTCGTCCCCGTCCACCTCCGCACGCGATTTCGACCTTCATTCGGGCTGATCGGGTGAACGCCTCCTCGATCGCTGCAACCGCATCGGTCGCGCTTCGCGGCACACGGAAGTCCGGCCAGGCAACCCATCGGGATTCCCAAGCCTCAGCGTGCGGCTTCGCGGTCAGATAGATCCCGAAGTCGGGCACCTCATCGCCAACCGGTGGGCCTGCCCTCAGGGATCGACCCCGCACGGTGCGACCGTTTGGAAGCTCGACAACCCCAGCCATCATCGGATCCCACGTATGCATGCTTCCATCCTGCCGGGCGGCCGTTTGGTTGCGTGCGGGCTGCGCACACTGCTCGTCGACTACTGACAAGTTGTCTGGCATAACGAGTGCCGGTGGCGGATCGAGGGACCGCGGAATTCCGGCAAGCCGAAGCTCGAGTACTCGCCAAACTGCGTGTCATCGAACAACGAGGGCGGGCGCGGAGGAGATTCCGTGGCCGGACGACAGGTGACACGGTTAGGGTGGGCGGATGTCAGAGGCCAGTACCGGCGTGCCGAGCGACCTGTGGACGGCGGATCAGGCGCAGCGATACGACGACCCCGACGACCCGATGTTCGCGTCCGACCTGCTCGACCGCACCACGGCTCTGCTGGCCGAGCTGGCCGGCGGCGGTGCGGCGCTCGAATTCGCGATCGGCACCGGGCGGGTCGCCGTGCCGCTTCACGCGCGCGGCGTCTCCGTCAGCGGCATCGAATACTCCGCGGCGATGGCCGGCCGGCTCCACGACAAGACATCCGACATCCCGGTCGTGATCGGCGACATGTCGACCACACGGGTCGAGGGAGCGTTCTCGCTCGTCTATCTCGTCTACAACACGATCGGAAACCTCTACACCCAGCAGGCGCAGGTCGAATGCTTCCGCAACGCCGCGCGCCACCTCGAGCCCGGCGGGCGGTTCGTGGTCGAGGTGTTCGTGCCGCAGCTGCGCCGCCTGCCCCCCGGGCAGACCGCGATCCCGTTCGACGTTTCGCCCGGACACCTCGGGTTCGACACGTACGATCTCGTCACCCAGCGGGCCGTCTCGCACCACTACTCGCGTCGGTCCGACGGGAGCTACTCCTATGCACCGCACAACTTCCGCTACGTTTGGCACGCCGAGCTGGACCTGATGGCGCAGCTGGCGGGGATGACGCTCGAAGCCCGGTATGCGGATTGGGATCGGTCGCCGTTCACCGCCGACAGCGGATCGCACGTGTCGGTGTGGCGACACGCCGCTGCAACGGACTGACCCCAAGTAAGACACGAGGAGGACCGCATGAGCAGTCGACCCGGAACCGTTCATCTCGTCGGCGGCGGGAGGGAGGAAGACGCTCTGGTGCCTCTGATCGAGCGGTTCGTGCGCGAGGCCGCAGGCGTTCGAGCGGGTGATGCCGCCGTGCGTGTGCACGCCCTGCTCGTCCTCGAGGAAGACGACGATGAGAGCGTCGATCGCTTCCGCGGCCTGCTGGAGCGCGCCGGCGCGGACGTCTCGGTGCACGCGATCACCGAGGGCGACACCTTCGACATCTCAGCGGTCGACGGCGCCGACGCCATCTTCGTCGGCGGCGGCCTCACGCCCGCATATCTGGACGCGTTCGCCCCTGTCGCACCGCGGGTCCGTGACCTCGTCGCAGCGGGGACCCCCTATCTCGGGTTCTCCGCCGGCGCCGCGATCGCTCCAGAGAGGGCGCTGGTCGGCGGCTATCTCATCGACGGCGTGGCCGTGTGCGACGAGGATGCCGGCGAAGAACTCGACGACGTCACCGCGCTGGCGGGGCTCGGGCTGGTCCCCTTCTCGGTCGACGTCCACGCGGCGCAGTGGGGCACGCTGTCGCGCATGATCGCGGCGGTCCACACCGGCCTCGTCGAGTCGGGGTTCGCGATCGATGAGCACACCGCGGTGGTGTGGGAGGGCGGCGGTGCGGCATCCGAGCCGGCCGTCGTCGGGCGAGGCGCGGCCTGGTGCGTCACGCGCGATGGTGGTGCGACCGTCGTCGATCGCCGGACGGCCTAGCGGAGCGCGTCGAGGAGAGCCCGGATGCGGCTCGCCCGACTCGTCGCGGTCGCTGTGGCATCGACAGCGACGAGTCGTTTACGGCGCGTGGAGGGCGTCAGAGAATTCCACGCGTCGCGCAGGCCCTCGGCGCCGAGAGCGTCGACGAGGTCGGGCGGGAGGAGCACGTGAGAAGGATCGACCGGTGCCAGGAAACCCGAAGCCGGGTCGCCCACTTCCAGCCGGAGCCGGCGCAGCAGTGACGACCCGGCCCAGACGAACACCTCGGGCAGGACGGGGGCGCGCGTCAGGGCGACGTTGACCGGGACACCCTCGAGATCGCCGCCGACGCGCGTGGTGCCGAGGGCGCGGGCGTCGTCGACGAGGAGCTGCGGCATCCGGATGACGGTGTATGTCGCGCGGCCCCAGGTCATCGGCTCGACGAAGGCGTCGATGCGATGAGCAGGACCGAGCGATGCCTCGACGAAGCGCGTCGAGGCATCGTCTCCATCCCGGCGATCCGGCGGAACCATCACTTCAGCATGGCACCGAGTGGATGCATCCCGGGGCGACCCGGGCGCATCCAGTCGGTCATCGCTCGGTCGCCGTCGGTGCGCCCTCGGCCCCCGCTCAGTACCAGTTGACCGCCTGGGAGTGGCCCCACGCGGCGCACGGTGAGCCGTACACGGCGTCGATGTAGCCGAGACCCCAGGCGATCTGGGTCGAGGCGTTGGTCTGCCAGTCCGATCCGGCGCTGGCCATCTTGCTGCCGGGGAGGGCCTGAGGGATGCCGGTCGCGCCGCTGGAGGCGTTGTAGGCCTGGTAGTTCCAGCTCGACTCCTTGTTCCACAGCGAGGCGAGGCAGGAGAACTCTCCTTCGCCCCAGCCGT
The DNA here is from genome assembly GCA_964406225.1 of uncultured Microbacterium sp. GTDB lineage: Bacteria > Actinomycetota > Actinomycetes > Actinomycetales > Microbacteriaceae > Microbacterium. The sequence continues at coordinate 10,680 of CAYOQY010000007.1, forward strand.
AGTTCGCGGCGGCCATCTGGCGGGCCGTCGCCTGGGCGCCCTCCGGCGTGTTGCCGGCCGCGAGGGCGGCGGCTGCCGCCGCGGCGGCCTCGGCTTCGCGCTGCGCCTGCGCCGCGGCCTCGGCGGCGGCCTTCGCCGCAGCCTCCTCGGCGGCCTTGCGCTCGGCGGCGGCATCCAGCTGCCCGCGTAGCTGCAGCGCCTCTGCGAGCACACGGCGCGTTTCGGTGCGCGTCTGGTCGGTGAGATCCGTCAGCAGGAGCGCGGGCATGACGTCGAGGTCGGAGAGGCGCCCGAGCGCGTCGCGCAGCGCGGCGGTCTCAATGGTCGTGTCGTCGGTCTCCAGCTCGAGATCGGATGCCGCGATGTCGGACGTGACGCTTGCGGCGACGCCGAGGGCGGCGCGCCCGGCGCCGAGCGCCGACTGCGCGTCGGCCGAGATGTCGCTCAGCGTCACGGCATCCGATCCGGTCACGGCGACGGCGGCGGTTGCGGGCGCAGCCGTCTGAGCCGCGAGGGCGGGCGCGGTGGCGCTCAGGCCGGTCAGGGCGATCAGGCTGACGGCGACGACCGCGCCGGTGGTGTGGGTGCGGCGAGAGCGGGCGGCGCGCAGGGCGCGGCGGGATGCGGGGGCGTGGGGCATGCGGGTGGTTCTTCCTGACTTCTCGGCCTGACGTCGCGGCCTGCGTTCTCAGCGCCGTCACGGACGACGTGCGACAACGGCCGGTCGGGATGACGGGGGGCTGTCGCAGCGCGGCGGTGCGCCATCTCGGATGCGGCGCGGCGACGACGAGGCGTCGGGAGCGGCATCCGGGCGCCGCTCGGGATGCGACGCGAAGGTCCGAGTCTGCGCGCCCGGTCTGGACGAAACCCCTGTGATGCCTGGCAGAACCGTGAGTGCCGGGGGCGCGGCGACGTGCCGACCCGTTGACCGCGAGACGGCATTCGCGCGCCGAGACC
>CAYOQY010000007.1:11736-50342 GCA_964406225.1 uncultured Microbacterium sp.
GGCGCGGCGACGTGCCGACCCGTTGACCGCGAGACGGCATTCGCGCGCCGAGACCGGGGCGGGGGCCTCGTGCGGGGCGGCGCCGCGGCGGCGGCATCCGTCGGTCGTACGCTGGCGGGCATGGTCGTCAGTCAATCCCGCAGGGCGCGTGCATCGCGCAAGCGCAAAAAGCGCATGGATGCCGCCGACAACGACCTGACCCCGCTGGAGTGGTCCGAGATCCGCGCGGGATGGGGCGGCTGCGCCTACTGCGGGGCGACCGGCTCACCCCTGCAGAAGGACTGCGTGCTGCCGCTTTCGCGCGGGGGGCGCTACACGGTCGAGAACATCGTTCCGGCCTGCCGTTCGTGCAACGCCAGCAAGTCGAACGACGAAGTGACCGGCTGGCTCCGCCGCAAGCGACTCGACGAACGCGCCTTCCTGCTGCGCCACCGTGCCTTCCTCGACGGGCGCCTGCCGCAGCCCGAGTGAGCGTGGGAGCGGGTGAGCGGGCCCGAGTGAGCGCAGGCGCGCGTGAAAGCGTGGGGAGAAATCGCGCCTTCTGCGCGTCCGGGGCCTCCGAACACGCAGAATCTCCCCAGGCTTTCACGGGGCTCGCCGGAGACGCGCGACGACGTAGCCTGGTGCGATGAGCTCCGCCCGCACCGCCCTCGAGATCGCCGACTGGCGTCGCCGCGTGTTCGCGCTGTACGACGCGCTGCGCGTGCAGGACGACCCCGAGGACGCGCACGAGCTGTGGCGCATCGAACGCGACGACCTGATGGCGCGGCATCCCGCGTCGCCGCTGCTCGACGGCGACCGTGCGCTGTTCGAGGGACTCACGATCGCGCCGTACGATGCCGCGTGGCGGTACGAGCTGCCGATCCTGGAGGCCGAGCCCGGCGGGTTCGAGTTCGCGACCGGCACGGACGGCATCGTGCCGTTCGAGCGCATCGGGCGGGTCGAGATCCCGGATGCCGGAACCCTCGACGTCTGGCGACTCACGACGTACGGCGGCGGGGTGTTCATCCCCGTACGCGACGCGCTCGCCGGCTCGCCCGGCGGGACCTACGGCGGCGGCCGCTATCTCGTCGACACGATCAAGGGTGCCGACCTGGGCTCGGATGCCGCGCGCGGCACGATCGTGCTGGACTTCAACTTCGCCTACAACCCGTCGTGCGCACACGACCCGGCCTGGGCATGCCCGCTCGCGCAGCCGGGCAACGTGCTGCCGGTCGCGGTGCCGGTCGGCGAGCTGTACGGCTGAGAGCCGGCCCGGGGAGGCCCGTACGCCTGACGTAGCGCCGACCGGCGGCGGAGCCGGCCGTAACGGGTGTGTTCGCTGGGCGCATCCGGTCGCTGCGGGTGTGTTCGGTGGGCGCATCCGGTCGCTTCCAGGAGTGGATGCCGCACTTCGTGTCCACTGAGTCCTTGTCCGTTCGGTTCAGTGGACCGATTCCGTCGCGGGCGGGGCGGATGCGCGCATTTCTCGCCCAGCGAGGACGCGCTCCGCGTCCGAAGTGGCGCTTCGTGTCGCACCGCGTGCGCTGTTGCGGCGCGAACTGGCACCTTCAACGACGAGACTGCCGTCGAGGTCACGTGAAGGTGGCGGTTCGTGTCGCTTCACGGGCGCTATTGCGGCGCGAACTGGCACCTTCAACGACGAGACTGCCGTCGAGGTCACGTGAAGGTGGCGCTTCGTGTCGCTTCGCGCGCTCGGACGCGGCACGAACTGACACCTTCGCAGAAGGCACTGCCGTCGGGGTCGCCTGAAGGTGGCGGTTCGCGTCGCTTCGCGCTCTGGGACGCGGCACCACCTGACACCTTGGCGGCCGAGGGGCCCCGACCCCGCACGCCACGAAGGTCAGCCCTTGCGGTGTGCGGCGTAGTACTCCAGCAGGGCGCGGGTCGAGGCATCCTGTGCCGCGAGCGCGGCCTCGTCGCCCTCGATCGCCGGGGCGATCTGCAGCGCGAGCTGCTTGCCGAGCTCCACGCCCCACTGGTCGAACGAGTTGATGCCCCAGATCACGCCCTGCGTGAACGTGATGTGCTCGTAGAGCGCGACGAGCTGACCGAGCACCCGCGGCGTGAGGGCGGGCGCGAAGATCGAGGTCGTCGGGCGGTTGCCGGCGAACGTGCGCGCCGCCACGAGCGCGCCCTTCGTGCCCTCGGCCTCGACTTCCTCCGCGGTCTTGCCGAACGCGAGGGCCTTGGTCTGCGCGAGGAAGTTCGCCAGGAACAGGCCGTGCACGTCGCGTCCGTCGTCCTTGAGCGGGTACGCCGGGTTCACGAAGGCGATGAAGTCCGCGGGGATGAGTCGCGTGCCCTGGTGGATGAGCTGGTAGAACGCGTGCTGCCCGTTCGTGCCGGGCTCGCCCCAGAACACCTCGCCGGTGTCGGTCGTCACCGGGGTGCCGTCCCACCGCACGGACTTGCCGTTCGATTCCATCGTGAGCTGCTGCAGGTACGCGGCGAAGCGGCTCAGCTGCTGCGCGTAGGGGAGCACCGCGTGCGACTGCGCCCCGAGGAAGTTGACGTACCAGACGTTGAGCAGCCCCATCAGCACCGGCACGTTCTGCGCGAGCGGGGTCGTGCGCACGTGCTCGTCGACGTCGTGGAACCCGGCGAGCAGGTCGCGGAACACGTCGGGTCCGAGCGTGATCGCGAGCGACAGACCGATCGCGGAGTCGACCGAGTAGCGGCCGCCCACCCAGTCCCAGAATCCGAACGCGTTCGCCGGATCGATGCCGAATGCCGCGACCTTGTCGAGCGCGGTCGAGACCGCGACGAAGTGGTGGGCCACGGCGTTCGTGCGCGACGTCTCGCCGCCGTCGATCGCGCCCGACGCCTGCAGGCCCGTCCACAGCCAGTTGCGGGCGAGGCGGGCGTTCGTGAGGGTCTCGAGCGTCGTGAACGTCTTGGACGCCACGATGAACAGCGTCGTCTCGGGGTCGAGGTCGGCGGTCTTCTCGGCGAGATCGGTCGGGTCGATGTTCGAGACGAACACCCCACGGATGCCGGCATCGGCGTACGGCTTGAGCGCTTCGTAGATCATGACGGGGCCCAGGTCCGACCCGCCGATGCCGATGTTCACGACGTGCGTGACCTTCTTGCCCGTGATGCCGCGCCACTGCCCCGAGCGCACCCGCTCGGCGAACGCCGACACCGCGTCGAGCACCTCGTGCACATCGTGGTCGACGTCCTGCCCGTCCACCACGAGCGCCGGTGACGCGCCCGCCGGGCGGCGCAGCGCCGTATGCAGGACGGCGCGATCCTCCGTGGTGTTGATGTGCTCGCCGGCGAGCATCGCGGCGTAGCGCTCGGCGACGCCGGTCTGCTCGGCCAGGCGCACGAGAGAGGCGACGATCTCGTCGGTGACGAGATTCTTCGAAAGGTCGACATGCAGGTCTCCGAGCGCAAGGCTCAGGCGCTCCACGCGGCCCGGATCGGCGGCGAACCAGCCGCGCAGATCGGGGGTGAAGGAGTCGCGGTGGGCGCGCAGCTCGTTCCAGGCGGACGTGGACGTGGGGTCGATCGGAGCGGTCACCCACCCACGCTATCGCCGCCCGACGCGCGACACGAGGCCGCCCGTCACACGAGGTCGCGGCTCACGTGAGGAGTACCCTCACGCGGCGTCGCCGGGCATCCGGTCCGTGCCGCGCACGCCGGTGATCGTCGCCTCGACCACGGCGGCCGCCAGCGCGTCGACGACGTCGTCGGGCTGCCACTGCAGCGGTCCGTGCGCGGTGATGTCGGCGAAGCCGTGCACGGCCGACCAGCACGTCCACTCGGCGAGGGGCCGCCGCGCGGCATCCAGGGCGCCCGTATCGACCATGAGGTCCAAGGTGTCCAGCAGCAGGCGGAACGGTGCGACGACCTCGTCGTCGAGCGTCACGATCGCCTCGCTCGGCGACGGATCCTGCGTCAGGAACGCGAGCTCGAACCACCCGCGCTCGCTGCGCGCGAAATCGATGTAGGCGAGGCCGACGCGTCGCAGTCGCTCGATCGACGCGAGTGCGGGAGGGAGATCCGGGGATGCCGCCCGCACGCGCGTCAGGATCGCCGTCGCCAGCGCGGTCTGCGCCTCGGCCGCGGCCGCCCGCACGAGGTCGTCGCGATCGGCGAAGTGCCGGTAGGCGGCGTTGGGGGAGACCCCGACCGCCCGGGTCACCTCGCGCAGCGAGATCGCCCCCGGTCCTCCCGTGCGCGCTCGGCGCGACGCCTCGGCGATGAGTGCATGTCGGAGGTCTCCGTGATGATATGAGCGTGCGAGAGAGCTCATCATTGCACCGCCTCGATCGGGTGTGTACGGTGTGAACATGCATGTGGACGGTGTCCACTCACCACTGTATCCGCGGGCGATCCGCAACCCCGGCGACACCCGGAGGCGCTCATGACCACACGGCACGTCGCGCCCGACCAGGAGGCGCGGCAGGAGCCGCCCGGCCCGCGCACGGTCCGCAGCTTCCATCAGGTGCTCGTCAACACCGCCGTCGCGAACGTGACCTCGAGCTATCTGTGGTGGGCACTGACGTTCTGGGCGTACCTCGAGACGCGGTCGGTGCTGGCGACGTCGATCATCGGCGGCTCGTACATGCTTCTCGTCGCCGTGCTCGGCTTCGTGTTCGGCGCGATCGTCGACCACATGAAGAAGAAGGCCGTCATGGTCCTCTCGAGCTCGATCACGCTCCTGACGTACCTGCTCGCGGGCGTGCTCTACCTGAGCTTCCCCGAGGACGTGCTCGTCGACTGGGGCGGCCCGTGGTTCTGGGTGTTCGCCGGCGTGATCCTCATCGGCGGCGTGGTCGAGAACCTCCGCAACATCGCCCTGTCCACGACGGTGACCCTGCTCGTCCCCGCTGACCGCCGCGACCGGGCGAACGGGCTCGTCGGCACGGTCCACGGCATCGCGTTCATGGTCACGAGCGTGTTCTCCGGCCTCTCGGTCGGGCTCCTCGGCATGGGCTGGACCGTCGTGATCGCGATCGTCGCCACCGCCCTGGCGCTGCTGCACCTGCTGTTCGTCCGCATCCCCGAGCGGGGGGTCGCCCACGTCGAGGGTGCCGCGCCCGCCAAGCTCGACTTCCGCGGCATCATCCCCGCGATCATGGTCGTCCCGGGCCTTCTTGCCCTCATCCTCTTCACGACGTTCAACAACCTCGTGGGCGGCGTGTTCATGGCGCTCATGGACCCCTACGGACTCACGCTGTTCTCGGTCGAGATGTGGGGCGTCATCCTCGGGATCACGAGCATCGGCTTCATCGCCGGCGGGCTCGTCGTCGCCCGGTTCGGGCTCGGCCGCAATCCGCTCCGGACGATGCTGCTCGTCAACATCGGCATCGCGCTGTTGGGCATCGGGTTCGTGATCCGCGAATGGTGGTGGCTCTACGCCCTCGGCATCCTCGTCTTCATGGCGCTCATGCCGATCGCCGAAGCATCCGAGCAGACGATCATCCAGCGCGTCGTGCCGTTCGAGAAGCAGGGTCGCGTGTTCGGGTTCGCCGCGAGCGTCGAATCGGCCGCGGCGCCGATCTCGGCGTTCATCGTCGGCCCGATCGCGCAGTTCTGGCTCATCCCGTTCATGGAGTCCACCGACGGGCAGCAGTCCCTCGGCTGGCTGCTCGGCGACGGCGACGCCCGCGGTATCGCACTCGTATTCGTCATCGCGAGTCTGCTGCTGCTCGTCGTCGTGCTGCTCGCGTTCCTCTCGCGTCCCTACCGCGAGCTCTCCGCGGCGTACGCCTCGGCGCCGTCCTCGCTCGACATCGCCGAAGCGGGGGCGGGTGCCGAAGCGGGGGCGGGTGTTGGCGCGGGGGCGGGGACACCGGATGCCGGTCCGGCGGCGACGGAGGGCGACACGGCGTCCGTCGCACGCGAAGGGGCGGCCGACACGGCGATCGGCGAAGCGGGCGAGAACCTCCGCGCGAGCGTGCGCTGACGGTCGCGGCATCCCGCGGGTGATGCCGTCGGGGCGGTGCGGCTACCAGACTTCAGAGCAGTCGACCGCCGCACAGCCGGATGTGCCAGGCTCGCAGGATGGAGTCGCAGAGCCCGTACGCCGACCGCCCCTGGCTGAACGCGTACGCACCCGGGGTGCCGGAGACGATCGACGAGGTCACTGAGACGCTGTCCGACATGATCGAGGCGAGCATCGCGCGGTACGGCACGGCGACCGCGCTCGAGTTCTTCGGCGCGACGACGACCTACCGAGACCTGGGCGAGCAGATCGAGCGTGCCGCCGAAGGGCTGCGCCGGCTCGGTGTGGGCCACGGCGACCGTGTGGCGATCGTGCTGCCGAACTGCCCGCAGCACGTCGTCGCGTTCTACGCGGTGCTGCGTCTCGGCGCGATCGTCGTGGAGCACAACCCCCTCTACACCGCGCGCGAACTGCGCCATCAGTTCGAAGACCACCAGGCCCGCTTCGCCATCGCGTGGGACAAGGTCTACGACACGCTCGACGGCTTCCCCTCCGACCTCAAGCTCGAGCGCATCGTGAGCGTCGACATCACCGGGGCGATGCCGTGGACGACGCGGTTCGCGCTGCGGCTCCCCGTCGCGAAGGCGCGCGAGTCGCGCGCGCTGCTGACCGCGAAGCCCGCGGCCAAGAAGGTGCTCGCCTGGAGCACGCTCGTCGACGGTCGACGCCTCCCGAAGCGGCATCCCCGTCCCGTCCTCGACGACATCGCGCTGCTGCAGTACACCAGCGGCACGACCGGGACGCCGAAGGGCGCGATCCTCACGCACCGCAACCTCCGGGCCAACGCGATGCAGGGTCGTGCGTGGGTGCCGGGACTGCACGAGGGCGAGGAGACGTTCTACGGCGTGCTCCCGCTCTTCCACGCGTACGGGATGACGCTGTGCCTGACGTTCGCGATGAGCATCGGGGTGAAGCTCGTGCTGTTCCCCAAGTACGACGTGAACCTGGTGAGGGATGCCGCGAAGAAGTCGCCGCCGACCTTCCTGCCCGCCGTCCCGCCGATCTACGACCAGCTCGCCCGCGCGGCGGAGCAGGGAACGGTCGACCTCAAGAGCGTCCGCTTCGCGATCTCGGGGGCGATGAGCCTGCCGGTCGACACCGTCGCGCGCTGGGAGGACGTCACCGGGGGACTGCTCGTCGAGGGGTACGGCATGACCGAGACCTCGCCCGTCGCACTCGGCAATCCGATCGGCCCCTCGCGGCGTCCGGGCACCGTCGGCGTGCCGTTCCCGAGCACCGACATCCGCGTCGTCGACCCCGCCGATCCGCACTCCGACCGCCCCCTCGGCGACTCCGGCGAGCTCCTGATCCACGGCCCTCAGGTGTTCCAGGGCTACTGGCGGCGCCCCGCGGAGACGGCGGACGCGCTGCTGCCGGGCGGCTGGGTGCGCACCGGTGACATCGTCACCGTGTCGCCCGACGGATTCGTCACCGTGGTCGACCGGCTCAAGGAGATCATCATCACGGGCGGCTTCAACGTCGCTCCGACCGAGGTCGAGGCCGCACTGCACGGGCATCCCGATGTGCGCGAGGCGGCCGTCGTCGCGCTCCCGCGCAAGGGCGGCGAAGAAGTCGTCGCCGCCGTCGTGCTGCGCGAGGGCGCCGAGCTCGATCCCGAGGCGCTGCGCTCGTACTGCAAGAAGCAGCTCGCGGCGTACAAGGTGCCGCGCCGGTTCTTCCAGGTCGACGAGCTGCCCCGCTCGCTCATCGGCAAGGTCCTCCGCCGCGAGGTGCGCGAACAGCTCCTGCGCGACGCATAGCGCGCCGCGAGCGTCTGGAGGCGCGCACGGCGCGGCATCCGGCGCGGCACGTGCTTTCGCTCGTGGCCCGCGGTTCGCGCCGTGCCGCGAAGCTCATCGCGTGCCGCGAGTTCCGAAAGGCGACGGCGCCTAGAGCGCGGGGGTGCGTGGCGGAGACGTGCGGCGGGGGCGCAGCGACTCGAAGCCCGCGGCCCAGCGCAGCAGGTCGGAGTCCGCGTACGCCGGGCCGGCGAACGTGAGGCCGACCGGCATCCCGATGTCGGCCATCGTGCCCATCGGCACGGTCACGGTCGGGATGCCGAGATGGCGGATCGCGAGGTTGCCGTTGGCGACCCAGACCCCGTTGCGCCAGGCGGCGACGGCGGACTCCTCGTTCACGTCGGCGTCGGCGGGTCCGACGTCGGCGACCGCGGGAAAGACGACCGCGTCGAGGTCGAGGCGCTGCATCCACTCCTCGAGGTCGATGCGGCGCGTGCGCTCGAGCCCCTCCAGACCCGCGCGGATCAGCTCCGCGCGACCCCCATTCAGTGGGTCGGTCATGCCGTTCGCCCGCGCGCGCGTGACGTACTCCGAGATGTCGATGTCGAAGCTCCCATACCGATCCGGCAGCGCACCCTCGGGATGCGGGAAGATCTTCGGACCGTCGACCTCGGCGAGCGAGGAGAGTCCCGGCTGCCCGTTCGCGGCGAGGAAGTCGTGCCACGACCACATCGACATGTCCCAGATCTCGACGTCGAAGTAATCCGCCGGCACGATGCCGCGGTCGAAGACCGAGGGCGCGCCCGCCCTGTCGGCCTCGTAGTTGCTCACGACGGGGAAGTCGACGACGACCACCTCCGCCCCGGCCGCCTCGAGGTCGGCCTTCGCCTGCGCCCACAGCTCGAGCACCGACGCGCGGGGCTCGATGCGCTGACCCGTCGAGGCTCCGATGCCGGGCCCGGTGCCGGCATCCGGATCCTCGCCGAGGTACATCGACGGGATGCCGAACCTCTTGCCCGCCAGCGCAGCCGATGCTCCCTCGGCCAGCGCGGGGTAGGACGCCGGCCGCACCTCGGACGACCGCGGGATCGGCACCCAGGGCTGCGTGCGCCAGAAGTCGCCGCGGGTGTCGGTGTCGTCGGCGACCATGATGTCGAGCACCTCGAGCAGATCGGCCATCGTCCGGGTGTGCGGAACGACGACGTCCATCGTCGGCACGAGCGGCCAGTTGCCGCGCACCGAGATCACGCCGCGCGACGGTGTGTAGGCACACAGTGCGTTGTTCGACGCGGGTGCGCGGCCCGACGACCAGGTCTCCTCGCCGAGGCCGAACGCCGCGAAGGATGCCGCGGTCGCGGTGCCCGAACCGTTCGACGAACCCGACCCGAAGGCCGAGGTCAGATAGTCGGCGTTGTACGGGCTCTCGGCGCGACCGTAGAGCCCGCGCTGCATGCCGCCGTTGGCCATCGGGGGCATGTTCGTGAGCCCGATGAACACGCATCCCGCCTCGCGCAGGCGCTCGATCGAGAACGCGTCGCGCCGCGCGACGAGGTCGGCGAACGCGGGGGAGCCGGACGCGACGGTCATGCCGCGCACCATGTAGCTGTCCTTCGCCGTGTACGGGATGCCGTCGAGGGGGCCGAGCGTCGCGCCTGCGCGCCGCCGGCGGTCGGACGCCTCAGCCTCGGCGAGGGCGTCCGGATTCAGCTCGACGAGCGCGTTGAGCCGGATGCCGCTGCGGTCGTACGCGTCGATGCGGGCGAGGTAGGCCTCCACGAGCGCGACGCTCGTCGTCGCCCCCGACTCCAGCGCGGCGCGCAGGTCGGCGATGGAGGCCTCGACGACGTCGATCGGCGAGCTCATCGTGCGCCCGCCTTCGGCTGCTGCTGGGTGATGCAGTGGATGCCGCCTCCGCGCTGCAGGATCGGCCGGGCGTCGATCGTCACGACGTCGCGGCCGTAGGCCTCGCCGAGGATCGCCGCAGCGCGCGCGTCCGCCTCGGGCTCGCCGTAGCCGCACGCGATCACGCCGCCGTTGACGACGAGGTGGTTCGCGTAGTTCCAGTCCACGAAGCCGTCCTCGTCCTCCAGCGTCGCCGGTGCGGGGAGCTCCACGATCTCGAGGCGGCGGCCCGCGGCATCCGTCGCCTTCTCGAGCACGGCGCGGATCTGTCGCACGACCGCGTAGTCGGGGTGCGACGGGTCGTCCTGCCAGTGCAGCAGCACGCGCCCGGGTTCGGCGAAGGTCGCGACCATGTCGACGTGTCCGCGCGTGCCCGCCGACTCGTAGTCGCGGGTGAGTCCGCGGGGGAGCCAGATGAAGCTCGTCGCGCCGATCGTGCGCTGCAGCTCCCACTCGACGCGCTGCTTCGTCGCGTACGGGTTGCGGCGCGGATCGAGCTGCACCGTCTCGGTCAGCAGCACCGTGCCCTCACCGTCGACGTGGATGCCGCCGCCCTCGTTCACGAGCGGCGAGGGGAGGTGCGTCGCGCCGGCGAGGCCGGCGACGGCGCTCGCGATGCGGTCATCGCGCTCCCACGTCGCCCACGCGTTCGCGCCCCACCCGTTGAACGTCCAGTCGACCGCGCCGAGGGAGCCGTCGTCGGCGAGCACGAACGTCGGACCGATGTCGCGCATCCAGTAGTCGTCGAGCGGCGCTTCGACGATCTCGATCTCGCCCGACAGTCGCGCGCGGGCCTCGTCGAGCGCCGAGGGGTCGACGACCATCGTCACGGGCTCGAATCCGGCGGCGGCGTTCGCGACCGCCGCCCACGTGTCCCGCGCCTCGTCGCCCGAGGCCCGGTCGTCGCCGAGCGTGTTGCCCACGCGGGGGAAGGCCATCCAGATCCGCTCCTGCGGGGCGAACTCTGCGGGCATGGTCCAGGTCATCGGGTGCTCCTCACGGGCGTGCCGGTCGCGGTGGGCGGCGCGGCGGTGTATTCATCTTGGTCGGTGGGGTGCGCGGGCGCACCGGCGTTCTCAGTGTCCGGGGTGTGCCGAGCGGAGGAGATGGGCCCGACGGAGGACGGATGCGGCCGTTTCGGTCCTCCGTTCGGCAGATCTCCTCCGCTCGGCGAGTCTTCTCCGCCGGGCACGAGTGACGCGGCATCCACGGCCCCCGGCCGCGCGGCCGGGTCGCGGTAGGGCCGCGTCGTACGCCAGAGCAGTGCATAGAGTCCTGCCGCCAGCGCCGGGCCCACGAGGGACGACACATCTGCGCCGTTCAGCGCGAGCGAGATCGGCCCGGTGTACAGCGTGGTGTTCACCATGAGCACCGCGACGGTGCTCGCGACGACCATCGCGACCGTGCCCGGGACGAACCATCCGCCCGTGTACCAGAACGGGCTGCGCCGACTCGTGTCGTTGAGCGCGAGGCCGTCGTACCGGCCGCGGCGCAGCACGATGTCGATCGCGTACACCGCGACGAGCGGGCCCATCACGGCGACGGCGATCTCGATCGCGTAGCTGAGGGTGTCGAGGAAGCGGGGCGCGCCGTACAGCAGGTACGCGGCCAGCAGTGCGGCCGCGACGCCGACGATCATGACCGAGACCGAGCGGCGGATGCGTGGGGCGAACGCCTGCGCGTACAGGCCCGTCGAGTACGCGCACAGCACGTTGTTGGCGATCGTGCCCGCGATGATCGCGAGCAGGAACACCGGATACAGCCAGCCCGGGATGATCTCGGCGATCGCGGTCTGCGGGTCGGTCATGTCGATCGACGTGCCCGCGATCGCCCCGAGGGCGGCGAGCAGCACCGAGGGGACGAAACCGCCGAGTGCGGTCCACATCACGACGCTGCGCCGCAGAGTCGTGGCCGGAAGGTACCGCGAGTAGTCGGCGCTCGTGCCCCACGAGAGGGGGCCCGAGGCGACGACGGTCAGTCCGAGCAGGAGCACGGCGACGTGGTCTCCGAGCGGCAGCGACGCGGGGGTGTACGACCAGTCGGCGGCCGCGAAGACGAAGATCGCGACGACGGCGAAGCACGCACCCACGGCGATCGCGAGATAGCCGCTGAGCTTCTCGATCGTCGCATGCCCGAACACGCTGACGACGAGGCTGAGCGCCGACACGATCACCAGCACGAGGATGCCGAGGCCGTCGGGCAGGATCACCCCGACGCTCGCCAGCAGCGCCTCGGTCGCGAGGGTCGCGAACGCGACGTTCAGCACGATGTAGAAGAGGCCGATCAGGACGCCGAGACCCGAGCCGAACAGCGCGTTGCCGCGCACGCCGAACATCGCGCGCATGATCATGACGCTCGGGGTGCCCGATGCGGGTCCGCTCGTGGCGATCCAGCCGATCACGAACCACCACAGGTTGCCGAGCACGCAGATGAGCAGCGCCTCCCAGAGCCCGAGGCCGAAGAGGATCAGCAGCCCGCCGAACACGAAGTTCAGGTAGAGCACGTTGGCCGCCGCCCAGATGCCGAAGAGCGAGCGGGGGCGTCCGTGGCGCTCCGCGGACGGGATCTGGTCGATGCCGCGCGTTTCGATGTGGCCGGCCACGTCGCCGGTCACGGCACCTGCGGGGGTGCGTGTGGGGTGTTCCGCGGTGAGGTTCACGTCATCCGCCTTCTCCTGGTGTAGTATTGATCATGCGATCAATAAAGCCGAAGGTACCTACACTGGCGGAGAGATGTCAAGCACTTCGATCAAGCCCCGCACGCGCAAGTCCCCCGCGCAGCGCTCCGCCGAGATCCTCGACGCGGCCACGTCGCTTGCGCGTGAACAGGGTCTCAGCGCCCTGACGCTCCGCGCCGTCGCGGACCGCGCGGGGGTGGCGTCCGGTCTGATCGCCCACTATCACCCGTCGATGGACGACCTCGTCGCGCGCGTGTACAGCGATCTCGTCCACGCCGAGATCGACGACGTCGAGTCGCTTCTGGTGCCGCACGCGTCGGCATCCACGCGCATGGGCGCGCTGATCGGCACTCTCCTCGACGGCAGCCGCGAAGACCTCACCGTCGTGTGGGTCGAGGCCTGGGCGATCGGGCGGCGCAACCCGGGGCTCGCGGTCGCCGTGCGCGAGCAGATGGACGCATGGCACCGCCTGGTCTCGGCGGTGATCGAGCGCGGTCGCGCGTCGGGCGAGTTCGCGACGACGAACGCGACGGATGCCGCCTGGCAGCTGCTCGGCATGATCGACGGACTGAACGCGCAGTCCCTCGCCCGCGGCGTCGAGGGGGAGGGCTACGTCGAGAAGATGTCGCGCGCCGCCGAGATCCTGCTCGGGGCCCCCGCGGGATCGATCCGCGCGGCCTGACGGCATCCCCGGGTCGTGTGGCGTCGGTGCGCGCGTGCGCCCCGTCGTACGCGTGCGCGTGCGTCGGCCCGACCCGGTCCCCTGCGCGCGGAGCGGAGGAGATGTGCAACCCGGAGGATCGGATCAGGGGTTCTGATCCTCCGTCCTGCGCATCGCCTCCGCGGCGTACGCGCTCAGGCCGAGGCCTCCGGGGCGTCCGCCCCACACCCCCGTCCCGCGCCCCCGAGCACGGCTACCGGATCAGCTGCTCCCAGCCGTCCCCGTCGGCGTGCTCGAAGATCAGGTTGGTCTCGGTGTGGGCGACGGCGGGATGCCCGGTGAGATGTGCCAGCACGAACTCGCGGAGTTCGCCGGCGTCGCGCGCGATGACGTGCAGCAGGAAGTCGTCGGCGCCCGCCATGTGGAAGAGACTGATCACGCCCGGCAGGCTCGGTGCCGCCCGACGGAAGGCCTCGATCTCCTCGCGCGCGTGCTTGACGAGCCGGATCGCGATGAGGGCCTGTACCGTCGCGCCGAGTGCGAGCGGGTCGAGGTCCACGCGGTAGCGGCGGATGACGCCGCTGGTCTGCAGGCGGCGCAGCCGGAGGGAGACGGTCGACTCCGCGATCCCGAGGGTGGAGGCGAGGGAGGCGCCCGACGCGCGCGCGTTCGCGGTGAGGGCGCGCAGGAGCGCGCGGTCGGTCCGATCGAGATCAACGATCTTCGCCATGGGGGCTCCTCTGCGGCACGCGGGTTGAAGGTTCTTCGATCCACGATACTCACGGCGCGGCATCCTGCAGGGTCTGTTGCCGAAGCGGCAAGTTTCTGCTGTTCTCGAAGGATGGACACCACGCACCACCGGTTCGAGACCCGCGCCGTTCACGCCGGGATGGAGGGCGTCCGCGAGAGCGGATCCCACGTCCCGTCGATCGACTTCTCCACGACCTTCCCGCTGCCCGACGTCGACACCGGCGGCCTCGCGTACGAAGAGCTCGCGACGGGGCACGACCTCGGCCCCGACCGCAGCGCGGTCTACCAGCGGCTCTGGCAGCCGGGAGTCGCGCGGTTCGAGGACGCGCTCGCCGACCTCGAGTGCACCGAGGGTGCCGTCGCGTTCGCGAGCGGCATGGCCGCACTGTCGGCGTGCCTCATCGCCGCGGTCGCCGCCGGAACGCCCCACGTGGTCGCCGTCCGTCCGCTCTACGGCGGCACGGATCACGTGCTCGAGAACGGTCTGCTCGGCACGACGGTGACGTGGGCCACGGCCGACGGCATCGCCGCGGCGATCCGCCCGGACACCGGTCTCGTGATCGTCGAGACCCCGGCCAACCCGACGCTGGAGCTCCTCGATCTCGCCGAGGTCGTCGCGGCCGCGGGTGAGGTGCCGGTCCTCGTCGACAACACGTTCGCGACGCCGGTTCTGCAGCAGCCGGCCCGTCACGGTGCCGCGCTCGTCCTGCACAGCGCGACGAAGTACCTCGGCGGGCACGGCGACGTCATGGGCGGCGTCGTGGCGACGAACACCGCGTGGGTGCAGCGCCTGCGTCAGGTGCGCGCGCTCACAGGCGGCCTGCTGCACCCCATGGCGGCCTACCTGCTCCACCGCGGTTTGCGTACGCTCCCGCTGCGCGTGCGCGCCCAGCAGCAGACCGCGCAGATCCTCGCGGAGCGCATGAGCGCCCACCACGCGGTCGCGCGGGTCTTCTACCCGGGCCTCCCCGGTCAGGACCCCCGCGGTCTGCTCGGCCGCCAGCTCGACGGTCCGGGCTCGATCATCGCGGTCGAGCTCGCGGGAGGCTACGACGCGGCGGCCCGGTTCACCGAGTCGTGCACGCTCATCACGCACGCCGTCTCGCTCGGCGGCATCGACTCGCTCGTGCAGCATCCCGCGTCCCTGACGCATCGACCCGTCGCCGGGCACGCGAAGCCGGGCGCCGGCATCGTGCGCCTCTCGATCGGACTCGAGCACGTCGACGATCTGACGGACGACGTCATGGCGGCCCTCGCCGCGGCGGACGCGCTCACGACGACGGATGCCGCCCACGGCGCCCCGCTCACGGTGGCGGATGCCGAGACGCCGCGTCTGGCCGAGACGCGCTGAGCACCCACGCGAAAGGCCCGGTCGCATGACCGGGCCTTTCGTCGTGCCGGAGGCTACTGCGAGACGGCCTCGGCGTGGGAGTGCGAGTGCGCCTGCGCGCTCTTGCCCGCACCGTGCGACTTGCCCGGTGCCCGCACGTCGTTCACGGTCGACGTGTCGAACGCGAACGTGATGATCGAAGCGGCGACCGCGTCGGCGTTGATGTCGAGCGCCTGCGTGTTGATGTTGCCCACGAGGTCGTAGTCCTGGGCGAGCGCGTCGTAGAGCGCCTCGTCCTGTCCTTCGCCCGTGAGGTTGTCGCACGGCGCGTGGTAGCACGGGTCGTACGCGGCACCGGCGACCCCGCCGTAGAGCGCGGCCTCGTCCGCGGTCTTCACGCCCTCGGCGCCTGTGAACAGGCCACCCGCCGGGATGCCGATCGCGACGAACGGACCGTAGTCCGAACGTCCCGAGAAGTCGGTGTCCTGGTAGGGCTGTCCGACGCTGTCGTAGAAGCCCTCGAACATGTCCTCGATCGCGGCTGAGCCCTCAGGGATGAATCCGGGGGCCGCGGTTCCGCCCGAGTTGTCGCCGTCGTAGACGCCCATGAAGTAGTTCGGCGAGGCGATCATGTCGAAGTTGAGGTACAGCGCGATGTCGGCGGCCGCTTCGTCGCTCAGGTTCTCGACGTAGTACTCCGATCCGAGCAGGCCCTCCTCCTCGGCGCCCCACCAGGCGAAGCGCACCGTGTTGTTCGGCTTGGTCTTCTTCATCTGGATCGCGGTCTCGAGCAGCGCTGCGCTGCCCGAGCCGTTGTCGTTGATGCCCGCGCCGTCCTGCACGCTGTCGAGGTGGGAGCCGGCCATGACGGTGTTGGCGTCGTTGCCGCTCTTGGTCTCGGCGAACACGTTGTACGACGTGCGCACCTCGGTTTCGTACGACACCGTCACGGTGACGGTCGCGCCGGGAGTCGAGTAGAGATTCTCACCCGTGGCCGAGGTGGCCGCGACGACGGGGATCGTCAGGCCCGTCGCGTCACCGATCATGCCGATGAGTCCGTCACGTCCGGGCTGACCCTCGTTCATGATGATCGCGCCTGCGGCGCCGGCCAGTTGGGCGTTCAGGGCCTTGACGGCGAAGCCGCACGTGCCCCGCTGCATGAGCGCGATCGCGCCGGCCGGGAACCCGGCGAAGTCGGCAGCGTCGCATCCGCTCGAGTTGCTGTTGGGCTGGAGCGCACCGGCGGGGATGTTCACGTCGACGGGCACGAGTGTCCCGGTCGCGGTGCCCTCCGGAACGCCGCTGTCGAACTGGTTGCGCAGGAAGTCCTGTCCTTCCACGAACGCCGTGGGGAGAGGGCTGATGCGGATCAGCTCGGAGTTCTCGTCGAAGTAGTCGAAGTCGAACTCCTGCACTTCGGGTGTGTATCCCGCCGCTTCCAGCTGCTCGACGACGTAGTCGACCGATGCGCTGTACCCGGGCCGGCCCGCGGCGCGGTCACCGCCGTTGGCGTCCGCGATCTCCTGGAAGGCCTCGAGATGGTTCATCACCCCCTCGAGCGTGACGGCTTTGGTGAGCTTCTTCACCGAATTGTTGTTCGGCGCGGCGAACGCGGGTGTTGCCAATCCCACGGTGGCCACCAGGGCACCGGCCGCGATGACGGCCCCGGCCCTACGAGCTGTGAACGACATGACGCTCCTCTTCTCGGCTCGACGGCGTCGTTGCCGTCGAGGTCTCGTATGGACCCTAGGGCCGGACGTCCGCGATTTCCAGACCCCCCCGCGTGGCGCGTGGTGTCGGAGCCCGGGTTAGCGTGGAGCGCATGGCTGCATCCCCCTTCTCCCAGCTCGACGACTACATCGCACTTCCCCGGGTCGAAGCCCTCGCCCTGTCACCGGACGGCGCACGCGCGGTGCTGACCGTCGCGACGCTCAAGAAGGACGGCACCGCCTACGAGCGCTCCCTGTGGAGCATCCCGACGGACGGATCCGGCGTGCCCACGCGTCTCACGCGGTCGGCGAAGGGCGAGGCGGGCGCCGCGTTCACGGCCGACGGCGACGTCCTCTTCGTCTCGGCGCGGCCGGATGCCGCGGCCGACGACGATGCCGACTCCAGCCAGCTGTGGCTGCTGCCCGCCACGGGCGGTGAGGCCCGCCCCGTCACGCGGCTGGCCGGAGGCGTGGCGGAGATCGCGGCCGTGGCTGCGGCATCCGAGCGCGTCGTCGTCGCGGCGGAGCTGCTGCCGGGCGCCGAGTCGCTCGAGGGCGACGCGCGCCTGCGGGCGCTGCGCAAGAAGAAGAAGGTCTCGGCGATCCTGCACGAGAGCTACCCGGTGCGCTTCTGGGATCACGACCTCGGTCCCGCGGAGCCCCACCTGCTCGCGCTCGACCTCGGTGCTCTGGCCGACACGATCGATGCGGTCGCGAGTGAATCCGACGAACGCGCGCCCGACGAGGATGTCAGCGAGGGCGGCGAAGCGGGGGAGCCGTACCCGGCGACCCTGCCCCGGCCCCTCGATCTCACACCGCGCCCCGGCCGGTCGGCCGACACCGCCGGTGCGGCGCTGACGCCCGACGGCGGCATCCTGATCGTGTCCCGCCGCGTGGCCGAGACACGCGGCGGCCGCTACGCGCTCGTCGCGATCGACGTCGCGACGGGAGAGCAGACGACCCTGTTCGACGAGGCCGACGTCGACTTCGAGGCGCCGGTCATCAGCCACGACGGCGCGCTCGTCGCCTACCTGCGCACCGAGCGCAGCTCACCCGCAGGCCCGAGCGATCTGGAGCTGTGGGTCGCGGGCGTCGACGGATCCGACCCGCGTCGCCTCGCCCCGGACTGGGACCGGTGGGCCTCGGGTGTCGCGTTCGCCGCGGACGACGCTGCGCTCATCGCGACCGCCGACTCCGACGGCCGGGGGCCGGTGTACCGGATCCCGCTCGACGGGTCCGGCGCCGCGCAGCTCACGCACGACGACTTCACGTACACGCACGTCGCGGTGGACAGCTCGTCGGGAGAGCTCGTCGCGCTGCGGTCGAACTGGGTCACGCCGCCGCATCCCGTCCGCATCGCGGCGGACGGCGCGGTCACCGTGCTCGCGACGCCCGCGCCGACGCCCGCGGCGCCCGGGACGATAACCGAGGTCGAGACGACCGCCGAGGACGGCGCGCGCGTCCGCGGCTGGATGCTGCTGCCGGAGGGCGCGTCGGATGCGGCGCCCGCGCCGCTCCTGCTGTGGATCCACGGCGGCCCTCTCAACAGCTGGAACGCGTGGAGCTGGCGCTGGGCGCCGCTGCTCGCGGTCGCCCGCGGGTACGCGGTTCTGCTGCCCGATCCGGCGCTGTCGACCGGCTACGGGCTGGAGTTCATCGCGCGCGGCTGGAACAGCTGGGGCGGCAAGCCCTACACCGACCTCATGGCGATCACGGATGCCGCCGTCGCGCGCCCCGACATCGACGAGTCCAAGACCGCGGCGATGGGCGGATCGTTCGGCGGCTACATGGCGAACTGGGTCGCCGGGCACACCGACCGGTTCCGCGCGATCGTGACGCACGCGAGCCTGTGGGCGCTCGACCAGTTCAGCGGCACGACCGACAGCTCGGACTACTGGCAGCGCATCTTCACGCCTGAGGCGATGCTCGAGCACTCTCCGCACCGCTTCGTCGAGCAGATCCGCACGCCGATGCTCGTGATCCACGGCGATCGGGACTACCGCGTGCCGATCGGCGAGAGCCTGCGCCTGTGGTCGGAGCTCGCCGAACACCACCCCGAGCCGGACGGCTCGACCGTGCACCGGTTCCTGTTCTACCCGGACGAGAACCACTGGGTGCTGAAGCCGCAGCACGCGGTGGTCTGGTACCAGACGGTGTTCGCGTTCCTCGACCAGCACGTGCACGGCGCCGACTGGCAGCGCCCCGAGCTCCTGGGCTGACCCGCCCGCGCCCCAGGTCTCCCTCTCCGCGAGACTGCACCGGCACGCCGAGACTTAGGGGATTCCCCTACGTCTCGGCGCCCGGTTGCAGTCTCGCGGTCAGGAGGTTGCAGGACGGGACGCGGGCGTGACACACGAAACGCGCGCGCAACGAATATCGGGGACACTGTGGGGATGTCCACAAAGGTCTCGCTCACGCACTTCACCGGGTACACGTTCGCCCGGCCGGTGAAGGTCACGCCCCACGTGGTGCGCCTGCGGCCGGCTCCGCACTCCCGCACACCCATCGAGGCGTATTCGCTCGACGTGAGCCCGGCGAACCACTTCCTGAACTGGCAGCAGGATCCGTTCGGCAACTGGGTCGCGCGGCTGGTGTTCCCCGAGAAGATCGACCACCTCTCGATCACCGTGAGCCTCGTCGCCGACCTCATGGTGATCAACCCCTTCGACTTCTTCATCGAGGAGTACGCCGAGCGCTTCCCGTTCGAGTACGAGCCGAGCCTGAAAGCCGATCTCGCGCCGTACCTGCGTCCCGTCGACGACAGCGAGCAGGCCGGAATCTGGAAGGAGTCCCTGCCCGCCCTGCCCGACGGGGGGATGCCCACCGTGCAGTTCCTCGCGGGGCTGAACTCGGCGGTGCACCGCGACGTCGCGTACGACGTGCGGATGGAGCCGGGCGTGCAGACGCCCGACGAGACGCTGAGTCGTGCGATCGGCAGCTGCCGTGACAGCGCGTGGCTGCTCGTGAGCCTGCTGCGCAAGTACGGGCTCGCGGCCCGCTTCGTCTCGGGCTATCTCGTGCAGCTCGCCGCCGACCAGAAGGCCCTGGACGGGCCGAGCGGCACGGACGTCGACTTCACGGACCTGCACGCGTGGACCGAGGTGTACATCCCCGGCGCCGGCTGGGTGGGGATGGACCCGACGAGTGCGCTGTTCGCCGGCGAGGGGCACATCCCTCTGAGCGCGACGCCGCACCCCTCGAGCGCCGCGCCGATCGAGGGCGCGACCGAGCCCGTCGAGGTCTCGTTCGAGTTCCGCAACGACGTGGTGCGCATCCACGAGGATCCCCGCACGACCAAGCCCTACACCGACGACCAGTGGGCCCGGATCGACGCGCTCGGCGCCGCGGTCGACGAGCGGCTCGTCGCGGGGGATGTCCGCCTCACGATGGGGGGAGAGCCGACGTTCGTCGCGCTCGACAGCGCGGGCGAGGACGGCGAGACCCTTCCGGAATGGAAGACGGATGCCGACGGCCCGCACAAGCGCGAACTCGCGGGTGTCCTCGCCGAGCGCCTGCGCGCGACGTACGCGCTCGGCGGCGTCGTCCATCGAGGTCAGGGCAAGTGGTATCCCGGCGAAGAGCTGCCGCGGTGGAACATCGCGCTGCAGTGGCGCACCGACGGCGAGCCCCTCTGGCGCGATCCGTCGCTGCTCGCCGATCCGTGGGGGGCGGATGCCGACCCCGACGCGCGCTCGAACGCCGAAGCTCTCGGCCGCGCGGTGACGGCGCTGCTCGGCATCCCGGATCGACGCCTTCTGGCGGCCTACGAGGACCCGTTCGCCGAGATCGCCGCGGAGGTCCGCGCGCCCGAAGGACCGCGTCCCGACGTCGATGAGACCGCCCTCGACCGCGCGGCCGCCGATCCCGACGCCGCGCTCGACCACGTCACCGCGCTCGACCGCACCGTCACGACCGAAACCGGCTGGGTGCTGCCCCTCACGACCGAAGGGGAGTGGACGAGCCCCGCCTGGAGCTTCCGCCGCGGTCGGCTCGTGCTCATCCCCGGGTCCAGCGCCGTGGGTCTGCGCCTGCCGCTGGACGCCGTCTCGTGGAAGGATCCCGAGCACCCGGGCGAACCGTCCTACCTCGAGGCGGGGCCGCCCCTCACGCCCGGCATCCCGAGGGTCACCGTCGTGGATCCCGAGGACGCGCGCACCACGGCGATCACGTTCGAGGCGCGCGACGGGCACGTGCACGTGTTCCTCCCGCCGACGATCACGCTCGAGTCCTACGCGGATCTGCTGCACGTCGTCGAGGAGGCGGCCCGGCTCACGCGCTGCCGGCTCGTGATCGAGGGATACGGCCCGCCACCGGACGCGCGCCTCACGCAGCTCATCGTCACCCCCGACCCCGGGGTGATCGAGGTGAATGTGCAGCCCACGTCGTCGTGGACGGACCTGCGCGACCTCACGGTCACGCTGTACGAGGAGGCGCGGCAGAGCCGGCTCGCGACGGAGAAGTTCGACCTCGACGGTCTGCACACCGGCACCGGCGGCGGCAACCACATCACGCTCGGCGGCGCTCAGCCGATCGATTCCCCGCTGCTGCGCCGGCCGGATCTCCTCGCGAGCCTGATCACGTACTGGCAGCGGCATCCGAGCCTGTCGTACCTGTTCTCGGGGCGTTTCATCGGACCGACGAGCCAGGCGCCCCGCTTCGACGAGGGCCGGCCCGAAGCGGTCTACGAGATGGAGATCGCGCTGCAGGAGATCCGCCGGCTGACCGAGACGGTCCGCGACAGCGACGAGGAGGCCTCGCCGTGGCTCGTCGACCGTGCGCTGCGGCACCTGCTGACCGACCTCACCGGGAACACGCACCGTGCCGAGTTCTGCATCGACAAGCTCTACAGCCCCGACTCCAGTCGCGGCCGGCTCGGCATCCTCGAACTGCGCGGCTTCGAGATGCCGCCGCACGCCCGCCTCGCGCTCGTGCAGGCGCTCCTCGTGCGGAGCCTCGTCGCGATGTTCTGGGAGAAGCCGTACCGCGCGCCGCTCGTCCGCTGGGGCACGCGTCTGCACGAGGACTTCCTGCTGCCCGAAGGCGCGATCGCCGACATCGGCGAGGTCGTCGCCGACCTCCGCGAGCACGGCATCGCGTTCGAGGCGGAGTGGTTCGAGGCGTTCACCGAGTTCCGCTTCCCCCGCATCGGGGTGACGCGCCTGGGTAACGGCGTCGAGCTCGAGCTGCGGCAGGCGATCGAGCCGTGGAACGTCCTGGGTGAGGAGGTCGCCGAAGGGGGCACGTCGCGGTACGTGGATTCGTCCGTGGAGCGCATCCAGGTCAAGGTGACCGGTCTCGATCCGCGCGTGCACCTCGTGACGTGCCAGAGTGTTCCCGTGCCACTGACGTCGACCGGTCGCGCCGGCGAGTACTACGCGGGTGTGCGCTACCGCGCCTGGCAGCCCTGGTCGGCGCTGCATCCGTCGATCCCCGTGCACGCGCCGCTCGTGTTCGACGTGGTCGACATCGCGTCGGGGGTGAGCGTGGGCGGCGCCACCTACCACGTCGTGCACCCCGGCGGGCGTTCCTACGACCGGCCGCCGATCAACTCGAACGAGGCCGAGGCCCGGCGCGCGAGCCGCTTCGCACCGCACGGTCACACCGCCGGTCGGCTCGACGTCGCGGCACTGCGCGAGAAGGCGCACCGCGCGTCGAGCCCCGACTACCCGCACACGCTCGACCTGCGACGGGTGCCGTTCGAATGAGGCGGTCCCGATGAGCCTGCTCCGCGACTACGCGGCCGCGATCGCGCAGCCCACCCTGGCCCTGTCCCCCGGGTCGGGCGGTCGGTTCGATGAGGTCGTGGGGCCGGACGGCGCGCTGCGCCCGGCCTGGAAGGGCATGGCCTCGATCGCGGTCGACCTCACCCCGGCCGAGCTCGGGCGCATCGACGGCGAGATCGCGACGCTCCTCGCCGACGACGGCGCGACCTACGGCAACCCCGAGTCCGGATCGCAGCCGTGGGAACTCGACCCGATGCCCCTCGTGCTGGATGCCGCCACCTGGGCGCGCCTGGAAGTCGGGCTCGCGCAGCGCACCGAGCTCCTCAACGCGCTCCTGGCCGACATCTACGGCGAGCAGCGACTGCTCGCCGACGGCGTGATCCCCGCCGCCGTGGTCTTCGGCCACTCCGGGTATGCGCGTCCGATCGCCCGACCGCGCGGGTTCGACCCGCACCCGCTGATCCTGTCGAGCACGGATCTCGGTCGGGACGCCGCCGGGGAGTGGCGCGTGCTCACCGACCGCGTCCAGGCGCCGTCGGGGCTCGGATACGCCATGGAGAACCGGCGCGTTCTGTCGCGTGTGCTGCCCGAGCTCTACGAAGAGGCGGGACTGCACCGCATGGAGCCGTACTTCTCGGCCCTGCGCGCGGCGCTGCTGCAGGCGGCGCCGGCCGAGGTCGCCGATCCGCGCGTGGTCGTCCTGTCGCCGGGCACCCACTCCGAGACCGCGTACGACCAGGCCTTCATCGCGAACATCCTCGGCTTCCCGCTCGTGCAGGGCGAGGACCTCGTCGTGCAGGACGGCTGGGTGTGGATGAAACCCAGCGGCTACCCGCAGCACGCTCCGCACGAGCGCGTCGACGTGATCCTCCGTCGAGTGGATGCCGAGTGGTGCGACCCGCTCGAACTGCGTGCGGGCTCGCAGCTCGGCGTCGCCGGACTCACCGAGGTCGTCCGGCGCGGTCACGTGCGCCTCGTGAACGGGTTGGGGGCCGGCGTGCTCGAGAACCCGGGGCTCATGCCGTTCATGCCCGCCGTCTGCGAGCGGCTGCTCGGCGAGCAGCTGCGACTGCCCTCGGTGTCGACCCGCTGGTGCGGGGACCCCGAGCAGCTCGCGGCCGTGCTCGCCGAGATCGACCGCGACCCGGCGTCGATCATCGTGCGCCGCATCGACGGGCGGGCCGCCGACCTCGCGGACCTCCGTCCCGCGCAGCTGCGCGATCGGATCCGCTCGAGCCCCCACCTGTTCGTCGGACAGGAGCGGATGCCGCTCTCGCAGGCTCCCGCGTGGGGCGACACCGGCCGCAGCCTGGGCCGGGCGAACCCGCATCCGCTCGTCCTGCGGGCGTTCACCGTCCGTGACGGTGCGATCTACCGGCCCCTTGTCGGGGGGCTCGCGACGCTCGTGGACGACCGCAAGCCGGCGCCGCACACGAAGGACGTCTGGGTGCTCAAAGCCGCGCCCGGAGATCCCGACCAGGGCATCGTCGAGGTCGCTCCGCTGCCTCTCGCGCGCGCCGTGCCGGTGCTCTCGCCGCGCGCGGTCGAGGACATGTTCTGGTCGGGGCGCTACACCGAGCGCGCGGAAGACCTCGTCCGACTCGTCATCACCTCGAGCGCGTACGCCGAGCAGCTCGACTACAGCTCGGTCACACAGGGCGGTGCGGCGCTCGGCTCCCTCCTCGGCGTGCTGCAGAGACTGTGCGGCACGCGATGGCTCGATCCCGAGCTCGAGCAGCGCTCCCTGCTCCTCGACGCCGACCGGCCCGGGTCGGCCGCGCACTCGCTCGCGCGACTGCGCGATGCGCTCGAGGGGGTGCGCGACCAGCTGTCCGTCGACATCTGGCGCGCGTTCGGCAGCACGGATCGCGCGATGAAGGCGCTGCGCGGCTCGAGCCGTCCGCAGATCGCCGAGTCGGCCAGCCGCATGCTGGGCGGCATCCTGTCGCTGCAGGGTGTCACCGCCAACATGATGCGCGACGACGGCTGGCACGCGATCGAGGCCGGTCGCTATCTCGAGCGCTCGCTGCAGGTGTGCACGCTGCTCGCCGCCACGGCGACGGTGTCGCTCGGAGCGGGTGTCGAGCGCGCGGTGCTGGGCGGGGTCCTCATGGCAGCGGAGAGCTCGGTCACGCACCGTCGGCGGTTCCGTGGGAACGTGCGCGTCGCCGATGTGCTCGAACTCCTGCTCGCCGACCCCGACAACCCCCGCTCGATCGCGTTCTCGCTCGAGCGTCTGCGCTTCCACCTGTCCAAGCTCTCCGCCTCGACCGGGTCTACGCGACCCGAGCGACTGCTCGAGCACCTCGAGGACACGCTCGAAGCGGCCGACATCGCGGCGCTCGCGTCGCGCACCGACGGCCACCGGCCGCGTCTGGAGGAGTTCCTGGCCGACACGCACTCCCAGCTGCACCGCCTCGGCGACGCGATCGTCGCGCTGCACTTCGCGGCCGGGCCCCTGCCCCAGTCGCTGTCGGCGCTGTCGCTGACCGAAGTCATGGAGGCGCAGTCGTGAAGTACCGCGTCTCGCATCGCACCACCTACTCGTACGACGACGACGTGAGCAGCAGCTTCGGCATCGCGCACTGCCGTCCGCGCGAGCTGCGGTGGCAGCAGGTCACGTCCCGCGAGATCTCGATCGACCCCGTGCCGAGCGATCTCACGGACGACGTCGACTGCTACGGCAACGTCGTGTCGTACTTCCACGTGACCGAACCGCACGTGCGCCTCACGGTCGACGCCCTGAGCGAAGTCGACGTCGTCCCGACCGAGTACGACCCCGACGCGCTCCTCGAGCCGTGGGAGCGGGCGCGCCCGCTCCTGAACCCCGCGATCTCGCGGGGGGCGTGGGCGGCGACCGACTTCGCACTGGAGTCCCCGAAGGCACGGCACGTGGATGCCGCCCGCGCGTACGCCGCGGCATCCCTCACTCCCGGCCGTCCCGTCGGAGAGGCCGTCACCGACCTGATGCACCGCATCAAGACCGACTTCCACTACGACAAGACCGCGACCACGGTCACGAGCACGGTCGCCGATGTCCTGGAGAAGCGCGCCGGTGTGTGCCAGGACTTCGCACACCTCGCCCTCGCGTGCCTGCGCAGCCACGGGATGGCGGCCCGCTACGTGAGCGGCTACCTCGCCACCCGGCCGCCGGCGGGCAAGCCGCGCATGGTCGGAGCGGATGCGTCGCACGCCTGGGTCGCCGCGTGGATCCCGGGGTCGGATCAGTGGCTCGCGTTCGATCCGACGAACGACCAGTGGGCGTCGGACCGCCACGTCACGGTGGCCTGGGGCCGCGACTACGGGGACGTCCCGCCCGTGAAGGGCGTGATCTTCACCGAGGCGAAGAAGTCGACGCTGCGGGTGTCGGTCGACGTTGCACCACTCGAGGAGTATTCGCAAGGGTGACTTCCGCTCAGGCGGCCGTGCGACCCTGAAGGGTGAAATCGTATCGATGCCGTGTGTGCAGCAGTCCCCTCTACTTCGAGAACTCGATGTGCGTCGCGTGCGGCGTCGGTCTCGGCTACTCCCGCGATGAGCGCGACATCGTGCCGGTCGACCTGGACGGCCGCTACGTCGACGCCGCAGGGCTGGTCTGGCACGTCTGCCGCAATCTCAACCTGTCGGGATGCACGTGGCTCGCGGCGCTCGAGGGGGGCCAGTGCTTCAGCTGCACGCTCACCCGCACCCGTCCGAACGACGCGGACGCGGCGGGGATCGCGAACTTCCCGGTCGCCGAGCGCGCGAAGCGCCACCTGATCGCCGAACTCGACATGCTCGGCTTCCCCGTGGTCGGCAAGGATCCCGCCGCAGGCGGCGACCCGGTCGGCGGACTGTGCTTCGATCTGCTCTCGAGCACCGATCGCAGCGTCACGATCGGTCACGACGAGGGGGTCGTCACGATCGACCTCGCCGAGAGCGATCCGGCGTACCGTGAACGTCTCCGCGGCGAGCTCGACGAGCCCTACCGCACGATGCTCGGTCACTTCCGGCACGAAGTCGGCCACTACTACGAATGGCGCCTCGTCGAACAGGGCGGCGACGCGCAGCGCCGGGAGCGTGCGCGCGAGCTGTTCGGCGACGAGACGCAGGACTATCAGGCGGCGATCGACCGGCACTACGCGCAGGGCGCGCCCGCCGGCTGGGAGCACTCGTACCTGACGATGTACGCGACGATGCACCCGTATGAGGACTTCGCCGAGACCTGGGCGCACTACCTGCACATCTGCGACACCCTCGAGACGGCATCCGAGTACCGCCTCGCCGCGATCGCGGGCATCGACGCGTTCACGCGCTTCCGTGATCTCGTGACGGGGGTGTGGATGCCGCTGGCGAGTGGGCTCAACATGATCAACCGGTCGATGGGCAAGGACGATCTGTATCCGTTCGTCATTCCGCCGCCCGTGCTCGACAAGCTCGAGTTCGTCGCCTCCCTGCGGGTGGTCGCACGCGCGGCAGGCCCGCAGATCGGGTGAGCCCGGCGTCCCACGGAAGCCGTCACACGGAAGCCGTCACACGCACAGAGGGCGTCGGCGGATGCGATGCACCCGCCGACGCCCTCTGTGCGTCAGGCGAAGGTCAGGCCTTCTTGCGGTTGACGATCAGGCCGTAGATGAGCAGGACGACGATCGAGCCGCCGATCGCGAGCAGCCAGGTCTGGAGCGACCAGAACTCCTGGAGGCCGACGCCGAACAGCACGCTGCCGAGGAATCCGCCGAGCAGTGCACCCACCACACCGAGCAGCAGCGTGATGAGCCAGCCGCCGCCCTGCTTGCCGGGCAGGATGAGCTTGGCGATCGCGCCGGCGATGAGACCGAGGATGAGGAATGCGAGGAAACCCATGGTGTGTCCTTTTCTTTCGGGGGGCTCGTCCGGGGGTCCGGACGGAGTCTGCACCCTCTCGGGTGAAGGCTGAAGGTGACTGTACACTCACAGGTCCACCACGCCGCGCGACGCGCTCGATGCGCTAAAGTTCGGCTTCGGGGCCCGCTGAAAGGCCCGAAACCCCGCAAGCACGCTTGTCCTGCCCCGTCAACCCCCGTTCTGCTCCCACCATCCAGTCCCGTCGATCCTGCGGGGAGGCCGCGTGCTCGATGTGCTCGGCGACGTCATCCCGTTCGGGGTCGGCGTCGCGCTCAGCCCCTTTCCGATCATCGCCGTCCTGCATCTCCGGTCTGGCCGGCTGAGCGCGGGTTCGGGATAGCCCGAACCGAGGTGTCGGGACGGCAGGAGGGCGCGGGGGCGACCGCGACCGTACCGTGGACGCATGACCACCCCGACTGCGATGCCCGCACCCGCCGCGGCGGCCCCTCCGACGCGCCGCACGACCATTTCGTCCCCGTCGCGCGTGGCCGGCGCGATCGCCCAGCTCGCCGCGCTCGGCGTGGTGGGGCCCGTCGTCTTCACCGTCCTGTTCACGCTCGTGGGCGTCGGGCTCGGTCTCGTGCCGGTCCTCGGCGTCGGACTCGTGCTGCTGCTCGGCTTCGTCTACGCGCTGTACGGTCTCGGCTGGCTCGAGACCGCGCGGGTGGACGGTCTGTACTCGCTCGGCCTCCCCGGCCTTCGTCCGCGCCCGCGGACCCGGCCGGGCTTCGGCGGATTCCTGCGGATGGTGTGGCACCAGTTCATCGACCCGTCGATGTGGCGCGCCGTCGCGAGCGCCGCGATCTCGACGATCCTGGGCCTGGTCGTCCTGCCGCTCGTGTCGATCTTCGCGTCGGGTGTCGTGCTCGCGTTCGCCCCGCTCTTCGCCCGCAGCGGAGCCGTCCGCCTCGCCGGCACGGGCATCGATGTCCCGGTCGCGTGGGCCTCCGTCGTCGGACTCCTGGCCGCCGTCGTCTCCCTCGCGGCGGTCGTCGGCATCGCGCTCCTGCACGGCGTGCTCTCCCGCGTGATCGTCGTCCCCACCCGCGAGGCCCAGCTCACCGAGCAGGCGCGCACGTCCGACGCGCAGAGGGCGGGAGCCATCCGCGCGTCCGAAGTGGAGCGCACGCGCATCGAGCGCGACCTGCACGACGGCGTGCAGCCTCGCCTGGTCTCGGTCGGCATGACGCTCGGCCTCGCGCAGCAGAAGATCGACGACGACCCGCAGGCGGCCAAAGAGCTGCTCGCCGAGGCGCACACCTCGACGAAAGCGGCCATCACCGAACTGCGACAGCTCGCCCGCGGCATCCACGCGTCCGTCCTGGACGATCGCGGACTGGATGCCGCCCTCTCGGCCCTCGCGGGCCGCTCGCACATCCCCGTGCACCTCGATGTGCGGCTCGACACCCGCTGCGACCGCAACGCCGAAGCCGCGATGTACTTCGCGATCGCCGAAACGCTCACGAACGCCGCGAAGCACTCGCGCGCGACGGAATGCCGGGTCATCGTCCGGCAGCGTGCGGGCGGCACGCTCTGGGCGCGTGTGGAGGACAACGGCATCGGCGGAGCCCAGGTCATCCCGGGCGGAGGGCTTGACGGCATCTCCAACCGCATCCTCGCCGCCGGCGGCACCGTCCGCCTCGACAGCCCGCAGGGCGGCCCGACCTCGCTGGAGGTGAGCGTCCCGTGCGCATCCTGATCTGCGAAGACTCCGTGCTCCTGCGGGAAGGGCTCGTACGCCTCCTCGAAGACGCCGGCCACGAGATCGTCGCCGCGCTGCCCGACGCCGCCGAGCTCGATCGGACGGTCGTCGAGACGACCCCCGAGCTGTGCATCCTCGACGTGCGGCTGCCGCCCACGTTCACCGACGAGGGCATCCGTGCCGCCCTGCGACTGCGGACCGAGCATCCCTCGCTGCCGGTGCTCGTGCTGTCGCAGTACGTCGAAGAGCGCTACGCCGCCGACCTCATCACCGCACACGGCGGCGCGATCGGCTACCTGCTGAAGGACCGTGTGGCCGACGTCACCGACTTCCTCGCCGCGGTCGCCCGCATCGGGGAGGGGGCGACCGTCCTCGATCCCGAGGTCGTGGCGCAGCTGCTGAGCCGGCGCCCGCGCGACGAGCGGATGCAGCGCCTCACACCCCGCGAAGCCTCGACCCTCGCCCTCATCGCGGAGGGCAAGTCCAACCAGGCGATCGCCGCCGCGCTGTTCGTCTCCGAGGCGAGCGTCGAGAAGTACATCACGGCGATCTTCCAGAAGCTCGAGCTCGAACCGGACGACTCCGGCAACCGCCGGGTGCTCGCCGCCCTCCTCCACCTCGAACACGGCGGCGGGATGCCGCAGACAGGATCACCCTCATGAGCACCACCACGCCCCTGCCGCCGGTCCCCCCGGCGCCGCCGCTTCCCCCGGCCTCCGCGGGCGGCACCCCGCCGCCGACCCGCAACGCCTCGCGCGTCATCGCGATCCTCACGATCGCCCTCGGCGCCGCGATCATCCTCGGAGCGGTGGGTTCGGCGATCTGGTCGACCGTCGCCGCCGCGAGCGTGCGGACCGAGACCCGCACCGTCGACGTCGCAGGAGTGGAGAGCCTCCGCGTCGCCGTGGACGCGGCGTCGCTGCGGATCGAGTTCGCCGACGTGCCGGAGGCGACCCTCGATGTGACGAGCGGACTCGGCGTCGGGCGATGGACGTTCGAGCGCACCGGTGATGAGCTCACGGTCGAGACGCCCCGTCGCTTCGGACCCGGCTGGATCTTCGGCGGCGAGGTGCGCGCGACCCTCACCCTCCCACAGGAGCTCGAGGGCGCGGAGCTGGATGCCGCGCTGGAGCTGTCAGCCGGTGAGCTGACGGTCGACGGCGGCTTCGGCGACCTCGGCGTCGACGTCGGCGCGGGCACGTTCGCGGTCGACGGCTCCGCCCGCACCCTCACAGCCGAGCTGAGCGCCGGCGGCGCCGACATCGAGCTTGCGGACGTGACCGAGGCGGACCTTTCCGTGAGCGCCGGAGCGATCGAGGCGCGACTGACCGGCACCGCGCCCCGGTCGGTCACGGTCGACGTGAGCGCCGGTTCTCTCGACCTGCGGCTGCCCGATGCCGTCTACGACGTGCGGTCGGACGTCTCGGCGGGCGACTTCGAGAACGGGCTGCAGACCGAGCGCGGTGCGCGCAACGTCGTGGACGTCACGGTGTCGGCCGGTTCCGTGACGATCGTCGCGGCCCGGTAGCTCAGGCG
Source organism: uncultured Microbacterium sp. (assembly GCA_964406225.1). GTDB lineage: Bacteria > Actinomycetota > Actinomycetes > Actinomycetales > Microbacteriaceae > Microbacterium. The sequence goes on from CAYOQY010000007.1 coordinate 42,285, forward strand.
TGACGGTGCGCGTCGGCGGGGAGCCGGCGCGCACCCGTCACCAGGTCGCCGCGGACGCCGCGTCGTAGTCCCGCAGGGACTGCTCGGCATACGCGGCCGACCATGCCACGACCGCGCGGGCGAGGACGTCCGATCGCCCGATGTAGCCGAGCACCTGCCCCGCGGTCGGGCTCTGCGCATGCGCGCGTCCGAGGAGTCCCGCGCACGCCAGGACGTAATCGTGGAACGCGTCGAGCTGCAGCCCTTCCAGATCGACCGATCCCTTCATGTCGTGGAACTGCCGGACATAGAAGGCCCGGCCGTTCGCCTGCAGGTGACCGAGGAACGGGTCCGAGACCGCCTGCAGCACGCGCTGCATGCCGACGACCCGGAACCCCTCGCCGTGTGCCGCGACGCCGTCCGCGATGCGCGCCGGTTGCGGGATGCGCCCGTACTGCGACAGCACCGATTCGCCGGCCTCCTTCACCTGCAGCAGCAGCGCGTCGTCGTCGGCCCCCTGCAGCAGCTGCAGATAGCACCGCGTCCCCACGCTGCCGACGCCGACGACGCGGCGCGCGAGATCCGTCGGCTCGTACTGTGCGAGCACCGTGTCGACGTCGATCGTGACGGTCTCGCGATAGCGCGCGAACAGGGCGTGCACCGAGTCGGCGCGATCGAACCCGTCGGCGGTCGTGGCCTCGTCGAGACGGAAGCGCACCATCGTCGGCGGGTTCTCGACGAACTGCAGCTTGCCGTCCGCCTCGCGCTCGGTCGTCCGGCGGACCGCCCGCGACGCCGTCCGGCGCTCGGCGGCGGCGAGCGTGGCCTTGAGCACGCGACGCCCGTCGCGGCTCATGCGGCGCCGGGCCGACTCGATGTTCAGGTGCATGAAGTAGCGCTCGGTGGGACTCAGCTCGACCAGGCGGCGCAGGACCGCGACGTACTGGGCGAACGCCCGATGCGCGATGTCCGACACTTCGGCCTCGCCGTAGCCGGCCGACTTCCCGCCGACGATCACGCTCGTGATGAGGCGCTTGACATCCCATTCCCACGGCGCGACCGCGGCCTCGTCGAAGTCGTTGAGGTCGAAGACGAGCTGCCGCTCGGGTGAGGCGTAGAAGCCGAAGTTGCTGATGTGCGCGTCACCGCACGCGGCCACCATGATGCCGGTGTGCGGATCGCGGCCCAGGTCGAGCGCCATGAGCCCCGCGGTGCCGCGGTAGAAGGCGAACGGGCTCGCGAGCATCCGCTCCATCCGCACGGGGATGAGCTCCGCGACCCGCGTGGCGTTCTGCTCACGGAGGTGGGCGACGGCGTCGCGCTCCACCGGGCGTCGCTCGGCGAGCTCAGAGCGCGCGACGACGCGCCTCAGGCTCCGTCCGAGCTCGCGGGCTTCGGCGCGGCTGAAGTGCGCGCGCTCTCGGAGCAGGTCGGGCGCATCCAGCGGCATGCCGCCATTCTGGCCCACATCGCCCGAGCGCGAGAGCCTTGTCTCAGCGCAGGACGAGAGCCGCCGCGCCGACGAGAGGTCCGTGGCCGTCCAGACCGGATGCCGTCACCCGCACCCGCCGCGCGTAGTCGAAGACCGCGGCACCGTGCGCGGCATCCCGGACCAGGTGGAGATAGTCGTCCGCGACCTGTGCGAAGCCGCCCGCCACGACGGCGACCTCGAGGTCGAGCAGGGTCGCGACGCTCGCGATCGCCTCGCCCACGGCGGCCGCGGAGCGACGCACGGCGGCGATCGCGGTCGCATCCGAAGCGGCATAGGACTGCGCGAGCTGTTCGCCGGTCTCTCCCGCCCAGCCGTGCGCCCGTGCCCACGCGACCGTGTTCGGCCCCGAGGCGAGCGATTCGAGCGTGCCGTCCGTGGCGGGGGCTCCGGGGGTGCGCTCCCGCAGGCGCAGCTGTCCGATGTGTCCGGCGTTGCCCGAGAAGCCCCGCACCGGCGCCCCGTCGACGATGAGGCCGCCGCCCACGCCCGTCGACACCACCATCGCGAGGGCGTTGCGGGCTCCTGCGGCGGCGCCGCGCCAATCCTCGGCGAGCGCGATGCACGTGCCGTCGAGTGCGAGACGCACGGGGACGGCCGGGCACAGCTCCTCCACGAGCGCGACGATCGGCAGTTCCGCGATCGCGGGGAGGTTGAGGGGCGAGATCGCCCCGGCGCCCAGGTCCACGGGCCCCGCCGATCCGATGCCGACTCCGACGAGCCGGCCGTCGGGTGCGTCGCGGAGCGCGTCGGAGACCACACGCCGGATGCCGGCCGCGATGTCGGCCCGCGAGGCGGCGCGACCCGTCGGTGCGCGGTGGGTCACCTCGTCGACCACCGTTCCGGTCGCGTCGACCAGTGCGGCCTCGACCTTCGTGCCGCCGAGATCGAGCGCGAGAGCGAGGGGGCCGGAGTGCATGCGTCGATCCTGGCAGATCCGCCCTGGGCGCGGCGGACCGGGCATGCGCGAGGATGGACGCATGCTGACGATCCCCACTGTGACCCTGAACGACGGCACGGCCTTCCCCGAGCTCGGGCTCGGCACCTACAACCTCCGCGGCGCCGACGGGGTCGCCGCGATCGTGTCGGCGGTCGCCACGGGGTACCGCCTGCTCGATTCGGCGGTGAACTACGAGAACGAGCGCGAGGTCGGCGAGGCCGTGCGCGCGAGCGGCGTGGACCGGTCCGAGCTGCTCGTCACGACGAAGATCCCCGGGCGGGATCACGGCTACGACGAGGCGATCCGCAGCACCCAGGAGTCGCTCGCCGCGACCGGACTCGACTACCTCGACCTGTCGCTCATCCACTGGCCGAACCCCAGCGTCGACCGGTACGTCGACGCGTTCCGCGGTCTGATCGAGGTCCGCGCGCGCGGTCTCGTGCGCTCGATCGGGGTGTCGAATTTCACCGAGGCGATGCTGACGCGCCTGATAGACGAGACCGGCGTCACCACGGCGGTGAACCAGGTGGAGCTGCACCCGTACTTCCCGCAGGCGTCGCTGCGTGCCTTCCATGCAGCGCACGGCATCCGCACCGAGAGCTGGAGCCCGCTCGCGCGGCGCAGCGAACTGCTCCGCGAGCCGCTGCTGAACGAGCTCGCGGACGCGCACGGCGTCACCCCCACGCAGATCGTGCTCCGCTGGCACGTGCAGCTGGGCAGCACGCCGATCCCCAAGTCGGCCGATGCCGAGCGTCAGCGCGAGAACGCCGACGTCTTCGGCTTCGCCCTCGCAGACGACGAGGTCGCGGCGATCTCGGCGCTCGAGCGCGGCCGACTGTGGGACGGCGACCCGGAGACGCACGAGGAGATGTAGGCCCGGCGCGTCGGCGCGGGCTTCGGTTCGCGGCAGGCGTTCGTTCGCGTGCCGCGACGCTCCGTGCGTGCCGCGACAGGTCGGTGCGGCGTCAGCCCAGCGCGGCGACCCACTCGGCGTACGTCTGCACGCCGCGGTCGGCATCCGGGCCCGGAAGGAGCGACCCGTCACGCTGCGCCCTTCCGGGCGCCCCGGGCAGGGGGATCGCGGGGATCCACCCGCGCGAGCCGCGCGCCTGCGCGTACGCGCGCACCATGTCGACGAGGCGCTCTTCGCGCGGTCCGCCGAGGTCGCGTGCCCGGCCCGAGGGCCCGGCTTCCGCGAGCGCGACGAGGCGCTCGGCGACTTCGCGGGCGGCGACCGGCTGAGTGCGCATCTTCGGCGCCACGTGCAGGGGACCGATCTTCGCCCGCTCGAAGATCTGCGCGGCGAACTCGTGGAACTGCGTGGCCCGCAGGATCGTCCACGGCACGCCGCCCGCCGTGATGAGCCGCTCCTGCACGACCTTGCCGGCGTAGTAGCCCACGGGGGCCCGGTCGATGCCGACGATCGACAGCGCGACGTGATGACCGACGCCGGCCTCCTTCGCCCCGGCGAGCAGCGCCCGTGTCGTCGCCTCGAAGAACGCAGTGGACTCCGCCCCGTCGAGCGTGTCGATGCTTGCGACGTCGATCACGGCATCCGCGCCCCGCAGGGCCGATGACACGCCCGTTCCGGCGACGAGGTCGACGCCCGCGCTGCGGCTGAGCACGACCACGTCGTGTCCACGCTCGCGCGCGACCGTGACGACGTGGGTTCCGACCCGGCCGGTTCCTCCGGCGACGGCGATCTTCATGGCTGGTCTCCTCTCGGAGTTCGGGATGCCGGTGCGCGGCGCGCGGACCGGCGGCGGGCGGTGTCGGTGCGGCTCGTCCCTCACGAGAGCGACGCGCGCCGGCCGACCCCGCGGAACTGATCTTGCCGAGCGCTCGTCGGCGCGGGCTCGCGACTAGAGCTGGGCCCCATTGTCGTCGGGATCGTCCAGACCGACGTGGCGTCCGCGCCAGGACTCGTACGCGATGAGCCAGCCGATCGACACCGCGAAGGCGAGGACGAGGCCGAGCCACAGCTGCCCCCAGATCAAGCCGAAGAGCACGCCGGCGGCGAGGATGACGACCGTGCCGAGCAGCCACTGGATGCGGCCCTTCGGCCAGCCGGTGCGAGATTCTGACATGGGCTACAGCCTACGACCGCATGCCCCGAGTCACTGGTCGCGCGGCCCCTCCGACGCCCATTGCACGGCATCCGCCAGCGCGTCCACCGCGAAGATCCTCAGATCGCACGGGAACAGGAAGGCGATGCCGTGGATGATCTCGCCGACGAGCGCATGGTCGGTCACGAGCGCGATGCGGCCCCAGCTGCGCTCGGGCTTGCCCTCCAGCAGGGCGTCCTGCCACATCGCGCCGAGCGAATAGCGCTCGAACTCGTCGCCGAGGACGAAGACGAGGTTCACCTTGCGGCCGTCGGCGATCACGGCGTCGATCGCCGGATCGACGACGTCCTGATAATCCGACGCCTCGACGGTGTCGACGGCGCGGAATCCGATGACCCCGTCGGGGAGGTCGTTCAGCTGCTCGATCATGCGCCCATCATGGCGGGCCGCGCGGCCGAGCGCGAGCACCTCACCGCGCGCGGTGGTCTTCGGGGTGCAGGCGCGGCCCGCGCCGCGGCTCGTGGACGCCGCTCGCTCCGATCAGACGGATGACCCGCTGCCGGTGTCCTGCCCAGGGCGCCAGCAGCTCCAGCATCCCGTCGTCGTCGACCCGGTGCCCCGTCAGTGCGTAGCCGACCTCGTGGGCGAGGTGATAGTCGCCGACGCTCACGGCGTCCGGGTCGCCGAAGGCGCGGATGCGCGTCTCGGCGGCTGTCCAGACGCCGACGCCGCGGAGGCTCGTGAGGACGGCATCCCGCGCGTCGCCGTCCGTGGCGCGTTCGAGTGCGCGTACGAGCGAGTCCCCGCGGCGGGCCGCGTCGACGATCGTGCGCGCCTGCGGCGGCTCGAGGCCCGCTCGATGCCAGTCCCACGAGGGCACGTGGCGCCAGCCGTCGATGCTCGGGGGCGCGAACATGGGTCGCGGGGTCGGTCCCGGTGCGCGCTCGCCGTGCCGCGTGACGATGCGGCGCCACGCGGCGAACGCCTGGAGTCCGGTGACCTTCTGCTCGATGATCGCGCTCGCGAGCACGTCGAAGACGAGGTCGGTGCGCCCGAGGCGCAGCCCGGGGTTGCGGTGGTGCGCGTCGGCGATGAGCGGATGCCGCGACGCGTCGAATCCGTCGTCCGCATCGTCCGCGCCGCACAGGGCCGGCAGTTGCGCGATCGCCCACTCGGCGCCCGGGCCCCACGCCGCGCCGCGGATGCGCCCGGGGCCGACCTCCCGCAGCGCGAGCGTCGCGACACCGGCGGGCGTGCGACTCGCACGCCAGATGACCGCGCCGTCCGAGGTCATCGTCGGATCACCGGGCCCGCGGCGCTGGAACAGGACGGTGCGACGCAGGTCGAGGGGGCGCGCCGGCCGGTACTCGGTCTCGATCGGGCGGGCGTGCACCGGGCCCTGCTCCGAGCGGTCGATCGCCGCCGGCTGCTCCGGGCGGGTACACGCCTGCGCCTCCGGTCGGGCGGTGGCGTGCGGGCGCGGGCGACGAGGGGAGTCCCGCGCGATCACCATGCGCTCACCCTACGCTCCGCCCACCGACACCGGCCGCCCGGCCGGCCGCCCGGCATCCCTCCTCAGGTTGGCTACACCGATCTGCGAAGGCGCTGGAGGTTTCTACGGGCCATCGCAGGGAAGTGGCGCCGAAGCGCGGCGACGGGTGCCGCGCCCGCGACCCGTGGACGCGGCGGGACACGGAGACGACCGGGACGTGTGGACGCCTGCGACCCGAGGATGCGGTCAGAAGCGGTCGGGCGAGGGGGTGCCGTGCCCGTAGCGGATCGACACGTCGGCGTGACGGTCGAAGCGGTAGCCGACGCCGCGCACGGTGCGCACGATGTCTTCGTAGCGACCGAGCTTGGCGCGCAGGCGGCGCACATGCACGTCGATCGTGCGCTCACCCGGGGACTCCTCCTCGGTGACACCCTGCCAGAGCGACCCGACGAGCTCGGCGCGTTCGATCGTGCGGCCCTCGCGCAGGACGAGGTACTGCAGCAGCTCGAACTCCTTGAACGTGAACGCGGCCGACTCGCCGTCGATCAGCACCCGCTTGCGCGAGATGTCGACGACGACGCCGCCGCCGGCGCGGTCGACGTCTTCGGGCTCGTCCTGCTTCGTGCGCGCGACCGCCGAGGGCTCATGCAGGGCGAGACGCACGACATCGACGTCGCGGCCGCCCGAACCGACGGGCGCGAGGGCGACGGTCGCGTATGTCTCGGCCTCGGGAGCCAGCTCGGCGAGCGTGCGGCGGAGCGCGTCGACGAGCACGCCGAGGCTGACACCGGATGCCGCCGCCTTGGTCTCGTCGATGCCGACGTACAGCGCGAAGCCGCGCGGCGCGGTCCCCGGCGGGAGGTTGCGGGCGCCGGCGGGCGCCTCCGAGGCGGCGGGGGGAGCGGCAGGAGCCGCGGGCTCCGCGGGTGCGGCGGAGCGCTCGGCGATCGGCGGGACGGCGCGCAGGTGACGGGTGGGACGTTCGAGGAGGGCGGTGTTCGACATGAGGGAAGTCCTTGAGGGAGGAACCCGCGCCGTGCTGCGGCGGGAGTTCGGCTGTGCTGCTGAGCGGCCGGAGGCGGCCGGGGGAGCGGCATCCGGAGGCGCGTGATCGACGCGACGACCGGGTGCTCGGGGGATTCTGCGCGGCGATTCAGAAGCTTCGCGCGAATCCGACGGGGTCACTGTGTTCAGCGACGCTGTCGTGTCAGCGACACATTCGACAACACATGACGACGCGGCCGGCCATCATCATGCCGGCAGTCCCGTTCGCCTCCAGGGCGGACAGAGAGCGCGCGTTGTCAGTCATGTGGCTGATTATGACCGATTGCGTCGTAATGCGTCAAATCGCACGGATGCCGCGGCCTGCGCGTGACGCAATGTTACAGATTGCTCAAATCCGGTCACGACGGCGCCACGACGCTCCGACGCACGCTGCGAAAAGGGATTTGTTGCCCGATCCATCAAAAGGCTTGCGAGGCCGCGGCGAGCCTCGAGGCGGCGGCGGTGGGAGCACCGATCATGCGTCCGATGCAGCTGGAGTTCCCCGACGACCCCGCGGTGGCGTATCTGGACCGGCAGTACATGCTGGGCGCCGACATCCTGTTCGCCCCGGTGTTCAGCTCATCGGGCGACGTGGAGTTCTACCTGCCGTCCGGCACATGGACGCATCTGCTGACGGGCGAAGAAGTGGCAGGCGGAGGGTGGCGTCGGGAGCGGCACGGCTTCACGTCGCTGCCGATCTACGCACGGCCCGGCGCGGTGATCCCCTGGGGAGCTCGCAGCGACGCGCCGGACTACGACTACCTCGACGGTCTGCGGCTGCGCGTCTTCCCGGACGGTTCGGGTACGAAGGAGGTCACGGTCACCACGCCCGACGGCCGTGCGCAGACGTTCACGGTCGACCTCTCGGCGGTGACGCGGTAACCGGAGTCCTGCGCGGCTCGCGCCGAGAAGGTGGGTCTCGCGCCGGGAAGGTGGGTTCCGCGCCGAGAAGGTGGTCACCTTTTCGGCATCGGGTCCACCTTTTCGGCACCGGGTGCACCTTCTCGGCGATCGCACAGCAGGCCTCGACGACGCCGTCCGTGATCGG
>CAYOQY010000007.1:50442-53006 GCA_964406225.1 uncultured Microbacterium sp.
GGTGCACCTTCTCGGCGATCGCACAGCAGGCCTCGACGACGCCGTCCGTGATCGGACGTACCCTGTCCTGGTGACATCGATGACCTTCCACCACGAACCCGATGCGTCGCGCTACACGCTCCACCGCGGCGACTCCCTCGTGAGCGTGCTGGACTACCGCGACGACGGTCGCACGGTCGCGATGACCCGCGCGTACACCGTGCCCACGTTCCGCGGGCACGGCTACGCCGCCGAGGTCGTCGACCGTGCGGTCGCCGAGCTCGAAGCACGCGGTGACCGCCAGGTGATCCCGGTGTGCTGGTACGTCGCCGACTGGTTCACCGCGCACCCGGAGCGCTCGGGCATCCTTCAGCACCGCACGCCCGCGTAGATCCCCGCGTCCACCGTGTGCGAGCCCTAGGCTGGCGCTCGTGGACATCGAGACCGTCTTCACCTTCGTCGCGATCGGCTTCGAGGCGATCGGCGCGCTCGCGATGATCATCGGGTTCCTGATCGCCCTGATCCTCGGCTGGCGGTCGCTGCGGCGCGGCGAGGGGGGCAGCACGGCCTTCTCGGTCCTGCGCACCACGCTCGGCGCCGCCATCCTCCTCGGGCTCGAAGTGCTCGTCGCGGCGGACCTCATCCGCACGATCACCTCGAAGCCCTCGATGGAGGACGCGCTGATCCTCGGCATCATTGTGCTCATCCGGACCATCCTGTCGATGTCGATCCAGATCGAGATCGAGGGGATGCTGCCGTGGCGGCGGGCGCTCTTCACGAGCGGCGGTCAGCTGATGGGGCAGGCGATCTCGAAGGACCGCGGCGCCGCGTCCGCCGCGCGCGCGCCCGGCGCTTCTCCGACCGCGTAGCCGCGGCATCCGGGCGCGTCAAGCCCTATCGCCGATCTCATCGGACCGGACAGGCTGGTGACGTCGACAGGAGTCACCATGAGCACGGACGGATCGTCCACGGGTCTTCCCCCGAACACCTCGGACGCGGCGGACGCGACGGCGGACGCCCCCGACGCCGTCGAGAGCGACCTTCCGGGTCGCAACGCCGACCCCGATCTGATCACCGATGAAGACCTGAAGAAGGGTGACGAGAGATGACCGACGCACAGAGTGGCGCGGCTGCGGCGGACGCCGTCGGCGGCGCCGTCCACGACTCCGACGGTGCGCGCGCGCAGACCGACGAGCACGGTCAGCCCGTCCAGAACGAACCCGTCCTCGAACAGAACGCGGCCTCGACCGAGGACAAGCTCGAGGGCATCGCGGCGCAGACCCGCGTGGACCTCGGTGACGAATCGCACGACCGCTATGAAGAGGTCATCCGTCAGCGTCTGTCCGACGCAGGCATCCAGATCACCGACGACGAGGTCAGTTCCCTCGCGCGACGCGCGGCACCCGGTGCCGGCGGCGGCGGAGTCTGACCCCACAAGACTGCCGGCGGCGACATCCCTGACATTTCCCTGTCGCCGCCGGCACCATCGCGCGCTGGCGTTCTCAGCCCTCCGCGAGGAACTCCCGGATCAGTGCGGCGGCGGGAGCGGCATCCCGGATCATCGTCTCGTGGCCGTGACCGCGGACCTCGCTGAGGCGGCCCGCAGGCAGGGAGGCCGCCACGAAGCGGCACCACGCGCGGGGACACACCCGATCCTTCTCGCCCCGCACGACGAGCGCGGGCGCGCCGACCCGCGGATAGGTCGCCTCGGGCCGGTGCACGAGCATCGCGCGGAACTTGCCGCGCAGATTCGGACCTGCCCGGAGGTATTCGCGCGCTCCGATCAGGATGACGCGCGGACTCTCCACCGCGAGGTCCTGCGCCAGTCGCAGCGCCTGCATCCGCAGGGTGCGCTCGCGGCGGTTGACCGTCGGCGCGATGAGGACGACACGATCCACGACATCGGGATGCCGGGCCGCGAGCTCCACCGCCACCTGGGTACCCATCGAATGGCCGACGATGATGCCGGGGCCGACGCTCCGATCGCGCAGGAACGCCGCGACAAGGTCGGCGGTGCGCTCCATCGTCAGCACGCGCTGCGGTTCGGGGGCCTCCCCGTATCCGGGCAGATCGATCGCGATCGTGCGCGCGCGCCCGGGCGCGGCCGGGCCAGACCACTCGTCCACCACCCGCTCCTCCGGATCGACCAGGTGCGCGACGAGATCGGCGAAGATGCTGCGGCCCATGCCGATGCCGTGGAGGAGGACGTAGGTGGATGCGCCCGGCTCGGATGTTCCCGTCGTCTCGGCGACGAGGGTCGCGCCCGCGTGCGCGAAGGGCGCGATCTCGCTCACCCCTCGAGGCTAACCGTCCGATGCGGGTCCGCTCCGCCGTACGGCCCCGGCATCCGATCCCACCGATAGCGTGGAGTCGATGTCGGATTCCCCTGCTGCGAACGCCACGGCGCGCGCCGACGCGCCGCCGGCCGGTTCGACGGCGACGACGGCGTCGACGAGAACGGATGCCGCGCACCCGGCCACCGCTGAGATCGTGCTCTCCTCCCCGCAGCACTGGCGGGCGTTCTGGGTGTGCGGGTCGGCTGAGTGTCTCCGATTCCGCGGGGATCGAGGATCGGGAGGACGAAT
>CAYOQY010000008.1:0-48964 GCA_964406225.1 uncultured Microbacterium sp.
GTCTTGATGCGGATCTTCTCGTCGGCGTTCTCGCGCTTGGTGTCGAGGAACCGCAGGATGTCGGGGTGGTGGGCGCTGAGGTAGACCGCGCCGGCGCCCTGACGCGCACCCAGCTGGTTGGCGTAGCTGAAGCTGTCTTCGAGCAGCTTCATGACGGGGATGATGCCCGACGACTGGTTCTCGATCTGCTTGATCGGCGCGCCAGACTCGCGGATGTTCGACAGCAGCAGCGCCACGCCGCCGCCGCGCTTGCTGAGCTGCAGCGACGAGTTGATGCCGCGCGAGATCGACTCCATGTTGTCTTCGATGCGCAGCAGGAAGCACGACACCAGCTCGCCGCGCTGCGCCTTGCCGGCGTTGAGGAACGTCGGGGTGGCGGGCTGGAAGCGCCCCGAGAGGATCTCGTCGACGAGGTTCGTCGCGAGCTTCTGGTCACCGTCGGCGAGGGCGAGTGCCGTCATGACGACGCGGTCCTCGAACCGCTCGAGGTAGCGCTTGCCGTCGAAGGTCTTGAGCGTGTAGCTCGTGTAGTACTTGAACGCGCCGAGGAAGGTCTCGAAACGGAACTTCTTGCCGTACGCGAAGTCGTTGAGCTGCTGGATGAACTCGAACGGGTACTTCTCGAGCACGGTCGGCTCGTAGTACTCCTTCTCGACGAGGTAGTCCAGGCGCTCCTTGAGCGAGTGGAAGAACACCGTGTTCTGGTTGACGTGCTGCAGGAAGTACTCCCGCGCCGCACGCTTGTCGGCGTCGAACTGGATGTTCCCGTCCGCGTCGTACAGGTTGAGCATCGCGTTGAGGGCGTGGTAATCCATGCCGTCGAAACGGGCCTCCGTCTTGAAGGTTCCCTCGGTCACTGCAGCTTCCACCATCGTTCCAATCCTTCGCTCACGCGATCCACGTCTTCGGGTGTGCCGAACAGTTCGAGCCGGTACAAGTGCGGCACGTGGCACTTGCGGCTGATGATCTCTCCGGCGAGGCAGAAGTGCTCGCCGAAATTGGTGTTGCCTGCGGAGATGACTCCGCGGATCAGGCTGCGGTTGTGCTCGTCGTTGAGGAACCGGATGACCTGCTTGGGCACGGAGCCCTTCTCGACTCCCCTGCCCTGCCCTCCGCCGTACGTCGGGGTGACGAGCACATAGGGCTCGTCGACCACGAGCGCGGCATCCGTGGAGTGGAGGGGAATCCGCACAGCCCGCCGGCCGATCCTGTCTTCGAGCTTCTCGATGAAGCGGGCGGTGTTGCCCGAGATGCTCGAGAAGTAGACGAGCAGCGGCGCGGCGGTCTCCGTGGGGGCAACCGCGCTGCTCTCAGCGATCGCGGTTGCCATGGCTCACGCGAGTCGCGAAGCGAGCTCGTCGATCTTGTCGGGACGGAAGCCCGACCAGTGGTCCTCATCCGTGATGACGACCGGCGCCTGGAGGTAGCCCAGCGCCTTGACCTGCTCGAGGGCGGCGGGGTCCTGCGAGAGGTCGAGGACCTCGTATTCGATGCCCTTCGAATCGAGTGCGCGGTACGTCGCCGTGCACTGAACGCAGGAGGGCTTGGTGTAGACGGTGATCGACATGTGTGACCCGTTCTCCCTCAAAATTCTCGTTTTCGTCCGGTAGGCCCCCCACCGGGAGTCCAATACTACATATGGGTACGGACATTGGATAGCACCACAAGGGCTAGTAGTTACATCAGTGTAGTTTTACACCGCTCTCCACATGTACAACACAGGTTGTCCACCGTTTCATCCACAGGCGGGCGCCCGTTCGCGAGCCTGGAAAAACCCTGAATCACGGGTGTTTCACCTCTCCCCGAGACATCTGTCCACAGGTGCGAACGTAGCCACCACGTCCGACATCGGATTCGCCTGTGGAATGCACGCTTGGGCGTGTCGCGGCGTGTCGCGAACGGCTCCTTGATGACCCCGAGACCCACGGGCCTCGCACCGACTAACGTGGAGCGGTGGCGGGCTATCGGGAACTTCTGCGCACCCCTGGGGTCGCGCGCATCATGGCCGCCCAGCTGACCGCGCGGTTCCCGAACGGCATGACGAGCCTCGCCGTCCTGCTGCACATCGAGTACGTCACCGGCTCGTACGGAGCCGCCGGCCTTGTGCTCGCCGCGACTTCGGTCGGCCAGGCGATCGCCGGTCCGGTCACGAGCCGCTGGATGGGCGTGTGGGGCATGCGTCGCGTTCTGACGACGACCCTCGTCATCTGCGCGATCGCGATCACGGGCATCGCGCTGATCGAGACGATCGTACCGGTTTACATGCTGCTCGGCCTGGTCGCGGGCCTGTCGACCCCTCCGGTGCAGTCGGCGGTGCGCACGATCTATCCGAAGATGGTGAACTCGCGGCAGCTGACCCCGCTGTTCTCTTTCGACGCGTCCCTGCAGGAGGTCATCTGGATCGTCGCGCCCGTCGTGATCACCGTCGTCGCGACGCAGGTCGGCACCGTGCAGGCGCTCCTGCTCATCGTCGCGATCCTGATCGGCGGCGGGGCGTGGTTCATCCTCTCCCCCGAGGTCGGTCGCGTGCGCATCCCGCGCAGCCGCCGCAGCATCGGCAAGGTGCTCGCCAAGCCCCAGGTGCTGCTGGCGACCGTGATCGGCTTCCTGCTGATCGGCGCGTGCGCGGCGGTCGAGGCCGGCGTCGTCGCGACGTTCGACCACGGCGGACTCGAAGCGGGCATCGTGCTCGCGATCTTCTCGATCGGCAGCCTCGCGGGCGGCCTGTCGTTCGGTCACATCCCGATCGGCCGGTGGGCGATGGCGCGCCGCCTCGCGATCATGGCGTTCGGCCTCACGCTCACCGTCTTCTCGCTCAACATCTTCTGGCTGGGCGCGACGCTGTTCGTCGCCGGCATCGGCATCGCACCGGCTCTCGCGGTGCTGTTCGCGATGACGAGCGCGAGCGTCAAGTTCAGCGAGACCGCCGAGGCCTACGGATGGATCGGCACGGGCCAGCTCATCGGCGCCGCCGCCGGATCGGCCGTCGCCGGGTTCCTCATCGACGGTGTCGGTGCGGTCGGCGCCTACTGGGCGGCCGCGGCCTTCGGGATCCTCGGGACGATCGTCGCCGTCGCGTGCGTGCGGTGGTTCCCCGACCTGCGCCACCGCGATCCGAGCCCGATCCCCGACACCGAACCGGTCAGCACGATCACCTGACGCGCGACCGGGGGTGCCCGGCCCGCGGCCGCGAGCGCATGACCGGCCGCCGCGGACGCGGCATCCCCCGCCCGGCATCCGACGAGTGGGGTCAGGCGATGCGCTTGAGCAGCTCCAGCACGGCGAGCGCGTACGCGTCGGCGGGCTCGGGATGCTGGAACACGAACGTCTCGTCGCCGACGACGATCTCGACCTCGTGCGTGTCGCTCAGGCGTCGCAGCGACCGGAACGCGCCGCGCAGGAGTTCGCGCAGCTGGCTCTCGTGCGGCAGCCACAGGGCGTCCTCGAGGGCGACGGAATCCAGCGCCCACTCGGTCGTGCCGTTGAACGCGAGGATGCGGCCGGTCGGATAGTCGCGCGGCTCGATCGTCATCTCGCTCACCGTGAACACGTCGGCTTCGAACTCGGGCTCGTCGAGCTGGAACCGATCACCCGACCGGGGGTGCCACACGAGACCCGCTTCACGCAGGGCGACTGCCGATTCCGTCGAGATCATGCCATCCATCATGGCCCGCCCGGACCACGCCCCGGGCCGCTCGTAAGGTGGGAGGATGCCTGCACCGCTCACACTCCCCCGGCTCTCCTGGGGCGACCCGTCGTCCGACCGCCGCGCGCTGCTCGTGCACGGGCTCGGCTCGAACGGCGCGCTCATGTGGCGCTTCGGACTCGCGCTCGCCGACGCCGGCTGGCACGCGGATGCCGTGGACCTGCGCGGCCACGGCACCGCTCCGCGCGCGCTGGACTACTCGATCGACGCGTACGCCGCCGATCTGCGCGTGACGCGTCCGCGCGACGGCATGGGCTGGGACCTCGTCGTCGCGCATTCCCTCGGCGGGGCGGCGTCCACGGTCGTCGTGGCCTCCGCTCCGGGATGGACGCGGCGGCTCGTGCTGATCGATCCGGCGATCCACCTCGCTCCGCGTGACCGCGACATCGTGCGCGCGAGCCAGGAGCGCTCGTTCGCCGACCCGACGGTCGAGGCCGTGCGCGCCGAGCACCCGGGGTGGCACCCGCACGATGTGGAGCTCAAGGCACTGTCGGCACGGCAGGCGAGCCCCTGGGCCGTCGAGCAGACGAGCATCCAGAACCCGGCGTGGGACGTGCGGGATGCCGCGTCCCGCCTCTCCGTCCCCACCCACATCATCGGCTCGGACCCGAAGGTGTACTCGATCTTCAAGGGTGCCCTCGCCGAGGAGGTTCTGGCCAACCCCGCGGTGACGATGTCGGTCGTCCCCGGCGCGGGGCACTCACCGCACCGCGACAAGCCCGAGGCGACCATCGCGGAGTTCCTGAAGGTCGCCGACGCCTGACCCGCGGCGCGCGCCGCGCGGCATCCGTCACCGCACCGGGATCTCCACACCCTGCCCGACGTCGACGACCACGCCGACGAAGTCCGGCACGACGTCCGAGAGCCGGTCGCGGAAGTCCTCGATCGGAGGGACGGCGCCGTCGTCGGTCAGCACGTCGATCGTCGCCGTCAGGCCGGTCCACTCCACGTCGTACACGCGCGCGCCCGGCTCGTCCTGCAGCCAGTCCACCGCGGCCTGCTGGATCGCGACCGACCACCGCGCGAGCGCGACAGTGACGAGCGAGTTCGCCGCGAGCGGCAGGGCGACGATGATCGCGAGCACCGTCACGACGATGTACGCCCGGCGCCGGTTGGCGACGAGTGACGAGCCGGGATCCTTCGCGTACCCGCCCATCGTGAACACGATGCTCCCCGCGATCACGAGCGCGATGACGTTCGACAGGAACAGCACGAGCGCGCCGAGCGCATCGCCCCACTGCCCCTGCCCGGCCGTGACGCCCACGACCCCGAGCGGCGGCACGAGCGAGATCGCGATCGCCACGCCCGGCAGCACCGCGCTCAGGTCTTTGCGGCACATCGCGAACCCGCCCGCGAAGCCGGTCGCGAGCGCCGCGATGAGGTCCATCAGGCTCGGCGAGGTGCGCCCCAGCACCTGGGCGTTCGTTTCGAGACTCTGCGGCGTCGCGACGAACAGGCTGAACACGAGCCCGAGCGCCACCACGATCGCGAGCCCGATCAGCAACCACATGATCGAGCGCAGCACGAGACTGAGGTGCCCCGTGACGATGCCGAGCGCGATCCCGAGGATCGGCGTGCCGAGCGGCGCGATGATCATCGCGCCGATCACCGTGGCGGTCGAATCGCTCAGCACGCCGGCGATCGCGATCGTGCCGGCGAGCGTCAGCATGATGAGGAACCCGGTGCGCTTGCCGACCTTGTCGCCGTAGCTGAGATCGAGCGCATCGTTGAGCGCCTCGACCGGCTGCCTCTGCGACGGCGGGATGAGGGTCTGGGTGAAACGGGACACGGCGCCTGAGGGCGGGTGCGGCGCGGGGCGCGACGCGGGGTGGCGAGGTCGGAGCGGCGGCGGAGTATGTGGGGGTTGTGTCGCGGCGGGGAGCGCAGCGGCGGGCTGTGCAGCGGATGCGCGGGAAGGGCGCGCATCGAGACACATCGTGGCACGCGGAACGCCGACGCGGTGTGGACACCCCGCACGGTGCATCCACCGGCGCCCGTCTCGGGCGCGACGGCGCGAGAATGGCACGGTGAGTTTCTTCGATCCGACCGGCATCCTTCCCGACGAGCTCCTGGCGCGCATCCGGGATCGCGCCGCGACGCACGATCGCGAGAACACGTTCCCCGCGCAGGATCTCGCGGACCTGCGGGATGCCGGCTACCTCGCGATCCTCGTGCCGACCGAGTTCGGCGGCGCCGGTCTGAGCCTCGCCGACGCGTCGCTCCTGCAGCAGCGACTGGCCGGGGCCGCACCGGCGACCGCGCTGGCGATCAACATGCACTTGGTGTGGACCGGCGTCGCGAAGCTGCTCGCCGAGCGCGGCATCCCGGATCTGCATTTCGTGCTCGAAGGCGCCGCGGCGGGCGAGGTGTTCGCGTTCGGCGTGAGCGAGGCCGGCAACGACCTCGTGCTGTTCGGCAGCGACACGGATGCCGCCCCGCAGGCAGACGGCGGGTACGCGTTCACGGGCACGAAGATCTTCACCTCGCTCTCGCCGGTCTGGACGCAGCTGGGGCTGCATGGGCTCGACAGCACTTCGCCCGATGGCCCGAAGATGGTCTACGCGTTCGTGCCGCGGTCGGAGGCGGATGCCGGTCGCATCGTGACGCGCGACGACTGGGACACCCTGGGAATGCGCGGCACGCAGTCGCGCACGACCGAGCTGCACGGCGCGCTCGCGCCCGCGGACCAGGTCGTCCGGCGCATCGATCCGGGGCCGAACCCCGACCCGATCGTGTTCGGCATCTTCAGCGTCTTCGAGATCCTGCTCGCCTCGGTGTACACCGGCATCGCCCGGCGCGCGCTCGAGCTGGCGGTGGAGACCGCGCAGTCCCGCCGGTCGAAGAAGACCGGGCAGACCTACAGCCAGGATCCCGACATCCGCTGGCGCATCGCCGAGATGGTGCTCGCGTACGACGCGCTGCCGCCCGAGCTCGCCGCGCTGAGCCGCGACGTCGACGCCTCCGCCGACCACGGCGCGCGGTGGTTCTCGCTGCTGTCGGGCGTCAAGCACCGCGCGGTCACGATGGCCAAGCGCGTCGTCGACGACGCCGTGCTCGTCGCGGGCGGCTCGGCGTACTTCAGCTCGAACGAGCTCAGCCGGCTGTACCGCGACGTGCTCGCCGGGATGTTCCACCCGTCGGACCCCGAGTCGGCGCACGCGACCGCGGCGAGCGCGTGGCTGGGCCCGCTCGAACCGTGAGTCAGGGCGGTTCAGCGTCGGGCTCTCAGGAAGATCCGTCTCCTCGCGGCTCGGCGACAGGTCACCGCGCAGATCCTTCCTGAGAGCGCTGTGGCCGAGCCTTCATCGGCAGCGCGAGGAGCCCCCTCAACGCGGCCACGACGTCCTCGGGGTGATAGAGGATGTCCTCTGCGATCGGCCGATAGACCACATATCCGAGCGCGGCGAGGGCTTGGTCGCGACGCCGGTCGTCGCGCTGCTGCTCCCACGTGCTGTGGAAGGCCTTGCTGTCGCACTCGATGACCAGCCAGCCGTCGACGACGAGATCCACCCGCCCGACACCCCGGATCACCACCTGAAGCTCAGCGCGCCGACCGAGCCCTCGCAGTATGAGCCTCACCAAGGTTTCCGTGCCGGACTCGGCCCGGCCGTCCACGAGGCCTCGCAATCTGCGGAACCGCCGCGGGAGCCCAGCGAACAGCTCGTCCAGGTCGTCGGTCCGCAACAGGCCGAGGTGCAGCGCGGAGTCGACGGAGGCGATGAAGGCACGGGGTGACTGACATCTCGCACTCTGCACGAGCGCGTCGAAGACGCCGACCGAGGTCGATCTCGGGTGGACTCCCCGGCCCAGGCTTCGCCAGTGCAGCCGCACGCCGCTTCGGTTCTCGGCCGTCGCCCCGAGCCTGCTCGCGTTCCGCTCCACCTGGACATGCACTTGCGCACGTTCTCCCACCGCATCCCCCGCACCGCCGTGCACGAACACGCCGCGCGCGGCGAGCACCGAGACGCACGCGAGACGTCCTCCGCAGCGAAGCGCCGTCATCGCAGGCGGGTGACTGTCTGCCCGCAGGTAGGACCCGACCCGGGTCCGCACGAGCAGTCCCTCACGGACGAGCCGGGTGATCTGCCGCTCGGACAGGCCGAGGGCGCGGAGGTCGGCAGTGGACAGGCGGGTGTCGGGAGGCACGAACGGGATCTGAAGCACGCGATCGACAGTCCTCGTCCCGCCCGGATGCCGCGGGCGCACTCGGCCGATCTGGGGACTACTCGGGGGCGCGCCGCTCTGGGGAGAAGCGGGTGACGCGGCGCGCTCAGGAAAGGTCGAGCACCCGACGCATGAAAGGAACCAGTGCGGCAGGTTCTTCCTGCGAGAGCCGCACCCATGCGTCGTGAAGGGCGTGCGATGCTGGCATGATGACGCGCACGCCGACGGCCCTGCTGAGCGCCGCCGATCAGGAGCGGCGCCGGGGGCTGCGCGTCATGAAGGGCGTCGCGCTCGGCGCGCTGCTGTTCATGGCCGTGCTGTTCGCGGTCGCGTTCGCCCTGCAGGGCCAGTACCCCGCGTTCGCGTATGTGCGCGCGTTCGCCGAAGGCGGCATGGTCGGCGCTCTCGCGGACTGGTTCGCGGTCACCGCGCTGTTCCGGCATCCGCTCGGCATCCCGATTCCGCACACCGCGATCATCCCGAACCGCAAGGACGAGATCGGCCGCACGCTCGGCGAATTCGTCGAGACCGAGTTCCTCCGCGGCGACGTCGTGCGCACGAAGCTCGAAGAGACCGCGATCGCCGCGCGCCTCGGCGAGTGGCTCAAAGTGCCGGCGCACGCCGAACGGGTGGGCGCCGAGGCGTCGCTCATGGCGGCCGGAATACTGCGCGCGCTCAGCGACGACGACGTGAACGACGTGATCGAGGACCTCGCGCGCGAGCACCTGATCGCGCCGGGGTGGGGGCCGCCGCTCGGCGGGTGGCTGAACCGCATCGTCGACTCGGGCGCGCACCACAGCGCGGTCGACCTCGGCGTCGACAGCATCGCCGCGTGGCTCGCGGCGAATCGCTCGTCCTTCGCCGGGCTCGTCTCGCGCCGCCTGCCCGCCTGGGTGCCCTCGATCGCGCAGCGCCTCGTCGACGAGACCGTCTACAACGAGGCCGTGAAGTTCGTCGCCGCGGTGCAGGCCGACCCTCGGCATCCCGCCCGCATCGCGATCGACGGATACCTGCAGCGTCTGGCCGAGAACCTGCAGCACGACCCGACGACGATGGCGCGGCTCGAAGAGACGAAGTCGACGCTGTTCGACAGCCCGCGCGTGCGCGAACTCGCCGCCGAGGCCTGGAACACCGCCAAGACGGGCCTGCTCGCCTCGCTCGCCGATCCCGAGAGCGGCCTGCGGCGCCGCGCGGCGATCGCGCTCAGCGAGGTCGGCGAACGACTGACGACGGATGCCGCCCTGCAGCACCGCGTCGACGGGTGGGTGACCGATGCCGCGGTGTTCCTGGTCGACCGCTACCGGCACGACATCGCCTCGATCATCACCGACACCGTCGAGCGGTGGGATGCCGCGGAGACCACCGAGAAGATCGAACTCATGGTCGGCCGCGACCTGCAGTACATCCGCCTGAACGGCACGGTCGTCGGGGCGCTCGCGGGCCTCCTGATCTTCACGGTCGCGCACGCGCTGCTGGGATGAGGGACGCCCGTGTTTCGGGCCAGTGAACTCTCTGACGCGGTGTGACGACCGCTCCTGTCACGACGAGTCCGGAACAGTACCCTGAGTGCGTGGCAGACGCTCCCGACCAGCTCCTGTTCAGCTACGGCACGCTGCAGAACCCCGAAGTGCAGCTCGATACGTTCGGCCGCCTCGTCGCCGGCGAGGACGATGCGCTGCCCGGCTTCACGGTGGACTACGCCGAGATTGACGACCCGCGCGTCGTCGACCTGTCGGGGCACAGCGTGCATCCGATCGTGCGACCGACCGGCAACGCCCTCGACAAGGTGACCGGCAGGGTGCTCTGGGTGACCGAGGACGAGCTCGACGCCGCGGACGAGTACGAGGTCGAGCTCTACCGCCGTATCGAGGTGACGCTGCAGAGCGGCCGCGCGGCCTGGGTGTACGTCTCGGCCTGACGGTACACGCCTCGGCGTGATGGGGGATGCCGCGGATCGCCGGATCTGGGTTCTCGGCGTGCGGATCTCAGGGTGCGGGATCTCGGGGTGCAGATCTCGGGGTTGGTGGATCCGGTCGTCCGCGGCGGAGGCGGAGTAGCGTCGTGACGTGGCTCTTCCTCACGACGATCTGTGGCCCCGCGCGGGCGGATGGCCCGGACTCGAGACGTTCGACGGCGCGGTCGACGTCGCGCTGATCGGCGTGCCGACGTGGCGCACGTCGCTGTCTCCGACGGGGGCGCACGCGACCCCGGCCGCGGTGCGCGACGCCCTGCGCCGCTACAGCCCGGCGCTCATGCGAGGGCCGGTCGATCTCGGCGCGCTGACGATCGCGGATGCCGGCGATGTCGCCGCGCCCGACGGCGAAGCGGGCGAGACCGCCGTGCGCGAGGCCGCGGCTGCGGCCGCCGCCCGGGCACGCCTGGTCATCGCGCTCGGCGGCGACAACAGCGCGACCTACGGCGTCGCGCAAGGGGTCGGGGTGAGCGGACTCATCACGATCGACGCGCACTTCGACCTGCGCGACGGCGTCTCGAACGGCTCTCCGGTGCGACGACTCATCGAGGACGGCCTCGACCCCCGTCGCATCGCGCAGATCGGCATCGCCGATTTCGCGAACTCGGTCGCCTACGCGCGGCGCGCCGCCGACTACGGCATCACGGTCATCACGCTCGACGACGTCCGACGTCGCGGCGTCGCCGATGTGATGGCGCAGGCGCTCGAGGTGGCCGGAGGCGGGGTCGGGCGCGGCGGGAGGGGTGATGACGACTCGGGTGGTGCCGGCGGTCGGGGCGCCGGAGGCGGCATCCATCTCGACATCGACGTGGACGTGTGCGACCGTTCCGTCGCGCCGGGGTGCCCGGCATCGGTTCCCGGCGGCCTCGCGGCGTGGGAACTGCGCGCGCTCGTGCGGGCGGCGGCATCCGATCACCGACTCGTGTCGGCCGACATCGTGGAGGTCGATGCGACCGCCGATGCATCGGACCAGCGCACCGTGCGACTCGCGGCGCTGTGCGTGCTCGAGCTGATCGCGGGGCTGGGGGTGCGCGGATGATCCGGCTGGTACTGGTGCGGCATGCGAAGTCGGACTGGGGTGACCCGAGCCTCGATGACCACGACCGGCCGCTCAACGACCGCGGCATGCGCGATGCGCCGCGGATGGCCCGACTGCTCGCCGACACGGGCTTCCGGCCGCAGGTCGTGCTCTCGAGCACCGCGTTGCGTGCGCGGACCACGGCCGAGGCGTTCGCGGCCGAGTTCGACGCCGCGGTCAACCTCGACCCCGAACTGTACGGCGCGTCCGCGCACACGCTGCTCGCGAAGGCCTCGGCGAGCCGTGCGCACCGCGTGATCGTCGTCGCCCACGACCCGGGCATGACGGTGCTCGCGGGCGAGCTGTCCGGCGGCGGGATCGCGCACATGCCCACGTGCGCCGTGGCGACCTTCACGTGGGACGAGGACGACTGGGACGTCGCGGCGGCGCTCGACCCCGCGGAGTGGACGTTCGACGCGCCACACTGAGAGCTCAGGGCAGGTTGCCGGGCGTGCGGGTTGCCAGTCAGCCGATCGGCCGGGCGGCCGGGCGGCCGGGCGGCCGGGCACCCGGCGCACAACTCCTCCAATCCGCACGGCGTCCGGCCTCCGCTCCCGCGAATTCCCGCGGTTTTGGGCCGGGAGAGCCTGCTATGTGCAGGAGTTATGCGCCGAGGGTCGGTGGCACAGGAGAATCCACGCTGTGCAGGTCCGCCTGTCGGAGGCCGCGGCCGCGGGCGTGGTTTCGGATTCGCCCCGCGCATAACTCCTGCAGATCGCGTCGCGACCGCGGGCGCTGCCCCGTCTTTCCGCGGGTTCAGACCGCGAAGCGCTGCGATGTGCAGGAGTTATGCGCCGGCGGCCGGCGGCACCCGCGACGGACCGGCACCGACTCCACGCACTCAGCCCGGGACGCCGTCCTTCCAGACGGTGCGGATGAGCGGGACCCCGGGGCGGTAGGCGAGGTGCGTCCGCGTCGGCGCGTCCAGCAGCACCAGATCGGCGCGCAGGCCCGGGGCGATCGCGCCGATGTCGTCGCGGCGGAGTGCGCGCGCGCCGCCTGCGGTGGCCGCCCGCACGGCCTCGGCGGTGGTCATGCCCATCTCCCGCACCGCGAGCGCGATCATGAGCGGCATCGAGCTCGTGAAGCTCGAGCCGGGGTTGCAGTCGCTTGCGAGAGCGACGGTGACGCCGGCGTCGAGGAGCCGGCGCGCGTCGGGGTAGGGCTGGCGGGTCGAGAACTCCACGCCCGGCAGCAGGGTCGCGACCGTGTCGCTCGCCGCGAGTGCGGCGACGTCGTCGTCGACCAGATACGTGCAGTGATCGACGGATGCCGCGCCCAGCGCCACCGCGACCCGCACACCATCCCCCGGCCCGAGCTGATTGCCGTGCACGCGCGGGAGCAGGCCGTGCGTGGTGCCCGCCGCGAGGATGCGGCGGGACTCGTCGGGCGTGAAGGCGCCGCGCTCGCAGAAGACGTCGATCCAGCGGCTGTGCGGGGCGCACGCCCGGAGCATCTCGCTGCACACGAGGTCGACGTACTCGTCGCGGCGGTCGGCGTACTCGGCGGGCACCACGTGCGCGCCGAGGAAGGTCACCTCGGGGGTGACCTCGGCGGCCAGTCGTGCGAGGCGCTCCTCGTCGTGCACGGAGAGTCCGTAGCCGGTCTTGACCTCGAACGTCGTGGTGCCCTGGGCGCGCAGCTCGCCGACGAACCCCGCGAGGCGGCGACGCAGATCGTCGTCGCTCGCCGCGCGCGTGGCCGCGACGGTCCGCCGGATTCCCCCGGCGGCGTACGGCGTGCCCGCCATGCGCGCCTCGAACTCGTCGGCGCGGTCGCCCCCGAACACGAGGTGGGTGTGCGAGTCCACGAAGCCCGGGATGAGCGCTCGCCCCTCGGCATCCACGGTCTCGACGGCACTGGCCCGCGAAACTGCATCTTGACGCCGAGATGTAGGGGAATCCCCTACGTCTCGGCGCCCCAGTGCAGTCTCGCGGTCGGTGGGCGCGTCGGCGGCGGGGCCGACCCAGGCGATCCGGCCGCCCTCGATCAGCACGGCGGCGTCGCGCAGCGTGCCGCACGGGTCACCGCCGGCGGCGACGTTGGTCGTCAGCTCGCCGATGTTCGTGATGAGCGTCGCGTTCACAGCATCCCCTCCGTCGCCATCCGTCCGCGCCATCGCATCATGTCCCGAATTCGCCCGATCAAGGGGCCTTCAAGCGGTGAAATTCGGGACATGATGTCCAGAGCGGAGCCGGCTGCGCCGGTGAGCGTCGCGGTCACAGCATCGGCACCTTCAGGCCGCGCTCCACCGCGACTTCGCGGGCCCGCTCGTATCCGGCATCCACGTGTCGCATGACGCCGGTTCCCGGGTCGTTCACGAGCACGCGCGCGAGCTTCTCGGCGGCGAGCGGCGTTCCGTCGGCGACCGTGACCTGGCCGGCGTGGATCGAGCGACCGATGCCCACGCCGCCCCCGTGGTGGATCGAGACCCACGAGGCGCCCGATGCGGTGTTCAGAAGAGCGTTCAGCAGGGGCCAGTCGGCGATCGCATCCGAGCCGTCGGCCATCGCCTCGGTCTCGCGGTACGGCGAGGCGACCGAGCCGGAATCGAGGTGGTCGCGACCGATCACGATCGGTCCGGAGAGCTCTCCCGAGGCCACCATCTCGTTGAATTTCAGGCCCGCGAGGTGACGCTCCTGGTAGCCGAGCCAGCAGATCCGTGCCGGCAGGCCCTCGAAGTGCACGGTGTCGCCGGCCTTCTCGAGCCACCGCACGAGCGCCGCGTTCTCGGGGAAGAGCGCCTTCACCGCCTCGTCGGTCTTGCGGATGTCCTCCGGGTCTCCGGAGAGCGCCACCCAGCGGAACGGGCCACGACCCTCGGCGAACTGGGGGCGGATGTAGGCGGGGACGAATCCGGGGAACTCGAACGCCCGGGTGAAGCCGCCGAGCTGCGCCTCCGCGCGGATCGAGTTGCCGTAGTCGAACACCGCGGCCCCGGCATCCTGGAATCCGACCATCGCCGCGACCTGCTTGGCCATCGAGCCGCGGGCGCGCTCGGTGAACCCGGCGGGGTCGCGCTCGGCCTCGGCGCGCCAGTCCTCCATCGAGACGCCGACCGGCAGGTAGGCGAGCGGGTCGTGCGCGCTGGTCTGGTCGGTGACGATGTCGATCGGGATGCCGCGCTGCAGCAGCTCCGGGAAGACCAGCGCCGCGTTGCCCACGACGCCCACCGACAGCGCCTCCCCCGCCGCGCGGGCGGCCACGACGCGCGCGACCGCGGCGTCGAGGTCGGTCGTGTATTCGTCGAGGTAGCCGTGCTCGACGCGACGCGCGAGGCGCGATTCGTCGACGTCGACGATGAGAACCGCTCCCCCGTTGAGGGTCACCGCGAGCGGCTGCGCGCCGCCCATGCCGCCGCATCCGCCAGTCAAAGTCAGCGTGCCGGCGAGCGAGTCGCGCCCGAGCGACCGCGCGACGGCGGCGAAGGTCTCATAGGTCCCCTGCAGGATCCCCTGCGTGCCGATGTAGATCCACGACCCGGCCGTCATCTGCCCGTACATCGTGAGCCCGAGGTGCTCGAGCCGGCGGAACTCGGGCCACGTCGCCCAGTCGCCGACGAGGTTCGAGTTCGCGATGAGCACGCGCGGCGCCCACTCGTGCGTGCGGAACACGCCGACCGGCTTGCCCGACTGCACGAGCAGCGTCTCGTCGGGCTCGAGCTCGTCGAGGGTGCGGACGATCGCGTCGTACGCCTCCCACGACCGCGCGGCCTTGCCGGTGCCGCCGTAGACGACCAGGTCCTCGGGGTGCTCGGCGACCTCGGGGTCCAGGTTGTTCATGAGCATGCGCTTGGCGGCTTCGGCGCCCCAGCTCTTCGCGGTTCTCTCGCCGCCTCGCTCTGCTCGGACGGTGCGGACGTTGCCGCGCGCCGCGCGCACGGTGCGGGTGTCGGTGGTCGAACTCATGCGAGTGCTCCTTCCGCGGCATCCGCGACCCGGCCCGAGAGCACGAGGTCGGTCACCGCTTCGATGTCGGGTGAGAGGTAGTGGTCGTGTCCCGGTCCGCGCACGACCGTGCGGACGAGGTCGCGCACCGCACCGGTCGCAGCGGCGGGCTGCAGCGGAGCGCGCAGATCGAGCGCCCGTGCGCCGGTGAGCACTTCGATCGCCAGCACGCGGGCCAGCCCGTCGATGCCGCGCCGGAGCTTGCGCGCCGCCGCCCAGCCCATCGAGACGTGGTCCTCCTGCATCGCCGAGGACGGGATCGAATCGACGGATGCCGGAACCGCGAGTCTCTTGAGCTCCGAGACGATCCCCGCGGCGGCGTACTGGGCGATCATGAGGCCCGAGTCCACGCCGACCTCGTGCGCGAGGAACGGCGGCAGACCGTGACTGCGCGCGGGATCGAGGGCGCGGTCGGTGCGCCGCTCGGAGATCGAGGCGACGTCGGCGACCGCGATCGCGAGGAAGTCGAGCACGTACGCGACCGGCGCGCCGTGGAAGTTGCCGTTGGACTCGACACGGCCGTCGTCGGTGATGACCGGGTTGTCGACAGCGGCGGCGAGCTCGCGCGAAGCGATGAGCCGCGCGTGGTCGGCCGTATCGCGGGCCGCGCCGTGCACCTGCGGTGTGCACCGGAGCGAGTAGGCGTCCTGCACGCGTGTGCACACGGCCGGGTCGCGGTGCGAAGCGACGATCGCAGAGCCGGCGAGCAGCGCCCGCAGCCGCGCGGCCGAGTCGCCCTGACCGACCTGCGGGCGCAGCGCCATGAGATCGGCGGCGAAGACCGCGTCGGTGCCCAGCTGGCTTTCGATCGACATCGCGGCGGCGACATCGGCGGTCTCGAGGAGCACCGACAGATCGTGCAGCGCGAGCAGCAGCATCCCGAGCATGCCGTCCGTACCGTTGATGAGCGCAAGGCCCTCCTTCTCGCGAAGGACGAGCGGGGCGATGCCGGCAACGGCGAGCGCCTCGGCCGCCGGGACGAGGGTGCCGTCGACGCGGACGTCGCCCTCCCCCATCGCGGCGAGCGCGACGTGCGAGAGCGGCGCGAGGTCACCCGAGCATCCGAGCGAGCCGTACTCGCGCACGATCGGGGTGATCCCCGCGTTCAGCATCGCGGCGTAGGTCTCCGCGATCACCGGCCGAACGCCGGTGTGCGCGGTCATCAGCGTCTGCAGGCGCAGCAGCTGGAGCGCGCGCACGACCTCGCGCTCGACCTCGGCACCGGTGCCGGCGGCGTGCGAGCGGATCAGGCTCGCCTGCAGCTGCGCGCGCCGCTCGGACGCGATGAACGTCGTGGCGAGCGCGCCGAACCCGGTCGAGATGCCGTAGTGCGGTTCGGGGTCGTCGGCGAGCCCCTCGACGAGCGTTCGCGTGGCCGCGACGCGGTCGAGGGCGGCGGGGTTGAGCTCGACGCGCGCTCCGTGGCGCGCGACGGCGACGACATCGGCGGGACGCAGGGGTGCCGCGCCCACGACGACGGTGATGTCGGTGCGGGAGTCCATGACGGTGGTCATGGCTCGATTCCACACCTCGGGACTCGCCCCGGACAGCGGTTCGTGCCATCCTGTGTCTGTCATGCCAGACAATCGAGCGGATGCCGCCGGCCCGCGCCCGCAGGTGCCGGCGGCCGATCAGACGCTGCGGATGCTGTCGTTCCTCGCGCGCCAGCGCGGCCCCGTCGCCGCCCGCACGATCGCAGCGCAGTTGGGCATCCCCCGTTCGAGCGTCTACCACCTGCTCGCCACACTCGCGGAGCACGGATTCGTGGTGCACCTGCCCGCCGAGCGCCGCTGGGGACTCGGCACCGCCGCGTTCGAGCTCGCCGGCGGCTTCGCCCGCCAGCAGCCCCTCGCCCGACTCGGCCGCACGCTGATCGCCACGCTCGCCGACCGCACGGGCGAGAGCGCGCACCTCGCCGTCATGACCGGACGCGATGTGCTGTACATCGTCGAGGAGCGCGCACCCCGGCGCCCTGCCCTCGTGAGCGACGTCGGCGTCCGCCTGCCCGCCCACCTGACCGCGACCGGGCGCGCGATGCTCGGCGCCCTCCCCCGCGAGCAGGTGCGCGCGCTGTACCCGGATGCCGCGTCCTTCGCCGACCGCACCGGCCGCGGCCCCGCCCGCCCGGGAGAGCTGCGCGAGGTGCTGCGCCAGGTGCGCACCGACGGCTACGCGACCGAGGACGGCGAGGTCACGCTCGGGCTGCGCTCGGTCGGGGTCGCGGTGCGCGATCACACCGGCTGGCCGATCGCCGCGATCGCCGTCACCTACCCCGAGGAGTCGACGGTGGATGCCGCGACCGTCGCGGCCGCGATCGCCCCGGCCGCCGCGGAGCTCGGCCGCCGCATCGGCGGGGCGCATTGACGGCGGCCGGGAAGCTCGAGACGACGCGAACTGCTCTCCGCTCAGCCATCAGCGACACTTTGCGTCGGCTCGGTGTCGCTCTCCGCGTCGGCTCGGTGTCGCTCTCCGCGTCGTCTGCGCGGCAACGACGGCGCACGACGCCGCATGACGCCGGTCAGCGGATGATCAGGCGCGGTTCGACGAGCACGTGCTCGGGCGGGGTGTCGCGGTCGCGCGGCGCGACGACCTGACCCGTGGATCCCATCAGCAGCTCGAGCACCGCGGCTGCGACGCGCTCCGGCGACTGCTCGACGCTCGAGATCCCGAGCGCCTCGGCGACCGGGGTGTTGTCGAACCCGATCACCGGAAGGCTCCGGCGTCCGGCGTCGGCGGCCGCGAGGTGCGCGCCGACGGCATGCGAGTCGCTCACGCACACGAGTCCGTCCAGGCCCTCCAGCACGCCCGGCTCGGCGAAGGCACCCGACATGAGATCGCGGGCGAGCGCGAGGCCGTCGACCGCCTCGAATCGCGGACCGGTGGCCCCGGCATCCGCCATCGCCCGACGCCAGCCCTCTTCGCGGTCGTCACCCGTGCCGCTGCCGTGCGGCCAGCCGAAGAAGCCGATCCGCGAGCCGGCCGTCGCGAGCAGGTGCTCCGTCGCCGCGCGGGTTCCGGCGGCGCCGTCGACGTCGACCCACGTGTGCGCGGCGTGACGGACGTCGTCGCCGCCCCAGGGGCGCCCGAACGACACGAAGGGCACATCGCGCTCGAGCAGCCATCCGGTGCGCGGATCGCCGAAGAACGTGCCGGTCACCACGACCGCATCGATCTCCGCGCCGTCCACCAGATCGCCCAGCCGCTCGATCTCCTCCTGGGGGCTGCGCGCGCTGTAGATGAGCACGCGCATGCCGCGCTCGCTCGCGCGCTCGGTGAGGGCGTGTACGAATCGGTCCATCAGCACGCCCGAGATGCCCCCCGCATACGGATCGAGGTGGATGCCGATCGTCGAGCTGCGACGCGTGCGCAGCCTCCGCGCCGCGACGTGCGGCCGGTAGGCGAGCTCGGCGATCGCACGCTGAACCCTCTCGCGCGTCTCTTCGCGGACGATGTCCGGCGAATTGAGCACGTTCGACACGGTCTGGCGGGACACGCCCGCGACGCGCGCGACGTCCTCGACGGTCGCAGGCTTCGCCATGACGGCTCCTCTCGCGCCTACACAGGGATCGGAACGTTCAAATCGTCACGGAATTTGATCGTTCAAACTCTTCAACGATCAAACCCCCATGAGTGACCCGCCCCCCGTGCGGTCGACTTCGACATCCGGCACGACGCCGGAGATCAGTGCTCGGACACAGCGGTGTTTATCAAAGGAGCCAGACATGACAAGGAAGACACGCGCGATCGTGGGTGCGGGAGCGCTCGCTGTCGCCGGCGCACTCGTGCTCAGCGGCTGCGGCGGCTCGAGCTTCGACGAGCCGGCGGAATCCGGAGACGGGGGACTCACCTCGTCCGACGACGCCCTCACGATCCTCATCGGCTCGAGCGGCGAGGCGGAGACGGTCGCGGTCGAAGAAGCCGTCGCCGCGTGGTCGGAGGAATCCGGCGTCGAGGCGACCGTGCAGGTCGCGAACGACCTGTCGCAGCAGCTCGCGCAGGGCTTCGCCGCCGGAAACCCCGCCGACCTCTTCTACGTGTCGACCGATCAGATCGCGGGCTCGCGGGCAACGGCTCGCTCGTCGCCTACGGCGACCAGCTGTCGAACAAGGACGACTTCTACCCCTCGCTCGTGGAGAACTTCACGGTCGACGACGAGTTCTACTGCGCACCGAAGGACTTCTCCACGCTCGGGCTCATCATCAACACCGACCTGTGGGAGGCCGCCGGCCTGACGGAAGCCGACATCCCGACCACGTGGGAAGAGCTCGACGCGGTCAGCACGACGCTCACCTCCGGCGGCACCGCCGGCCTCGCGTTCGGCACCGAGTAACAGCGCATCGGCACGTTCATGGCGCAGGCCGGCGGCGGACTCGTCGTCGACGGCGCCGCCGTGGCCGACAGCCCCGAGAACGTCGAGGCACTCGAGTACGTGCAGGCCGGCCTCGAGGCGGGCAACTTCGCCTACGCGTCCGACCTCGGCGCCGGCTGGGGTGGCGAGGCGTTCGGCAAGGGCCTGGCCGCCATGGTGATCGAGGGCAACTGGATCGGCGGAGCCCTGAGCAACGACTTCCCCGATGTCAACTATCTCGTCGCTGAGCTGCCGGCCGGACCCGCGGGCCCGGGCACCCTGCAGTTCACGAACTGCTGGGGCATGGCCGCCGACAGCCCGAACCAGGAGGCCGCGCTCGACCTCGTCGAGTACCTGACGACCGCCGAGCAGCAGCTCACGTTCTCCGAGGCCTTCGGGCCGATGCCGTCCGTGGAATCGGCGGCTGACGCATGGACTGAGGCGAACCCAGACCTGGCGGCGTTCCTGAACGGCGCGGAGTACGCGCAGTTCCCGCCGAACCAGGACGGTGCGAGCGACGTGATCGCCGACTTCAATGCGCAGCTCGAGGGACTGAAGACCGGCGACCCCGTCGCGATCCTCGAGTCCGTGCAGGCCAACCTCGAGGCCGTGGTCGGCTGACCATGACCGACCAGGTCACGACCACCCGCGCCGGATCCCGCTCCTCCGGGATCCGGCGCGGGGAGGCCGCCGCCGGATGGATCTTCACGGCCCCCGTGATCATCATCCTCGGCGTGTTCCTGCTCGTCCCGGTGCTGATGGCGCTGTGGGTGAGCTTCTCCGACTGGAGCGGACGCGGCATCCCCCCTGCGACGGATGCGCGTCGCGGATGCGCGCACCACGGCCCTGGTTTAGGGTGGTCACTCACTAAGGAATCGGGGGATCCCCTATGAAGGCACCACTGAGGCTGCAGGTTGCGGCCATCGCCCTTGTCCTGGCCGTAGGACTCGCTGGATGCACGGCGTCGAGCGACACAGAAGAGCCGACGACGGGCGCGAGCCCCTCGGCGACTGCAGACTCCGAGGCCACGGAAGAAGTGGATCCGGATGCCTCGGGAGCCACGGATGCCGGCATCGATCTGGACAACCCGCCCGAAGCGATTGCCTCGATCGAGGTCCCGGTGACAATGGACGACGGCACCGACTCCATGCTCATCGAAGTCGTGGGGATGAGGCACGTCGAAGACGTGCTCGTCGCGACATTTCGGTTCACCGCTGCCGGAGAAGACGCCGGAGTAGAGCCCGTGAGACTCTTTGAGCAGATAGGCCTGTTTTGGCCCGCGGTGATCGACTACAAGAATCTCGTCCGCTACGACTCCGTGAGAAAACTCACGACGGACTCGGGGTTCGTCGAATCGCGAGTGGGCAGCCCGATGTACGCATCGGCCACGTTCGCATACCCGGAGGGTGCAGACACCGTTGACATCTCGATCAACAGCGGACTCCCGCCGATCGCGGATGTGCCGATCCCGTGATCAAGGCAGCTGCAGGAGTTCTGGCGGCCGTCGTCTTCGTGACGCTCGGTACGGCCTTCGCTTCATCGGATGACGCCCCCGATGTCAGTAGCGCCGAACTCGCCGCGACCATCTCTGACATCGAGCTGCCGCGCGAGGACATCGTGTTCCCGAAGCCTGTCGAGGTGATCACCGAGACCGTCGATGAGGGCCAGCGCGTGATCGGCCTGAACACCGACATCCTCTTCGGCTTCGCGGAGGCCGTCGTGGCCGAGGCGGGCGCCGCTCGGATCGTCGAGGCGCTGGCGGACGTTCCGCAGGGGACTCCCGTGCTGATCGGAGGGCACACCGACTCGATCGGCGACGACGCCTCGAACCAGGTGTTGTCGCAGCAGCGGGCCGAGGCGATCGCCGCGATCGTCCGCAGCGCACGACCTGATCTCATGCTGACCGTCACCGGGTACGGCGAGTCTCAGCCGGTGGCCTCGAACACGAAGGGTGGCCAGGACGACCCCGAGGGGCGTGCTCTGAACCGTCGTGTCGAGCTGCGGGTCGGCTGAGTCGCCGGCGGGGCCTCGCTGCCCAATCCGCGACGGGCGACATGTGAGCCGAGGGCGGCGTGGGAACGCTGTGAGCGGGTGCCGGGGGAGCTAGCGTGCGGCTGTGAGCGAGGCATCCGTCCGACAAGAACGCGCGCGGCGCAGTGCGCCGGCAGGCGTGATCATGGTGGGTATCGCCGCCATCGCCTGGTGGCCGGCGTTCATGCTCGGAGCGTGGGGCGAGATCTTCTTCGACGACGTGCCGGGGCTCTGGGCGGCTTCGGTCGCCGCGTTCGTCTTCGTTCTCGTCGAGTGACGGCCCGTCGGCGGCCGGTTGGCGCGCGCCTTCGCCCTGTTGCTGCCGTCCGTCCGGTTACGGCTGAACTTCGTGGTCGAGGATGACACCACCGACGTGTGGGTCGCCCTTCTGGATCTCGCCGCGCTCGGTGCCGTGCTCATCGGAACGCCGTTCACCCTCTGGGTGCTCGTGCGGATCGTCTGGCCGGACTTCGCCGGTGATACCGACCGAAGCGCCCGCTCTCCAGCCTCTGCTGAACGACGGGGTCATCGCCCTCCTCGCCCCCACGCAGGCGTGGTCCTCGTCCTCGGGCGACATGGGATCCCGCGCTATCGACGGCATCTACCACGGTGACGTGCGGCACATCCGCGACGTCGCCCTGCGGTGCGACGGTGCGCAGCCCGAGTGGATCTCGGTCGCCCCCGACGGGGCATCCCGCGTCGTCTTCGGCGGTCTGCTGCGCGCGATCGACGACCCGACGCCCGACCCGAAGGTGCGGATTTTCCGCGAGCGCACCGTCGCCGACGGGCTCGTGCGCGACACGATGACGGTCCGTTCGCACGTCGCGCATCCGGTGCGGACGACGATCAGCGTGCGGATCGTGCCCGACTTCGCCCCTCTCCAGGAGATCAAGGCCGGACTCCCCGCGTCGCACGGCTGGGACGCCTCGGGCGGTACCGCCGGCGACGCGACGGTGACCGTGACGTCCGGATCCCGGTCGTTCACGATCACCGCGCCGGATGCGGCGATCACGGTCGACGACGAGGCCGTCGTCCTCGCTTGGCCGGTCGAGATCGCGCCCCGGACGTCCGTGTCGGCATCCTGGTCGGTTCGACTGCACGATCCGTCGCTCGTGGTGCGCGGCGCGCAGCGCCCGGCCGGCTGGGCGGTCCCGGAGGTCCGCGGCGATCCCCGCCTGCAGCGATGGCTGGATGCTGCGCTCGCCGACCTCGACGCGCTGCGGCTCGCGCTGCCCGACCACCCCGACGAGGAGTTCTTCGCAGCGGGGGCGCCGTGGTTCCTGACGCTGTTCGGCCGGGACTCGCTGTGGGCGGCACGGCTCGCACTTCCGGTCGACACGCGCGTCGCGGCATCCACCCTGCGCGTCCTCGCCCGACTGCAGGGCGAGCGCGACGACGCGGATTCGGCCCAGCAGCCCGGCAAGATCCTGCACGAGCTGCGCGGAGAGCCGCTCGCGATGCCGGGCGAGGGCATCGTGCTGCCGCCCGTGTACTACGGCACGGTCGACGCGACGCCCCTGTGGATCTGCCTGCTCGCAGACGCGTGGCGGGCCGGGATGCCGGAGCACGAGGTGCGCGAGCTGCTCCCCGCGCTGCGCGCCGCGCTGGACTGGCTCCTGCACCACGGCGACAACGACGGCGACGGCTTCATCGACTACCTCGACGAGACCGGGCATGGTCTGGCGAATCAGGGCTGGAAGGACTCGGGCGACTCGATCCAGTGGCGCTCCGGAGATCTGGCCGAGGGTCCGATCGCGCTGTGCGAAGTACAGGGCTACGCGTACGAAGCGGCGCGATCCGGAGCCGATCTGCTCGCTCATTTCGGCGAGCCCGGCGCGGAGGAGCTCCGGGAGTGGGCGGCGACGCTCAAGGCGCGGTTCGCGGCCGCGTACTGGGTGACAACGCCCGAGGGCCGCTACCCCGCGATCGCCCTCGACGCGCACAAGCGTCCCGTCGACACGCTCACGAGCAACATCGGTCATCTGCTCGGCACCGGCATCCTCGACCCCGACGACGAGCGCGCCGTCGCGGATCTGCTCACCGGTCCGACGATGCTCTCCGGGTACGGCGTGCGCACGATGTCCACCGAGGCGGGTGGCTACTGGCCGCTGAGCTACCACGGCGGGAGCGTGTGGACGCACGACTCCGCGATCATCGCGCGCGGCATGGCACTCGCCGGGCTCACCGAGGCCGCCGACGCGGTCGTCGAGGGGCTGCTCGCGGCGGCGGAGGGCTTCGCATTCCGCGTGCCGGAGCTGCACTCCGGCGACCCGGCCACCGAGACCTCGCGTCCGACCCCGTACCCGGCCGCGTGCCGGCCGCAGGCGTGGTCGGCGGCGTCGGCGGTCACCGCGGCCGCGATCCGCGGAGGATTCGCGCGCCCCTGAGCGAGGCGCCCTGCGGGCGGCCGGCCGGGTCCGGGAAACGACGCGAAGTGCGGCGGGGCCGGCGATGAGCGACACGTTGCGTCGTCTCGGCGTCCCCGGACCACCGCCGGGTCGACCGTGTCAGTCGACCTTGAGCACCCGGCCGCCGGTGAGAGCGACGAGCTCATCGAATGTGAGCGGGAAGACGGTGTGCGGTGTGCCGCCGGCGGCCCAGATCTCGGGATAGCCGGCCAGGTCCTCATCGACGACGGTCGTGAGCGGCGCGGGATGACCGGTCGGCGCGACGCCGCCGATCGCCTGCCCCGTCGCGTCGCGCACCTGCTCGGGCGTCGCGCGTCGGATGCTCCCCCGTCCGAGTCGCTCGGCGAGCGCCGCGGTGTCGACCCGGTGCGCGCCGCTGGTCATCACGAGAAGTGGCGCGTCGTCCGACCAGAACACCAGGCTGTTGGCGATCGCGCCGACCTCGACGCCCAGTGCGGCGGCGGCGAGGGGCGCCGTGGAGGCGGCATCCGGAAGCACGACGATGTCGCCGGCGATCCCGGCAGATCTCAGCGAGTCATGGACGAGGCGGCTGCGGGCGGGAAGCGGAGCGGTCACCCGTTCAGGATAGGACCGAACCGGCCCCGTCCCCGATCACCTGCGCTGGCCGAGCGCGAGGATGTTGCCCTCGCTGTCCTCGAACCAGGCCGATCTCTCGGTTCCCAGCTCGGCGACCCCGTCGACGGTCTTCAGCCCCGGGAAGTCGTAGTCCATGAAGACCACGCCCTTGTCCCGCAGCACGGCCATGTCGCGGTCCAGGTCGTCGGTGTCGATCGCGAACACGGTGTTCTTCGCCGTGCCCGCGTACGAAGTCACGTACACCATGAGCGGAACACCCCCCAGGCGGTAGAAGACGGCGTCCTCCTCCGCGGGCGTGTCCTCCCGGGTGAGCCCCAGCACGCCCTCGTAGAACCCCTTCGCGCGGTCGAGGTCCGTGGCCGCGATCACCGCGGCTCCCTGCGCATTCTCGAACATCTCCGTTCCCCCACTTCTTGCGGTTTCTTCGTCCCCAGCGCGAACGGTACTCCGCCGGGACCGCCGCCGACAGACCCCTCCGCGCCAGGCAAGCCTGGCCTTGCTGGCGCGCGCGGAGACCGTGGGCCAGGCTGAGGGCATGCCCCGCAGCATCCGCCTCCTCGTGCGCTATCCGGTGATCACGATCACGGTGATCGTGGGGCTCATCGTGCTGGGGCTGGACCTCGCCGACCTCGAGCGGGCGGCCCGCTGGGTCGCGACGCTGTACGTGTCGGCGATCATCGTGTGGACGCTCATCGGCATGGTCCGCGACGTCATGCGCGGACACGTCGGGCTCGATGTGCTCGCGGTCGTCGCGATGGTCGCCACGCTCGCGGTCGGCGAGTACATCGCGGCGCTCATCATCGTCCTGATGCTCTCGGGCGGCGAGGCGCTCGAGGACTACGCGAGCCGGCGGGCGAAGAAGGAGCTGACGGCGCTGCTGGACCGCTCGCCGCAGATCGCCCACGTGATCGCGCGCCCCGGTGACAGCACGTCGGACGAGGTGCGGGATGCCGCAGCCGATCACGTCCGCATCGGCGACGTCCTGCTCGTGCGGCCGTCGGAGATCGTCCCGGTGGACGGCATCCTGCTGACCGCGACGGGGACGTTCGACGAATCCTCGCTCACCGGAGAGAGCATGCCGGTCACGCGGGAGGAGGGCGAGGAGGTCCTCTCGGGCGCGGTGAACGGGTCGCGTGCCGTGCGGATCCGGGCGGTTCGGCGCAGCCAGGACAGCCAGTACCAGCAGATCGTCGCCCTCGTGCGCGACGCGCAGGAGTCCCGCGCGCCCGTCGTGCGCCTCGCCGATCGGTTCGCGATCCCCTTCACGGCCGTCTCGCTCGTGATCGCGGGGGCCGCGTGGGGCATCTCGGGCGACCCGACGCGCTTCGCCGAGGTCCTCGTGCTCGCGACGCCCTGCCCGCTCCTGATCGCCGCGCCGGTCGCGTTCCTCGGCGGACTCTCGCGCGCCGCGAAGGCGGGCATCATCATCAAGGGCGGCGCGGTGATCGAGCAGCTCGCGCGCGCGCGCTCCGCGGCGTTCGACAAGACCGGCACGCTCACGCAGGGCAGGCCCGCCCTCGTCGAGGTGCGGGCGACCGAAAGCTTCGACGCCGACGAGGTGCTGCGGCTCGCCGCATCCGCCGAGCAGTATTCGAGCCACGTGCTCGCGGAGGGCATCCGGCGCGCGGCCGCCGAGCGCGGACTCGCGATCGACGCGGCGTCCGAGGCGCGGGAGATGGCGACGAACGGGGTGACGGCTGTGATCGCGGGCCGGGTCGTCGTGGTCGGGAAGCCCGCGTACATCGCCTCGCTCGCACCCGACACCGTGCGCGCCGAGCTCGAGCCGGGACACGCCGCGGCGTACGTCGCGGTCGACGGGCGGTTCGCGGGGGTGCTCGTGCTCGCGGACGATCCGCGTCCGGAATCGCCCGCCGTCGTGGCGTGGCTGCGCGACCACGGCGTCGAGCGCATCGCGATGCTCACGGGCGACGCCCGGCCGACCGCGGAGTCGATCGCGCGCCACGTCGGCATCACCGACATCCACGCCGAGCTCCTGCCTCCCGAGAAGGTGCACCTCGCCGCCGAGATGCGACCCCGCCCCGTGCTCATGGTGGGTGACGGCGTGAACGACGCGCCCGTGCTCGCCGCCGCCGACATCGGCATCGCGATGGGCGCGAAGGGCGCGACGGCGGCAGGCGACGCGGCGGATGCCGTGATCCTCAAGGACTCCCTCACCAAGGTCGTCGACGCCGTCTCGATCGGCCGGCACACCCTGCGCGTCGCGTACGCGGCGATCTGGATCGGCATCGGCATCAGCATCGCCCTCATGCTCGTCGCGAGCACGGGGGTCATCCCCGCGGTCGCGGGCGCTCTCATCCAGGAGCTCGTGGACCTCGCGACGATCCTGTATGCGCTGCGCGCCCTGACCGGCCCGCCCAGCGGGCTCGAGGCGCCCGAGCCCGCGGTGCCCGTCGCTGCAGGTCGATATGGGCCTTCAAACGGCTGAACTGGTGCAGATCGCTCGGTTTTCGCGAGGCACGTTGAACATTCGGGATGCCGGTGGTGCAATGGGAGTGGATGCGCGACGACGCGCACCCACCGCACCCGCCGAGTCCCACAAGGACGGTGTCTGCGGTGCCCGAGTCTCCCGACCGAGCACCGCGACGCACCTGGCGGCTGATCGACGAGGACCACCATGTCAGCGACCCTGCCCCTCCCCGATTTCCAGCACGAGCGCGTCGAGACCCTCACCGGTCGACGCAGCGGCCTGTTCATCGCCGTCGCCCTGCACTCCTCCGTGCTCGGCTCCGCGCTCGGCGGCGCACGCCTGTGGACGTACCCGCACTGGAGCGACGCGCTCGGCGACGCCCTGCGCCTGTCGGCGGCCATGACGCTGAAGAACGCCGCGGCCGGTCTCGATGCGGGCGGCGGCAAGTCGGTCATCGCCCTTCCGGAGGGCACGATGCTGGATGCCGATCGCCGTCGCGCCGCCTTCCTCGATCTGGGCGACGCCGTCGAGTCGCTGCACGGCCTTTACCGCACCGCAGAGGACGTGGGCTCGACCACCGAGGACATGCTGACCGTCAGCGAGCGCACGAGCCACGTCGTCGGTCTCCCCGAAGCGGGCGGCGGATCGGGTGAGCCCGCCGGACCCACGAGTCTCGGTGTCTACGAATCGCTCCGCGCGACGCTCGAGCGTGTCACCGGATCCGCCGACGTCACCGGCCGCCGCATCACGATCTCGGGGATGGGCCAGGTCGGCAGCCGCCTCGCGGTGCGCCTCAGCAGCGAGGGCGCGCTGCTCACCGTCACCGACGTCAACCCCGCGAAGCGGGATCTGGCCCTCCAGCTCGGCGCCGAGTGGATCGCTCCCGGTCAGGAGCACCGGATCGCGGCCGACGTGTTCGTGCCTGCCGGCATCGGCGGCGTCCTCACCGACGAGGTCATCGACGCGCTCGACGCCAAAGCCGTGTGCGGCCCCGCGAACAACCCCCTCGCCGATCACTCCGGCGCCGACCGGCTCGCGCGTCGCGGCATCCTGTACGCGCCCGACTTCGTCGTGAACGCGGGCGGTGTGATC
This sequence comes from uncultured Microbacterium sp., assembly GCA_964406225.1. GTDB lineage: Bacteria > Actinomycetota > Actinomycetes > Actinomycetales > Microbacteriaceae > Microbacterium. The sequence continues at coordinate 27,772 of CAYOQY010000008.1, forward strand.
TACCTCGATCTCGAGGCGAAGCACCTCGGCACCCGCGACGAGATCATGACCCGAGTGTCGGCGATCGGCGACACGGTGCGGCGCATCTTCGATGAGGCCGAGTCGCGCGGCGTGACCCCGCTCGAGGCCGCCGAGGGACTGGCCGCCGAGCGCCTCGCGGTCGGTTCTCGCGAGCACGCGCTGGCGGGCTGAGCCCGCACTCCTTGCTGATTGGCTACACCAATCTGCGATGGCCGTACGAAACCTGAGGCGCCATCGCAGGGAAGTGGCGCCGAAGGTGCGTAGCTGTGCCGTGAGCGGCTGACACTGCGTGGACGCGCACTGCGGAGGAGATGTACAGCATGGAGGGCCGGTGACCCCGGATCCATCCTCCGCGTTGCACATCTCCTCCCGCGTGAACAGCGGGGACCGACGTCAGGGGCGCTGGCCTCCCCCCGCGCCACCGCCCATGCCGCCACCCGCAGGGCCACCGCCCGGACCGCCGCCCGTGCCCGCGACCGCGGTGCCCTCCGTCACCGTCGCCGCCGTGGCCCCGTCCACGGTGACCGTGTAGGTCGCGCCGTCGACGAGGTCGGCTGAGCTGACGACCACCGATCCGAAGGACTTCTGCGCCGTGAAACTCACGACGGCGGAGCCCGACGCATCGACGATCTCGACGACGTCGCCCGCGGCGCCCGACGCGAGGGCCGAGATCCAGGGCTGCGTCGAGGCCTCACCCGGCGAGACCGCCATGCCGGCGCTGCCGACGGCGAGCACCGTGCCGCCGGTCACGGCGAACGTGCCGTTGACGTCGAGTGCGCCGTTGCCGTCGCTCGTCGGACCGGCGACGGTGATCGTGCCACCCGAGATCGTCATGGAGCCGTTCGAGTCCAGACCGTCGCCGCCGGCGTCGATCGACACCGTGCCGCCGCTGATCTCGACGGTCTCTCCCGTATCGCCCATGCCGCCTCCTCCGCCCCCGGACGTCCCGAGTCCGGCCGCATTGATCCCGTCGTCGGATGCCGTCAGCTCGATCTCTCCGCCCTCGATCGAGATGTGGGCGGCCTCGAGGGCCTCATTCGACTCCGCGACCGTGACGGTGCCGTCGGCGATCGCGACGGCGACGTCGGCGTGGATGCCGTCCCCACCGGCCGCGAGCGTGAGAGTCCCGCCCGTGATCACGATGTCGGTGAGCGCGTCGATGCCGTCGTCGACCGCCGACCCCGAGATCTCACCGCCCTCGATCACGACGTAGCCGCGGGTGTCCTCCTCTTCGTTGTCGCTCTTGAGCGCATCGCCCCCGGCCTCGAGGGTGAGCGTGCCGCCCTCGATCGTGAGCGAGTCCTTGCCGCGGAGCGCGTCGTCCGCCGCGACGACGGTGATCTCTCCCGAGAGGATCGCGAGGTCGTCCTCGCTCGTGATGCCGTCCGCGCCGTCGCCGTTCACGGTGAGCGCCCCCGTACCGCTGATCGTGAGGTCGGCCTCGCTGAAGAGGGCCGCGTTCGCGTCGGCGTCGTCCGCGTACGACGACGCGTCCGACAGGGAGTTCTCACTGCCGTCCGCGAGCGAGACGGCGACGTCGTCCGCGGAGACGACCGTGATCGCGGCGCCGTCGGTGCTCTCGATGTCGACGCCGTCGAGGATCAGGACGACCTGGGCCTCGTCAGGCGCTTCGACGGAGACGGACCCGTCGAGCGAACCCGACAGCCGGTACACACCACCCGCGGTGATCGTCACGGTCGACCCCGACACCTCCACCCCCTCGGCCTCGGTCGTCGCACCGTCGCCGGTCAGCGCGATGTCGACGGCGTCGGATGCCGACCACTCGTCGTCGCGGACGACCGTGGCGTCCTCGTTCGCGGCGAGCAGCGCCTCGGCGTTCGTCGCGGTGGTCTCGGCGACGGTGACCTCGTCGGTGGATCCGGTCACGTCGACGGCGGCCGGCGTGGCTGCCGTGGCGGTGCAGCCGGCGAGCACGAGGGCTCCGAGCGAGAGCGGGAGGGCGGGCAGTATCAGGCGGCGGTTTCGCATCGTGACTCCTGTGTCCGGGTGGTGGGGTGGTCGGTTCGGAAAGCAGCGTCGGCGCGGCCGACAGCATCCGCTCGGCCGAGATCCTCGGCCCACCCCGAAGGATCGGCCCGGTTCTCGGCGAGCGCGAAGGGCCCGCGCAGCACGCGCGCCCACTTGTTGCGCGGCAGCTCGGGATGGAGCGCCGCGAGCCCGGTCGCGTACTTGCTGATGGCCACGGGGCGAAGCCCCGCCCGCCACAGCGCACGGTCGAACGCGGATGCCGCGGCCCCCGACTTCGTCTCGATGATCGCCATCGCCGGTGCAGCCAGCACCGCACCTGCATCCCGCCATTCGAGGTCCGTGTCCACGGTCGAGCGGGCACTGCCGTCCGCCGACACGAAGGTCGCGCGGCGGTAGCGGGTCGTGAGGCGGATGCCGAGCTCATCGGCGCGGCGTGACGCGACGCCGATCGCGTCGAGCGCGTCCGCGGCGTACGCCCGCGCTTCCTCCGTCAGCCGGCGTCGATCGTCCACCGCGTAGGCGATGCGGTCCTTCACCGTCGCGCTGCGCGCGCCGCGGGTCTTCACCTCGAGGAACGCGGTCTGCGCATCGACGTACGTGCGTGTGCGCAGCTTGAAGCGCCGGCGGCGGGGCTGGGCGGCCATGCGGAAGCTCAGCAGATCGGGGGTGTCGAAGTAGACCGACTCGTAGCGGAATGCGCGCGTGCCGTCCATGTCGAGAACCCGGATGCCGCAGTCGAGGCGCGCGACGACGCGGGCCGCGGCATCCCGGGTCACGACGTACTTGCGGTCCACGCGGGTCATGAGCGTAGCCTCGGAGACGAGCGCATCGAGCTCGATCGGCGCGAATCGGTCGAGGTCGATCACTGCGGTCAACGTCCGGCTCCCACCAGGACGCGGTCTGCCGGGGCGGCGATGGCCGGCCGGCGCGCGAGGCGGAAACGCACGTCGACGAGAGTCGTGTCGTCGACGAGGTCGAGGTTCTGGACCGTGAGCGAGGTCACGGTAGCTCCCAGCCGGCGCTCGAGTTCGGCGCGCAGCTCGTCCTCGTCGGCGATCGCGCGGTCGACGTGGATGAGCTGGTGGCGCGAGCGGCCGAGCAGTCGCGGGTGGTCGGCCGCCCACATCACGACGAGGATCAGCGCGATGAGCGCGGAGGGGATCCAGACATCCGTCGCCGGCAGACCGGCAACCAGCCCGATCGCGAGCGCCGCGAAGTAGTAGGCGACTTCGCGCTGCGAGATCTCGGACGAGCGCAGTCGGATGATCGAGAGCACCCCGAACAGTCCGAGCCCGAGACCGACGGCGACCTCGCTCGAGCCGAGCACACTGGTCACGGCCAGGACGCCGACGTTCACGCCCAAAAAGGCGACGACGAGGTCGCGCCGACGGTGGCGGCGGTAGTAGATCGCCAGGCTCAGGATCACGGCGGCGGCGAGGTCGACGCCGATCAGGAAGAGTGTCGCGTTCATGGGGTCCTCTCGAGGGGGTTCGTGTCGTGTTCCATCCCACGGCGCGCCGCTATGCGGTCTCTATGTCCCGCCTCTGCCGCGACGAAGGATCCGGCATCGGTCTCGTATGCGACGGGATGCCGGCCCTCCCGCCCTGCGGCGCCGCCGGCCTCGGCATCCGCTGCCCCGAACACGAAGCCGCGCTGCACCTGGTAGCTCGTCACGAACAGGACGACTTCGGTGATGACCTTCGCGAGGACGAGCGGCACGCCGAAGCCCGTGAGCGCCTCCATCCAGACGACGTTCGAGGCCAGCAGCGCACCCGCGAGCAGGGCGTAGCGCACGGCGTGACGCACGGCATGCGTACGCCCTCTGCGCGCGAACACGATGCGGCGGTTCACCGCGAAGTTGACCGACGCGCTCACGACGCGCGCCGCGACGATCGAGCCCACGAGCCACCCGGTCGCCCACGTGAACAGCAGCAGGGCGAGGGTGTCGATCGCGAAGGCGAACAGCGACGATCCGGCGAACAGGACGAGCGGCAGGGTCACGCGCAGCGAGTCGGCGATCGGCCGGAAGTGACTCGACGCGTTCTGCTCGAGATACACCGTCTCGATCGAGATCTCGCGGGCCTCGAATCCCGCCCTCCGAAGGCGCAGGAGCATCTCGATCTCGTATTCGAAGCGATCGCCGGCGACGTCGACGGCCCACGGCAGCATCACGGCCGGGATGCCGCGCAGGCCGGTCTGCGTGTCGGATGCCGGCCACCCGGCCGCGACACGGAAGAGCGCCCGCGCCACGGTGTTGCCGATGCGGCTCCGCAGCGGCACGTCGCCCGCGAAGTCGCGGCAGCCGAGGATGAGGGCGGCGCGGCCGACGGCGGCATCCTGCCGGAGTCCGTCGGCGATGCGGACGATGTCGTCGGGCGTGTGCTGCCCGTCCGCGTCGGCCGTGACGACATCCTCCCCGGGCCATTCGCTGAGCACGTGGCGGATGCCGGTCTTCAACGCCGCACCCTTGCCGAGGTTCGCGGAGTGGTGCAGCACCGTCGCCCCGGCCGTCGCCGCTTCGGCGAAGACCCGCGCGAACCGCGGTCCGCTGCCGTCGTCGACGACGAGGACCTGCAGATCGGCATCCCGAGCGAGCAGGCCGCGGATCAGCGAGTGAAGACGGTCGCCGGGCTCGTAGGCCGGGATCAGGACGATCATGATCAGCCGGCCACGTAGAGGATGTCGCTCGTGCCGCGCTCGCCGCCGTTCGAGGGCCGGTTCACGACCTCCCCGTCGAAGTACATCGTCGACGACCCGCCGCCGTCGAGGTTGTACGCGGTCGTCGCGCCGAGACCGGTCATGATCTCGGCGAGCTCGGTGAGGGTGACGCCGCGGCTGTACCCGGTGTCTCGGCCGTCCACGACGACGAAGACGTAGTGGTTCTCATCGACGATGCCGACGGCGGTGCGCGGCTGCTCGCCCTGGATCGAGTGGTTGCCGACGTTCGTGTCGACCTCGACGTCTTCGATGCCGTCGACGACCGCACCGTCCTCGACGATCGCGGGGCCGAACGACACGGTGTTCCAGACCCCTGCGGCGAGGAGCTCCTCGGCGTTCGTCGTGGTCTCGTCGTACACCTCGACGTGGCCGTCCACGTAGAAGGCGAGACCGTCGCGCGCCCCCTCGTCGCGATAGACGACGCCGTTGCGGATCACGATCCCGGTGTCGCGGAAGCCGTAGTAGTCGCCGTTGATCGCGAACACGGCGTCGTTCGCGGCGGCGATCGCGCTCGTTGTCTCGGTGATGTTCTCGCCGAACTGGTCCTTCGCGAACGCGGACCGCACCTGGGTCGCATCGTCGACGACGACGTCGGCGACGTAGTACGTCACGGTGTCCGCCCCCGAGCCGGTGGTCACCGTGGAGATGGTGATCGACGAGTCGTCGTCCGTGTAGGTCGTGTCGGTCACAACCGCCGTCGCATCCTCGTCGCCATCGGAGGTCGCGCCGGAATCCGCACCCGAGGTGACGGAGGAGTTCGCGGCCTCGTAGGCGGAGACATCCGCGATCTCGACGTGCTCGATCAGGAAGCGGTCGACGGCCCACGCCGCGGCACCGCCCGCGGTGAGCAGCAGGACGAACACCCCCGCGATGACGGCGGTGCGGATGCGGCCTCCGCGTCGACGACGGGAGGGTCGGGCGGTGTCGGTGTTCTCGTACGTCGGGTCCATGGTCCATGGATACGCACGCGGTCTATGGCACCCCTCGCCGGAGGCTAAGCGTCACCGATGTGTCGGCGACCGTCCCCGCCCGGCAGAACTCCACACGACCGCGCACTCCGGGGGCGATCAGCGCTCGCGGAGCCCCTCTCGCGGCAGGATTCGTGGAGTTCTGCCGTACCCGGCCACCGCGTCACCACTCGGTGAGCGTCCACACCTCCGGACGGGCGGCCGAATCCTGGATGTCTGCGAATGCCGTGGCCGAGAGCTTGAGCTGTGCCATCGCGTCGTCTTCGCGGCCGGCCGCGTGCAGGAGGTCGGCCAGGTGCGAGTGAAGCGCCGCGAGCCGATGCCGATCTCCGCCGCGCTGCGCCAGCGCGAGCGCGTCGTGCGCGGTCGCGAGCGCACGCTCGGGCGCACCTCCCGCGGCCAGTGCCCGCGAAAGGTTGTTCAGCGCGGCGATCACCAGGTCGTCCTCCCCCGTCGCGCGCGCCCGGGCGACCGCGTCGGTCAGGATGGCCTGCGCACCGGTCGCGTCGCCTTCGGCGAGCGCGACCATGCCGAGCACGTTGTCGGCCTGCCCTCGGGCGGCGCCGTCACCGGATTCGGCGGCCGCGTCGACGGCGGCCTGTGCGGTTGCCCGCGCGTCGGCCCCGCGCCCCCGGCGATGCATCACGAGCGCGAGATCGGCGAGCACCCGCGCGCGATGACCCGAGCCGTCGACGGAGAGATCGCGCGCCGATTCGAGATGCGCCTGGGCGAGCTCCCAGTCGCCGAGCCGGTCGTTCACGTCGGCGATCCGGTGCTCGATGTCGCCCCGACGCGCGGGGTCGGCCTCCGCGGCGGCGGCCGCCTGATCGAGGGAGACGAGCGCTTCGTCGTATCGTCCGAGCCGCACGAGCGAGGACCCGATGGCCGCGTGCACGTCGGCGCTGCGCCGTCCGAGGGCGAGCGCGTCCCGCAACTGCCCGATGGCCTCCTCATGCGCCGACACGCGGGTCGATTCGGCAGCGGCGGTCAAGAACCACTCGGCGGCTTCGTCCTCCCGGCCCGAGAGCGCCAGGTGCCGGGCGATCGAGCCCGCCGGCGTCGCGAGCGGATCGTTCGCGTGTCGGCGTGCGAGCGCGTCGGCGATGCGCGAGTGCAGCAGACGCCGACGCGCGAGCGACAGACCCCGCAGCGCTGCAGCACGCACGAGATCGTGGGGTGCGTCGTATCCCGACCCGTCCGCCTGCTCGACGAGGAGTCCTCGCGAGACCGCTTCTTCGATCGCGTCCACGGTCTCGGTCTCGTCACGCCCGCTCACCGCACGCAGGAGTTCCGGAGCCGCAACGGTCCCGATGACGACGGCCGCGGTCACCACCTGCCGGGCCGTCCCGGACGACGCGGCGAATCGGGCCGCCACGATGTCGCGCACCTGATCGGCTTCGGCGGCGGACGGCGCGGTGGCCAGTTCCCGCACCAGCAGGGGGATGCCGCGCGTTCTCCGCAGCACATCGTCCGCATCCAGGTCGCCGGCGAGCTGGGCGATCTGCTCCGCGTCGAACGGCGGCAGAACGAGGGTTTCGCCGCGCTCCGCGACGGCCTGCGGCAGCGGCCCCTCCGCGAGCCCGGGGGCCCACGCCACGACCAGCAGGACACCGGCGGGCAGGCGCCGGGCGAGATAGCCCCACAGGGTCGCCGACGGACGATCGAGCAGTTCCGCGTCGTCGACCTCGAGCAGCAGCGGGCGTTCGGTCGCGAGCTGCTCAACGGCGGCGCACACGGCTTCGTGCACCCGCTCGAGATCACCCGGCGTGCGGATGCCGCGCGGCGACGGCCCGCCGACCTGTGTCGCCAAGGCCGCCAGCGGAGCCGCCGACGCCCCGAGCAGCGCCGTCAGATCGGGCTCGATCGCGAGCATCGCCCGCACAAGGTCGTTCGCCGCGGCGTACGCGAGCGTCGTCTCCGACGCCCGTCCGGCGACCCGCACGACCCGGCCGTCCGCCTCCGCGGCGATCGCCGCCAGCAGGCTCGACTTGCCGAGACCCGGTTCGCCGACGAGGCCGACGAGGCGACCGGATGCGGGCGAGGCCGCCCACGCAGCACGAAGGCGCGCAAGCTGGGAGTCACGCCCGACGAGCGGTGCACGCGGCTCCCGGACGGCGGGCGGAGACGAGCTCCCGCGCCCATCGTCCGCCGCCCGCATCGCCGAAGACGTGGCCGCCCGCGCCGTTTCGGCCGTCACCGCGGGCCGCGCGAGCCGATCGGCGCGGATGTCTTCGTGCAGGGCGAGCGTCTCGGGCAGCGGAGCGACCCCCAGTTCGCGGTCGAGCAGGCGTACCAGGCTGCGGTACGACTGGAGCGCCCCCGACCGATCCCCCGACCACGCCGAGACCCGGATCAGGTCGGCGTGCGCCGGCTCCGACAGGGGCTCGACCTGCACGCGGCGCCGCCCGTGCTCGAGCGCCTCCGCCCAGTCCCCCGTCTCGACGGCGGCACCCACGAGCCGTGCGAGTGTGCGCGACAGCTCGTCCTTCAGCTCGTCCGCGACACCCTGCATCCACTCTTCGAACGACGGGCTGTCGCGCAGCGAGAAGCCCTCCAGAAACCGGTCGGCCGCGAAGCCGGCCGCGCGCCGCTGATCGGCGACCGCGGCCGACGCGGCAAGCCGCCGGAAGTCTCCGACATCGCAGGAGATCGCACCGGGGTCCACACCGACGCGGTCGCCGTCGATCAGGAGCGCCGGTCCGACAGCGGCAGCGACCGAGAGGGTCCGTCGCAGCGTCGCGCGGGCGCGTGACCTCTCGAGGTCGGGCCAGAGCATGCCGGCCAGCGACTCGCGGCCGAACTCCTGTCCGGTCACGGCCAGCACGGCCAGCAGAGCGACCGCCTTGCGGGTGTCGAACCGCACGTCGGCGTCACCCCGCCGCACCCGCGGCGGCCCGAACAGCTCGAGCCGCACCGACACGAATCGCCCCCTCTGCGCCTCCCGTAACGCCGTGGACCCCGGGATCAGCGTTCCGATTTTCTCCCGTACCCCGAAACCGTAACGCTTTCGGAACGCCTACGGGAGCATCATCGTTGCAGTACCGATCGTTGCGCGGGCGATCGGTCGAGGAGGAACCGATGACCGACACGCTGGAGACAGCGGCGCAGACGCCCCCCGACCCGGCGCGGGTCGATGACGAGGGCGCGCCGGGCGGTGCGGAACGCCGTCGCAGGCGCGGCGGAGAGCGCGGCGCCGCCAAGACCGCGAAGGCGGCGCGGCGCGGCGAGCAGGCGTCGGCACCCTCCCGCGCGCGGCGGATCGAGATCGACATCGAACCCGGCGATCCGCTGCTGGTCTACCTCCAGTCGGCGACGGGTCCGGTCGACATCGGCGCACTCCCGGCCTACTCCCCCGCCGTCGCGCGGATGATCGCGCAGGAGGTCCAGCTGGTGGTGCCGCTCGTGACGAGCGGCGAACTGGTCGGCATCCTCGCCCTCGGCCCTCGGCTCTCCGAGCGCACGTACTCGCGCAACGACCGTCGACTCCTCGACAGCCTCGCCCGCTACGCCGCGCCCGCGCTGCGCCTCGGCCAGCTCATGCGCTCGCAAGAACGCGAAGCGCGGGAGCGCGAACGCATCGAGCAGGAGCTGCACGTCGCCCAGTTGATCCAGCAGCAGTTCCTCCCCGCCGAGCTGCCCGAACTGGGCGGGTGGAGCGTCGCGGCGTTCTATCGCCCCGCCCGTACGGTCGGCGGAGACTTCTACGACCTGATCGAACTGCCCGACGGCCGGATCATGGTGGTCGCGGGCGACGTGACCGACAAGGGGGTTCCCGCTGCGCTCGTGATGGCGAGCACGCACGCGCTGCTGCGCTCGACGGCGGAGATGGTCTCTTCGCCCGGCGAAGTGCTCCGCCGGGTGAACGAGCTGCTCATTCCGCAGATCCCCACCCACATGTTCGTGACGTGCCTCGTTCTCGTGCTCGATCTCGAATCGGGTCGCACGCAGTTCGCGAACGCCGGGCACAACCTCCCCTACGTGCGCCGCGGCGAGGGGGTGGCACAGCTGCACGCACGCGGCATGCCGCTCGGGCTCATGTCGGGAAGCGTGTACGAAGAACACGAGACGGTGATCGGCCCCGGTGAGATCGTCCTGCTGTACAGCGACGGCATCACCGAGCAGCACGACGCGTCCGGCGAGATGTTCGGCTTCGGACGCACGTCCGACCTGGTCGCCGACGCCGACACCGGCCAGGAGCTCGTCGATGCCGCGGTGCAGGCATTGAGTGTGTTCGCGGCGGCGGTCGAGCAGGAGGACGACATCACGCTCGTCACCCTCCAGCGCGGTCGCGGTGCCACAGCCACCGAGAGCGTGTCGTTCACGGTCGCGAGCGAAGAGGGCAATGAGCGCGGCGCGATGAATCGCGTCGCCGAGATCGCCGCCGGGGCGCTCGTGGGCGCCCGCCTCGACGCGTTGAAGACCGCGGTCAGCGAGACGGTGATGAACGCGATCGAGCACGGCAACAGGGGGGATGCCGCGCTCGACGTGCACGTGACCGTCCGCCGCACCTCCGAATACGTCACCGTCGAGGTCGCCGACTACGGCCGTGGTCTGCGGCTCGATGCCGAAACACCCGATCTCGACCTCAAACTCGCAGGACTGCAGACCCCACGCGGGTGGGGCCTGTTCCTCGTGCGCGAGCTCGTCGACAGGGTCGAGGAGGTCAGCGACGGCGACCGCCACATCGTGCGGCTGGTCATGCGCACCGACGACACGGATGCGGCGGCCGAGGCCTCCGCGGAACGGAGGCAACCATGAGCCTGAGTCATGAGATCCGCAGGCACGGCGAACGCGTCGAGATCGCCCTGGCGGGCCGGATCGACCGAGACGCGGCGCCCGCCCTCGACGCGGCGTACGCTGCGGCGACCGCCGATCCTCCCGGCTCCATCGAGCTCGATTTCACCGAGGTCGACTACATCAACTCGACGGGCATCGCCCTGATCGTCAGCATCCTGGCGCGTGCGCGCGCAGCCCGGATCGGCGTGCGCGCGGCGGGCCTCACCGAGCACTACCGGCACATCTTCGAGATCACGCGTCTGAGCGACTTCATCGAGATCGTCCAGCCGGCGCAGCGTTAGGAGCGCGAAATGGCACCCTCAGCGAACATGGAGGTCACCTTCCCCGCACCGGGGGCGGCGGCGATCGCGATCTCGGGCGACGTCACGGCCGCGTGCGAAGACGACCTGATGACAGCGCACGAGCGCGCCTCCGACGACGGCGCGAAACTCGTGGTGCTCGATTTCTCGCGCATGGACTACATGAACAGCGGCGGTATCGGCATGCTCGTGACTCTCCTCGTGCGCGGTCAACGACGACAGCAGCGCATCGCGGCGGTCGGGCTGACGGAGCACTACCGGCAGATCTTCGAGCTCACGCGACTCGACGAGGCGATCGTGCTCCACGACGACACCGCGTCGGCGATCCGAGCGTTCGCGGCACAGGGAGGATGACATGGTCGACCACAGCGACGCCGTGCCGCGAGACGCGGCCTATTGGGCGAAGAACGTCGATCGCCTGCAGGTGAGCGATCCGGCCGACCCGCACGGCTACAACATCCAGGGCAAGCGGGTCGCGGGTCCGATGAACGGGTTCGGCCGGCTCTGGCAGCGCACGTACACCGCCGACCTCGGTGCGGGGGTGAGTCCCGAGACGCTCGTCGCCGACTGGCGCGCGCACTTCGGGGAGTACTGGCCGCGCATGGGCCGCTTCCACAACTCGGTCTCGGCGATCCAGCCGGGCGACGTCACGGCGCTCACCGCCGGCGGCGTGACCACCGGCATCATGGTGCTCTACGCCGACGAGACCTCCTTCACGTTCCTGACTCCCGAGGGGCACATGTTCGCCGCGATGATCACCTTCTCGGCCGAATCGGATGCCGGTGGCCGCACGATCGCGCAGATCCGGATGCTCCTGCGCTGCTCCGACCCGCTCTTCGAGACGATGTGGCCGCTGGCCCGCCGCGGCGAAGACGTCTTCTGGCCCGGGGTGCTGCGCAACCTCGCCGCCGCGCACGGCGTGGACGAGGTCGAGGTCCGCGAGGAGACGGTGTGCGTCGACCGCCGGCGGCTCTGGGCCAACTGGACGAACGTGCGCCACAATGCCGGCATCCGGACGTTCGCCCACGCCCTGTCGGCGCCGTTCCGTCCGCGGCGCACGGGGGCCACCGTCTGATGACCGTGCGCGAGGCGGTGCGGCGAGGGGGCATCCTGCTCCTGTTCGCGGTCTACCTCGCGCTCTGCATCCTCACGATCGTCGCCACGGGAGAGAGCTGGACGCTGGTCGCCTGGTGCGGCTTCGCGATCGTCGGCACGCTGCTGCTGCTGCGCAGGTCGGGCAACGCGATCGGGCGCATCCTGCTCGGGATCGCCCTGCTCTGGAGTCTCACCGGTGCGCTCGTGATTCCGGGAGTCGCTGCAGCGCTCCCCGTGGGCGTCGAACTCGCGCTCGGCGCGATCGGATACGCGGTCTGGATGCTCCTTCCGCTGCTGGTCGTGGTGTTCCCGAGCGGGCGCGTCACCTCCGGGCTCGGACGCATCGTCGCAGTGGCCGCCGTCTCGGTCGGCGTGGTGGTCATCCTGATGGCCCTGCTCGCGCCCGGACCGCTCGCCCTGTCGGGTCGCGCCAATCCTCTCGGCGTCCCCGGTCTCGCGTCGGTGTCGGGGATCGTCCTCGGCGACGAGGCTTTCCTCTCTGTGCCGCTGGTGGCGGCCGGCGCGCTCGTGGACCTCGTGATGCGCTGGGTGCGCGCGGACGGCGTGACGCGCCTGCAGTTCCGGTGGCTCGCCTACGGCATGGCGGTCACGATCATCCTGCTCGGCAGCTCCGGCTTCCTGGACGGCGCTCCCCCGGTCGTCGCGTACGCGATGACTTTCGGGATCAACGCGATACCGATCGCGATCTGGATCGCGGTGACCCGGCACGGCCTGTACGAGATCGGCAGGGTCGTCTCGCGCACCGTCTCATATGCGATCGTGACGGCGCTCGTGGTCGGGGTGTACGCCCTGGTGGTCACCTCCACGACATGGCTCCTCCCCGGTATCCCCACGATCGGCGTCGCGGTGGCGACCTTGGCGGCCGCCGCGCTCTTCCTTCCGGTCCTGCGGTTCGTGCAGCGCCGCATCGACCGCCGGTTCGACCGCGAGCACTTCGACGCGCAGAAGACCGTCGACGCGTTCGGCGAGCGCCTCCGCACCGGCATCGACCCTGCCAGGACGGCTCCCGATCTCGTCGACGCGATCGAGCGCACCCTCGCGCCGCGCACGGTCGGGCTGTGGACACCCGGAGGGGCGCGATGAGCCGGCGGACTCGCCGGATCACGATCGCATGGCCGGCGACGATCGGCGGCGCGGTGGTCGTTCTCGCCGTCGGGCTCGGGGCCGCAGCCTTCCTCTCCGGTCCACCCGCCTCGCAGGCCGTCGGAGTCGCCACCACCGCGGCGCTCGCGGCGCCATCCGTGCTGCTCGGGGTGCTGCTGCTGATCCGACGCCCGCGACTGTGGACCGGGGCGCAGCTGGCGGCGGTGGGCAGCGTGCCTTTCATCACGGCCGCGTGGTCGCTGCCTCCCGTGCTCGCGGACACCGTGTGGCGGGCGATCCCCAGCGCGATCTCGTGGCCCCTCTGGTTCATCGCGCCGATGCTGCTCACCTTCACCTTCCCCGACGGCCACGCGCTGACGCCGAGATGGCGCCCCGTCCTGTGGGCGGTGCCCCTCGTGAGCGCGGCATCGGTCGCGAGCGTCCTGTTGTCAGCCTCGGAGTGGACGTACTCGGGGCTGCGGCCCCCGCCCCTTCCGCCCGAGGCCGTCAGCTCTGCCTTGTCGACAGCGCTGCTGATCTGCCTGCTCGCTCTGATCGCCGTGGCCGTCGTGAGTGTCGTCCTGCGCTTTCGCCGTGGCGATGCCGTGACCCGGTTGCAGGTGCGGTGGCTGGCCACCGGCTTCATGCTGGTGCCGATCGGCATGTCGGCGGCCCTGATCAGCGTGGCCGTGACAGGAGATGCCGCCCTCGTCGGTTCGATCTTCATCGCCGCGATCGGGCTCGCCCTGCCGCTCGCCGTCTGGATCGCGGTCACGCGGCACGGCCTCTACGAGATCGGGCGCGTCGTCTCGCGCACCGTTTCCTACACGATCGTCACCGCGCTCGTGATCGGGGTGTACGCCGTGGTGGTCACGTCCACGACCTGGCTTCTTCCCGAACTCCCCACCCTCGGCGTGGCGCTGGCCACGCTCGCGGCGGCGGCGCTCTTCCTTCCCGTCCTGCGGTTCGTCCAGCGTCGCATCGATCGGCGATTCGACCGGGAGCACTTCGACGCGCAGAAGACGGTCGATGCCTTCGGCGAGCACCTGCGCACGGGTACCGACCCCTCGACGGCCGCCGACGACCTCGCGGATGCGGTCGAGCGCACTCTTCAGCCGGTGTCGGTCGGCCTCTGGAGAGCGGAACCGCAGCGATGAACGAAGAGGTCCCCGTGGCGCACCACCGCAAGCTCGGCCCGGCGTGGCCGGCATTCCTCGCCGCCGGGCTGGTCTTGGCGATGTTGATCGCGACGGTCATCGCCTACGCCGCCGCAGGGGCGCCCGTGGCCGATGCCGCGCCGTTCCTCATCCTGCTGACGATCTTCATCGTGGTCGGCTGCCTGCTCTCGTGGAAGCGCCCGAGCAATCCCATCGGCTGGCTGCTCCTGCTCATCCCTGGTCTGTTCACGATCGGCACCCCCGCGACGCTTCTCGGTGAGGCTCTGGTCGACCAGGCGCCCGCTGTCGCGGCCTGGCTGTTCTGGTACGGCTACGACCGCGAGGACACGTGGAGCTGGCTCCCGCCCATCGGACTCCTGCTTACTCAGATCCCGCTCCGGTTCCCCGACGGCACCCTGCCGACGCCGCGCTGGCGCTGGTTCTCGTGGTACACGATCGCCACGCTCGTCCTCGCGAGCGCCGTTCTGTCGACGCTGTCCGTCGAGGTGTATCCCGGCATCCCCAATCCCGCCCATCTGCCCGCTCTCGTCGACAATCCGCTCACGATCCCGGTCGCCTTCAGCGCGCTCGCGATCGCATTCGTCGGTTCCCTCGCCTCGCTGTTCGTGCGCTACCGACGTGCAGGTGCCATCGAACGAGCGCAGCTGCGATGGATGCTGTGGGCCGTCGCACTGGCCGTCGCGATCCTGATCACCAGCTGGGTGATACCCGACCCGTGGATGGGGATCACCGGCGTCGTTCTCGTGTCGTACGGGCTGATCCCGGTCGCGATCGCGATCGCCGTCCTGCGGTACCGCCTCTACGAGATCGACCGCATCATCTCGCGCACGGCGGCATACGCCCTGGTGACCGTGCTCATCGTGGGGATCTACGCCACCGTGGTGACCTCGGTCGCGTGGATACTGCCGGACGCGACCACCCTCGCCGTGGCCCTGGCCACCCTCGTCGCAGCGGCGGTGTTCTTCCCCGTCCTACGCGTGGCCCGCCGCGTGCTCGATCGCCGGTTCAACCGCGCGCAGTACGACGCCGAGCGCGTCGTGGATACCTTCGGTGAGCGACTGCGGACGGGAGCGGATCCGCACACCGCGGCATCCGACCTCGCTGAGGCCGTCGAACGCACCCTCGAGCCATCGGTGGTCGGCATCTGGACCGCCGCATCACGGCGACCCTGAGCCGTCCCTCTCCTGGACGTTCAGTGGGCACAATCCGATACCGTGTCGAGCCGCAATCACTGATACCGTCCAGCCACATTCACCCTCCCGCGTCGAGAGGACAGAATCTGCTCTCAGGAGCCTTCCGAAGCCGCCGATTGCGTCCGCTGACGTCGGTCCCTGCGCGGGCGGAGCCTCGACGGCGTGGGCCCGCCCACGGGTTCGAGCCATGAACCCGGCAATGCGAAAAGCACCCCACGAGAGGGTGCTTTTCACGGTGGTGGACCTGAGGGGACTCGAACCCCTGACCCCCTCGATGCGAACGAGGTGCGCTACCAGCTGCGCCACAGGCCCGTGGACCTCCGATAGGTTATCACGCCGTCGGAGGGCCCTCAGTCCGCGCGCGGGCAGCGCGGACGGGCCATGTGGAACAGCTCGTCGACGACCGAATACTCATCCAGGTAGCCGCTGCGCGCGATGGGTCGCATGCCCGCCGTGTCGACGCGGCCGTCGGCGAGGATGAAGCGCTCGTCGAGGTGCACACCCACGACCTGGCCGAAGACCAGATGGCGATCGGATGCCGCGCCCGCGGCATCCGTCAGCTCGAGGGTCTGCGTGACGACGCACTCGAACGCGGCCGGGCTCGCCGCGACGCGCGGCGGGGCGACGTGTCGTGAGGGGGCTTCTTCGAGGCCTGCGAACGCGAATTCGGACGCTCCCCGCGCGAGCTCGGCGGAGGACAGATTCATCGCCTCACGCAGATCCCAGGTCGCCAGGTTCCACACGAACTCGCCGCGCGCGATCGCGTGCGACGCGGAGTCCTTCATGCCCGCGCTCGAGAACATCACGATCGGCGGCCGGTCGGCGACCGCGTTGAAGAAGCTGTACGGCGCGAGGTTGGGCGTGCCGGCGGCATCCAGCGTCGAAATCCACCCGATGGGTCGGGGCGCGACGATCGCCTTGAACGGATCGTGCGGCAGCAGCGCGCGGTCGCGCGCGTCGGGCTCGTAGAACACGCTCAGCCGGTGGCGCGGCGGCGCAGGAGCTCGCGGACGTGGGCTTCGATCTCGGCGTCGTCGACAACGGGACCGGTCCGCACGAACTCGGGTGCGGACGCACGGCGCGCGGTGCGGGCCGTGTCGATCGACGGCGGCTGCAGCTCGCTCGCGCGCTGACGCATCGCGTCTTCGAGAGCAGCGGTGCGCAGGGCCTCGTGCGCGGCGGCGGCATCGAGCACGGCGGCAGCCTGCGATCCCGCCGACACCGTGAGGGGGCGAGGCAGCTCACGCGGAGCCCACGCGCGCCGGTCGGTCGGGAGCGCGACATCCTGCAGTCCGCCGACGTCGCGGGTGACGTCGGCCACCACGGCGGTGCGGGCGCCGGCGCGGGCGCCGACACGTGTCATCTTCTGCAGCAGGAGCCCGCAGACCGCGGCGACCGCGACACCTGCCCACAACGCGAGCTGCGAGCCGGTCGTGACCACGAGCCACCCGCCCCAGCCGGCGAACCCGACCGCGGCGAGTCCGGTGATCGTGAGCGCGAGGCGCGTGCGGCGACGCGCGCGGGCACGGCGGGCGGCCGGAGTCGCCCGGGCGGCGGCGCGCTCGTCGCGTGCGCGTTCCCAGTCGGTACGCGCCTGCTCGAGCGCGGTCTGCTCACGTTCGGCCAGTGCGCGGCGGGCGAGGCGCTGCTGCGCCATCGCCGTGCGGGCGTTGAGCTCGAGGCGCACCTCTTTGGGGGTCTCGCTCGTCTCGGCCAGCACCCGCAGCGCCTGGTTGAGGCGGACGGCGTTGCGCTCGGCCGCGTCGAACTGGTAGCGGCTGTGCCACGACGGCAGCAGATAGACGAGCCAGAGCAGAACCGCGACGAGCGCGATCACCCCTCCACCCAGTACCTGCTCACCCATGGCGTCCACGGTAGGCGACGCGCACACGACGCCTCGGCATCCCGGCGCGTGTCGCCTGAGGCGGGGCCACACCGATCTGAGCGGCAGGTCGGCAGACGCAGAAGGCCGCCGCCCCCGCCCGAAGCATCGGTGGGTCAGGCGCGCAGGCGATCGCTCGGTGGAACAGTCGCCGCGTCCTGCGGGGCACGGCCCGACAGCCAGCGCTGCAGCACTCCCCCTGGGACGTCCTCGCGCGTGAGGGCGAACGCGAAGTGGTCGCGCCAGTCGCCGTTGATGTGGATGAAGCGGCGGCGCAGCCCTTCGTACCGGAACCCGAGCTTCTCGACGACGCGCAGACTCGCGTGGTTCTCCGGGCGGATGCAGATCTCCATGCGGTGCAGACGGAGTTCGTCGAAGCACACGTCGGTGGCGAGCGCGACGGAGGTCGTCGTGATGCCGCGGCCGGCGAAGCGCTCGCTCACCCAGTAGCCGATCGTGGCGGAGGCGAGCGATCCGCGCGCGATGCCCCAGACGTTCAGCTGCCCCGCGAGCTCGCCGTCGTCCTCCATCACGAAGGGCACGCCCGAGCCGTCGCGGTACTGCTGCAGCAGCCGGCGCACACCCCCCCGCATGTCGAACGACACGGGCCCGTCCGGGCTCGTCGCCTCCCACGGCCGCAGCCACGCGCGGTTCGACAGCAGCTCGTGCTGCAGGACGCGGGCGTCGCGCTGACGCACGAGGCGGATCGACACGTTTCCGTGCCGACGGGGAGTCGTCAGGTCCACGACACCCCCTCGATCGGGCGGCGCTAGAGAGTCGCCGCGAACTCCTTGAACCAGGGACGCAGGTCGGGGCCGAGATCATCGCGATCCGCGGCGAGCTGCACGATGGCCTTGATGTAGTCCACTCTATCGCCGGTGTCGTAGCGACGACCGCGGAACACGACGCCGTACACGCCGGGACCGTCGGGATCCGCCGCGAGCTCCTGCAGCGCGTCGGTGAGCTGGATCTCGCCGCCCTTGCCGGGCTCGGTGCGCTCGAGGACGTCGAAGATCGCGGGGCTCAGCACGTAGCGGCCGATGACGGCGAGGTTCGACGGCGCATCCTCAGGGGACGGCTTCTCGACGAGCCCGGTCACCCGCACGACGTCGGGGTCGTCGGTCAGCTCGGCGGCGGCGACGCCGTACATGCCGATGTGGGCCGGGTCGACCTCCATGAGGGCGATGACAGCCGCGCCCGTGCGCTCGTGCTCTTCGAGCATCGTCGTCAGCAGCGGGTCGCGCTCGTCGATCAGATCGTCGCCGAGCAGAACGGCGAAGGGCGAGTCACCGACGTGCGCGCGGGCGCGCAGCACGGCGTGGCCGAGACCCTTGGGGTCGCCCTGGCGCACGAAGTGGATGTCGGCCATGTCGCTCGAGGCCATGACACGCTTCAGGCGATCGGCGTCGCCCTTCTCGGTCAGCTTCACCTCGAGCTCGGGGACCGAGTCGAAGTGGTTGGAGATCGCGTTCTTGTTGCGCCCGATGATGACCAGGATGTCGTTGATGCCGGCCTGGGCAGCCTCTTCCACGACGTACTGGATGGCGGGCTTGTCGACGACGGGGAGCATCTCCTTCGGCATCGCCTTGGTGGCGGGAAGGAAGCGGGTGCCGAGTCCCGCTGCGGGGATGACGGCTTTGAAAGGCTTGTGGGGCATCATCCGATTCTACTGAGAGGCACATGTGAGCCCCATGGGCGGGGGCGGCGGTTGCCCCCAACCGGGGACCGTGCTATTCGCGCCTAGAATCGACGCATGCCCGACGCGATCGCCTCCGCCAAGCGCGCCCTGCGCGCCGAGCTGCGCGAGCGTCGGCACATGATGTCGCAATCGGCTCGGGATGCCGCATCCGCCGGCATCACCCGACAACTCGACGCCCTGGTCGACAGGTTGGGCGTGACGTCGATGTCGTGCTTCCTCTCCACGACCACCGAACCGGGCACGCGCGCGTTCGTCGACGCGGCCGTGCGGCGCGGCATCCGCGTGCTCCTTCCCGTGACCCGGACGGACGGACTGCTCGACTGGTCGGTGGCCACCCCCGACCTCGACATCACCGAGGGACTCTTCGGGCTGCCCGAGCCCGTCGGCGAGCTGCTCGGCCCGATCGCGGTGAACGACGTCGACCTGCTCGTGATCCCCGCGGCCGCGGTCGACCGCAGCGGCATGCGTCTCGGCTGGGGGCGCGGCTACTTCGACAAGACGATCGGCTCGATGGAGGGCTGCCCGCCCGTCTACGCCGTGATCTACGACTCCGAACTCCTGGACGACGTCCCCCGCGACCTGCACGACCAGCCGGTGACCGGCGTCGTGACCCCCACTCAGACCCTTTCCCTCGCGCCCACGCGGCGCTGAACGCCGAGAGAATCACATGCCCACCTACGCCTATGCCTGCAAGCAGTGCGGCCACCGTTTCGACGCCGTGCAGTCCTTCGCCGACCCGACGCTCACCGAATGCCCCGAGTGCGGCGGCGAGCTGCGCAAGGAGTACGGCTCGATCGGCGTGACCTTCAACGGGTCGGGCTTCTACCGCACCGACTCGCGCGCGGGAGACGAGGGCTCCGGCTCGTCGTCGGGCTCCTCCGGCACGTCGGCCGGGGGTGGCGGTTCCTCCTCGGGTTCGACATCATCGAAGTCCGAAACGAAAGCCGCGCCCGCCTCGTCGGGCGCTTGAGCGCCGCCCGACGGCGCAGGAGGAGCATCGCATGATCCAGGGATTCAAGGAATTCATCACCCGCGGCAACGTGATCGACCTCGCCGTCGCGGTGGTCATCGGTGCCGCGTTCACGGCGATCGTGAACGCGCTCGTGGCGGGGATCATCAATCCGCTGATCGCACTGGTCTTCCAGGCCGACAGCCTCGATACGCTCGGCCCGACGTTCACCGGCGTCACCGGCAACGAGGTGTTCTTCCCGATCGGCGCGATCATCGGGGCCGTCATCAACTTCCTCGCCGTGGCGGTGATCGTGTACTTCGTCTTCGTGTACCCCATGAACCGCTTCAAGGAGCGTGCCGCCGAGCGGGCGGGGATCGCCGAGGAAGAGGCATCCGATCTGCCCAACGAGCAGGAACTCCTCGTGCAGATCCGCGACCTGCTCGCGACGCAGGGCAGCTCGGCGAAGTAGCCCGCGCGCTCTCTCCACCCCCCCTCTTTCGCCGAGGCAGGGGATGCCGCCGAGGCAGGGGATGCCGCCGAGACATGGGGGCGTGCGCCCATGTTTGGGTGGTATCCCCTGTTTCGGCGTCCACCCGCAGCCGCCTCAACGCCGCTTCGCGGCATTGATCCGGGTCGCGTCAATAGTGCGGAGGGACGTCGCGGCGCAGGCGCTCGTCGTTCGGGCCCGCAGTCGTCGGCCCTTCGGACGCGGACAGGTCGGATGCCGCAGCCTCGGCATCCGACTCGGTGGGCTCTTGGCTCGTCCCCGGCGCGGGGGTGAGCTTCGCGCGCCGCGCGCCGGGGACGCGCTCGATGCGCTGCCGGCTACTCGATGACATCGATGGGCTGCGTCTCGGTGTCGGCCGTCGGAGACTCCGGCGGGACGCCGAGCATCGCCGCGATCCGCGCCGCGACGGCCGCCGGGTCGCTGTACAGGTCGAACGAGTGCACGCGCACGTAGTGCCAGCCCAGGCGCCGGAGGATCTGCGGGCGCAGCCGCAGCGACTCGCGCAGCGACTCGCCGATCGTCTCGGGGTCGCTCTCGGCGACGACCGCACGACCGTCGTACTGCGCGACGAGGGGCAGGAGACCCCGGTAGTGCACGTCGACCGAGACGCCGAGACGCCGCAGCTCGCGCGCGAGCGCCCGGGTGAGCGGGTCGGCGAGGTCTTCGAGGCGCTGCTCGCGGGCACGCGACGCGATGCCGCCGAGGATGCTCATGAGGGTCGCCGCGCCGTGCTCGAGGCGTCCGTCGTCGAACGCCGACGGGCGGATCGATGACACGATCACCATCGAGC
>CAYOQY010000009.1:0-38582 GCA_964406225.1 uncultured Microbacterium sp.
AGGCGCTGCTGACGAAGCGGCTCGGCAAGACGCGCGTGATCGCCGAGACCGGCGCGGGCCAGCACGGCGTGGCCACGGCCACGGCCGCGGCGCTGTTCGGGTTCGACTGCACCATCTACATGGGCGAGGTCGACACCGAGCGCCAGGCCCTCAACGTCGCCCGCATGCGCCTGCTGGGAGCCGAGGTCGTGCCGGTGAAGACCGGCTCGCGCACCCTCAAGGACGCCATCAACGACGCCTACCGCGACTGGGTGGCCAGCGTCGAGACGACGAACTACATCTTCGGCACCGCGGCGGGACCGCATCCGTTCCCGGCGATGGTGCGCGACTTCCAGAAGATCATCGGCGAAGAAGCGCGCGCACAGCTGCTCGAGGAGGTCGGCCGGCTTCCGGATGCCGTGTTCGCGTGCGTCGGCGGCGGCTCGAACGCGATCGGCATGTTCGACGCGTTCCTGGACGACCCCGACGTGAAGCTCTACGGCGTCGAGGCGGCCGGAGACGGCGTCGACACCCCGCGGCACGCGGCATCGATCGAGCGCGGCCGGCCCGGCATCCTGCACGGCGCCAAGACGTTCGTCCTGCAGGACGAGGACGGCCAGACGGTGGAATCCCACTCGATCTCCGCCGGTCTGGATTACCCCGGAGTCGGACCGGAGCACGCGTGGCTCGCCTCGATCGGACGCGCGGAGTACATCCCCGCGACCGACACCGAGGCGATGGAGGCGCTCCGGCTGCTCTCCCGCACCGAGGGCATCATCCCGGCGATCGAGTCGGCGCACGCGCTCGCGGGCGCACTGCGCATCGGTCGCGAGCTCGGGCCGGACGCGGTGATCGCCGTCAACCTCTCGGGTCGGGGCGACAAGGACATGGACACCGCCGCGCGGTGGTTCGAGCTGTACGACGCCGACGCCGTGCTCGAAGGTCCCCCCGTCACCATCCCGCCGCACGCCGATGAGGCCAAGGGCGACGGGGTCGAGCTGTGACCTCCACGGTCACCTCGCGCGTCGCCGCCGCGATCGACGCGGCCCACGCGGAGGGTCGCGGCGCGTTCGTGGGCTACCTCCCACTCGGCTTCCCCGATCTGCAGACCAGCATCGACGCCGCCGTCGTCCTCGCCGAGAGCGGGGCGGACGTGCTCGAACTCGGACCCCCGTACTCGGATCCGGTCATGGACGGCACGGTGATCCAGGAGGCCACGCAGGCGGCCCTCGCCGGCGGCTTCCGCCTCCGCGACACATTCACGGCCGTGCGCGAGATCGCGGCGCGCGTCGACATCCCGATCCTCGTGATGACGTACTGGAACCCGGTGACGCAGTACGGCGTCGATCGCTACGCGGACGACCTGCTCGCCGCAGGTGGCGCGGGCCTCATCACTCCGGACATCACGCCGGATGCCGCCGCCGAGTGGATCGCCGCGAGTGAGCGCACCGGATTGGACCGCGTTTTCCTCGCCGCCCCGACCTCGACGGACGAGCGACTGGATCTGATCCTCGAGGCCTCGACCGGTTTCGTGTACACGGTGTCGACGATGGGCATCACGGGGGAGCGGGCGGAACTGGACGCCGCCGCGCGCCGGCTCGTGGAGCGGATGCGGCTGCGCAGCGCCGCGGGCGTGCGCGCATGCGTCGGCATCGGGATCTCCACCCCGGAGCAGGTGTCGGGTGTGCTCGAGTACGCGGACGGCGCGATCGTCGGGACGGCCCTGGTCCGCGCCCTCCGCGACGGTGGACTGGAAGGCCTCGCCGAGACGGCCCGGGCCCTGTCTGCAGGCACACTGCGCCCCGTTTAGACTCGACGCATGACGTTCGTCCCCTCGAGCGCGCTCCACGGCGTGCTCGCCAGCATCCCCAGCCCGTCGGTCAGCTACATCGACCTCGGTCCGCTGCGGATCCACTTCTACGCCCTGTGCATCATCGCGGGCATCATCGCGGCGACGCTGCTCACCAACCACCGCCTCACCAAGCGCGGCGCGGAGCCGTGGGTCGTGATCGACATCTCGCTGATCGCCGTCCCCCTCGCGATCGTCGGCGCACGGATCTTCCACGTGCTGACCCATCCCGGCTTCTACTTCGGTGCGGAGGCGAACCCCTGGAACCCGTTCGAGCCGGGGTCGGTGTGGGCGATCTGGGAGGGCGGAATCGCGATCTACGGCGCGCTGATCGGCGGCGCCGTCGGCGCGTGGCTCGGCTGCAAGTGGACCGGCATCCGGTTCTGGACGTTCGCGGACGCCCTCGCACCCGGACTGCTGCTCGCCCAGGCGATGGGACGATTCGGCAACTGGTTCAACCAGGAGCTCTTCGGCCTGCCGACCGATCTGCCGTGGGGCCTCGAGATCGACGACGAGATCGCGCAGCATCTCGCTCCCGGCCTCGCTCCAGGCACCCTGTTCCACCCCACGTTCCTGTACGAGGTCATCTGGAACACCCTCGGCGTGCTGTTCCTGCTCTGGGTCGGCAAGAAGTTCCAGCTGCAGTGGGGACGCCTGTTCGGCCTCTACCTCGTCTGGTACAGCGCGGGACGCATCGTGTGGGAGTCGATCCGGATCGACCCGAGCGAGATCATCCTGGGCCTGCGCAGCAATGTGTGGGCGGCGATCTTCGGCGTGATCATCGGTCTGGCGATCTTCTTCATCCAGAAGCGTCGTCACCCCGGGTTCGAGCCTTCGCCCTACGTCCCCGGCCGCGAATGGACCCCTGCGGGCACGGTACAATCGCAGGACACCGGCGACTTCGTCGACGTCAGCGAACCACCGACGGACGAAAGCACCGAGGGCACAGCCGCCAGCCAGGCCACAAGCACCGGCACGAGCACAGTCTCCTCGAAGTAGTCCACCGCGCAGCACCGCACCGAACGGTGGACCTTCAGCTTCCGCAGTTCAGGGCCGACGTCGTCCCATCTTGAGCATCAATGTGAGGACGGTTGGTATGGCTTCGAGCCTTGGTCTTCCACGGCACGGTCAGGACGCGCACGCGTTCGGCGAGCTGCCCGCCCGACAGGGCATGTACAACCCCGCGTTCGAGAAGGACGCGTGCGGGCTCGCGATGGTCGCGACCCTGCGCGGCGAGGCCGGTCACGACATCATCGACCTGGCCCTCACCGCGCTGCGCAACCTCGAGCATCGCGGGGCGATCGGCTCCGACGCCGGCACGGGCGACGGCGCCGGCATCCTCACCCAGATGCCGGACGCGTTCCTGCGGGCCGTCGTCGACTTCGAGCTGCCGCCGGTGGGGGAGTACGCCGCCGGCATGATCTTCCTGCCGCGCGACGACGAGCGACGCGCGGCCGAGAAGGCCGGCATCGAGAGGATCGCCGAGAGTGAGAACCTCGTGCTCCTCGGGTGGCGCGACGTGCCCACCGCCGAGGAGAACCTCGGCAAGCTCGCTTTCGACGCACGTCCCGTGTTCGAGCAGCTCTTCGTCTCGCGACCGGCCGTCGGCGACGCCCCCGCCCTGTCGGGCATCGAGCTCGACCGCCGGGTCTACCGCCTGCGCAAGCGCGCCCGCACCGAGCTCGGCGCCTACATCGTGTCGCTGTCCTCGCGGACCCTCGGGTACAAGGGCATGGTCACGACGCTGCAGCTCGAGCCGTTCTACCCCGACCTGCAGGACGAGCGCTTCGCCTCCGAGCTCGCCGTCGTCCACTCGCGGTACTCCACGAACACCTTCCCGTCCTGGCCGCTCGCGCAGCCGCTGCGGATGCTCGCCCACAACGGCGAGATCAACACGGTCAACGGCAACCGCAACTGGATGCGCGCCCGCCAGTCGCAGCTCGAGTCGGAGCTTCTCGGCGACATCGAGCCGCTGCTGCCCATCTGCACGGAGGGCGCGAGCGACTCGGCATCCTTCGACGAAGTCCTCGAACTGCTGACCCTGACCGGCCGCAGTCTTCCGCACGCGATCATGATGATGGTGCCCGAGGCCTACGAGAAGCAGGCCGACATCGATCCGAAGCTGCGCGCGTTCTACGAGTTCCACTCCATGCAGATGGAGCCGTGGGACGGCCCCGCCGCCCTGATCTTCACGGACGGCACGCTCGTCGGGGCGACCCTCGACCGCAACGGCCTGCGACCCGGCCGCTGGACCGAGACCACCGACGGACTCGTCGTGATCGGCAGTGAGACCGGCGTCCTGGACTTCGC
Organism: uncultured Microbacterium sp.; assembly: GCA_964406225.1. Lineage (GTDB taxonomy): Bacteria > Actinomycetota > Actinomycetes > Actinomycetales > Microbacteriaceae > Microbacterium. The sequence continues at coordinate 4,139 of CAYOQY010000009.1, forward strand.
CCCCGAGCGCATCAAGCGCCGCGGTCGTCTGCGCCCGGGCCGCATGTTCCTCGTCGACACCGCACAGCGGCGGATCGTCGAGGACGACGAGATCAAGGCCGAGCTCGCCGAACTCGAACCCTGGCAGGAATGGCTGGATGCCGGTCGCGTGCGCCTGGCCGACCTGCCGGAGCGCGAGCACATCGTTCACCCCATCGCCTCGATCACCCGGCGTCAGCGCACGTTCGGCTACACCGAAGAGGAAGTGCGCATCCTCCTCACCCCCATGGGCCAGAACGGCACCGAGCCGCTCGGCGCGATGGGCTCCGACACTCCGGTGGCGGTGCTGAGCGAGCGTCCGCGACTGCTCTTCGACTACTTCACGCAGCAGTTCGCGCAGGTGACGAACCCTCCGCTGGACTCGATCCGCGAAGAGGTCGTGACCTCGCTGTCACTCGGCCTCGGGCCGGAGCGCAACCTGCTCGACTGGGGTCCGCAGCACGCGCGGTCGGTCACGCTGGATTTCCCCGTGATCGACAACGACGAGCTCGCGAAGATCCAGCACATCGACACCGCACTCCCGGGCCGCTCCTCGGTCACGATCCGCGGCCTGTACCGCGTCGAGGCGGGCCACAAGGGCATGAAGAAGCGCATCGAGCAGATGTGCACCGAGGTCGACGAGGCGATCGAGGACGGCGCCGAGCTCATCGTGCTCAGCGACCGCGACTCGAACAAGGACCTCGCGCCGATCCCGTCTCTGCTCATGCTCGCGGCGGTGCATCACCACCTGATCCGCAACCAGACGCGCATGAAGTGCGGTCTCGTGGTCGAGGCGGGTGACGTGCGCGAAGTGCACCACGTCGCCACGCTCATCGGCTACGGCGCCTCCGCGGTCAACCCGTATCTGGCGATGGAGACGGTCGAGTACCTGGTGCGCGCCGGATACATCACCGGCATCACCCCCGAGAAGGCCGTCAGGAACCTGATCTACGCGCTCGGCAAGGGCGTGCTGAAGATCATGTCCAAGATGGGCATCTCGACGGTCTCGTCCTATGCGGGCGCGCAGGTGTTCGAGGCGATCGGCCTCTCGCAGGAGTTCGTCGACGCGTACTTCACCGGAACCGAGACCAAGCTCGGCGGCGTGTCGCTCGATGTGATCGCCGCGGAGAACGCCGCGCGGCACGCGTACGCCTATCCGGAGGATGCCGCGGTGCGCGCGCACGAGCGGCTGTGGACGGGCGGCGAGTACCAGTGGCGTCGCGACGGCTCGCCGCACCTGTTCAACCCCGACACCGTCTTCCGCCTGCAGCACGCGACGCGGACGCGGCGGTACGACATCTTCCGCGAGTACACGAAGCTCGTGGACGACCAGGCGTCGGAGCTCAAGACGCTGCGCGGGCTCTTCGCTCTGCGCACGGGCGTCCGCAAACCGGTTCCGATCGACGAGGTCGAGCCCGTATCGGCGATCGTCAAGCGCTTCTCGACCGGTGCGATGAGCTACGGGTCGATCTCGAAGGAAGCGCACGAGACCCTCGCGATCGCGATGAATCGGATCGGCGCCAAGTCCAACACGGGCGAGGGCGGCGAGGACGTCGATCGCCTGCTCGACCCCGAGCGGCGCAGCGCGATCAAGCAGGTCGCGTCCGGGCGGTTCGGCGTCACGAGCCTGTACCTCACGAAGGCCGACGACATCCAGATCAAGCTCGCCCAGGGCGCCAAGCCCGGCGAGGGCGGACAGCTGCCGCCCACGAAGGTGTACCCGTGGGTGGCGCGCACGCGTCACGCGACCGCGGGTGTGGGACTGATCTCCCCGCCGCCGCACCACGACATCTACTCGATCGAGGACCTCAAGCAGCTCATCTTCGATCTGAAGCGCGCCAACCCCGGCGCCCGTGTGCACGTCAAGCTCGTGAGCCAGTCGGGCATCGGCGCGGTCGCGGCGGGTACCGCGAAGGCGCTCGCGGACGTGATCCTCGTCTCGGGCCACGACGGCGGCACAGGGGCGAGCCCGCTCAACTCGCTCAAGCACGCCGGAACGCCGTGGGAGCTCGGCCTGGCCGAAACACAGCAGACCCTGATGCTGAACGGCATGCGCGATCGCGTGGTGGTCCAGGTCGACGGTCAGCTAAAGACCGGACGCGACGTCATCATCGGCGCCCTGCTCGGCGCGGAGGAGTTCGGATTCGCGACCGCGCCGCTCGTGGTGTCGGGCTGCATCATGATGCGCGTCTGCCACCTCGACACGTGTCCGGTCGGCGTCGCCACACAGAACCCGGTGCTGCGCGAGCGCTTCAACGGCAAGCCGGAGTTCGTCGTCAACTTCATGGAGTTCATCGCCGAAGAGGTGCGCGAGTATCTGGCCGAGCTCGGCTTCCGCTCGCTCGACGAGGCGATCGGCCACCACGAGATGCTCGACATCAACGGTGCGGTGGAGCACTGGAAGGCCAGCGGCCTCGACCTCGCCCCCATCCTCACCGGTCCCGCTTTCGGCCCCGATCAGGCCCGGCGCAACACGCACGCGCAGGAGCACGAGCTCGAAGAGCACTTCGACGTGCCGATCATCGAAGCGGCGCGCGACGTGATCGCCCACAGCGGCACGATGACCTTCGACCTGCCCATCCGCAACACCGAGCGGGCGGTCGGGACGATGCTCGGACATCACGTGACCGTCGTGCACGGCGAGAACGGGATGCCGTCGGGATCGATCGTCGTGAACCTCAAGGGCTCGGCCGGCCAGTCGTTCGGCGCGTTCATGCCGTCCGGCATCACGCTGCGCCTCGAAGGCGATTCGAACGACTACGTGGGCAAGGGGCTCTCCGGCGGCCAGATCGTCATCCGCCCGCCGCGCGAGGCCACATTCGACGCGTCGCAGAACGTGATCGCGGGCAACGTGATCGGCTACGGCGCCACACAGGGGACGATGTTCCTGCGCGGTGTGGTCGGCGAACGGTTCTTCGTGCGCAACTCGGGCGCGACGGCGGTCGTCGAGGGTGTGGGTGACCATGCGCTGGAATACATGACCGGTGGCCTCGCCGTGATCCTCGGCCAGACGGGTCGCAACCTCGGCGCCGGCATGTCGGGCGGAACGGCCTACGTCTACAAGCTCGACCGTCAGCTGGTCAACCGCGAGGCGCTCGCGTCCGGCGAGCTCGAGCTCGGCGAACTCGGCGCGGGCGACGCGGAGATCCTCCGCGATCTGCTGACGCAGCACGTGGCCGAGACCGACTCGACGCTCGCGGCATCCCTTCTCGACGATTTCGACGCCACGCTGGCCGACTTCGTCCGCGTGATGCCGCGCGACTACGCGGCCGTGCTCGCCACCCGCCGGGAAGCCGTGGCGGAGGGGCTCGACCCCGACGGCGACATCGTCTGGACCCGGATCCTGGAGGTGACCGGTGGCTGACCCCAAGGGCTTTCTGAAGGTGACGGACCGCGAGCTTCCGCCGCGTCGTCCCGTCCCCGTCCGCATCATGGACTGGAAAGAGGTGTATGAGCCCGGCGACACCGCCGTGCTGCGCCGGCAGGCCGGCCGGTGCATGGACTGCGGCATCCCGTTCTGCCACAAGGGATGCCCTCTGGGCAACCTCATCCCGGAGTGGAACGACCTCACGTGGCGGGGCGAGGGACGCTCGGCCATCGAGCGCCTGCACTCGACGAACAACTTCCCGGAGTTCACCGGTCGCCTGTGCCCGGCACCCTGCGAGAGCTCGTGCGTGCTCGGCATCAACCAGCCCGCCGTCACGATCAAGCAGATCGAGGTCTCGATCATCGACGAGGCGTTCTCGAAGGGCTGGGTCGAACCCGAACCCCCGGGGCGCCTGACGGGCAAGACCGTGGCGGTCGTCGGCTCGGGGCCTGCGGGACTCGCCGCCGCCCAGCAGCTCACTCGTGCGGGCCACACGGTCGCCGTGTACGAACGCGACGACCGCATCGGCGGACTCCTGCGCTACGGCATCCCCGATTTCAAGATGGAGAAGCGGCACCTCGAGTACCGCCTGCGGCAGATGCAGGACGAGGGCACCCGCTTCCGCGCCGGGGTCGAGATCGGCAAGGACATCTCGTGGAGCGACCTCCGGGCCCGCTACGACGCCGTCGTGATCGCGACGGGGGCGACCGTGCCCCGCGAGCTCGCGATCCCCGGCCGTGATCTCGCCGGGGTGCACTTCGCGATGGAGTACCTGGTCGAGTCGAACAAGGCCGTCGCCGGCGACAGTGTGCCCAGCCAGATCACGGCGGAGGGCAAGCACGTCGTCGTGATCGGCGGCGGCGACACCGGTGCAGACTGCATCGGAACCGCCCACCGCCACGGCGCCCTGAGCGTCACGAACCTCGCGATCGGCAAGCAGCCTCCGACCACACGGCCCGAGACCCAGCCCTGGCCGATGGCGCCGCTCGTGTTCGAGGTCTCCTCGGCGCACGAAGAGGGGGGCGAACGCGCCTATCTCGCATCGACCGTCGAGTTCCTCGGCAACGACGCGGGGGAGGTGCGCGCCCTGCGCGTGGCCGAGACCGAGTTCGTCGACGGGCGACGCGTGCCCAAGAGCGGCACCGAACGCGAGATCCCCGCGGATCTCGTGCTCATCGCGATGGGCTTCACCGGTCCGGAGCGGTCCCTCCTCGAAGACCAGCTCGGTGCGCAGTTCACCGCGCGCGGCAACGTCGAGCGCGAAGACGACTACCAGACCACGGCACCCGGTGTCTTCGTCGCCGGCGACGCCGGTCGCGGTCAGTCGCTCATCGTCTGGGCGATCGCCGAGGGCCGTGCCGCGGCCGCGCACGTGGACCGGTACCTCATGGGCGAGACCGCGCTGCCGGCGCCCGTGCGCCCGCACGATGTCGCGATCGGCCTGCAGCCCGCGTAGGCTGGCCGCGGCCCTCAGCACCACTCACGAGACCACCCCTCCCCACACACCACCCGGAGCACACACACGATGAGACGCGCCAAGATCGTCGCCACCTTGGGACCCGCCACTTCGACGTACGAGCAGGTGCGCGCCATCATCGAGGCGGGCGTCGACGTGGCGCGGATGAACCTCAGCCACGGCGACTACACCGTGCACGAGGCGAACTTCGCGAACGTGCGCAAGGCGGCCGACGACGCCGGGCGCCCGGTCGCCGTGCTGGTCGACCTCCAGGGTCCGAAGATCCGCCTCGGCAAGTTCGCCGACGGCCCCCACGAGCTCGCGGTCGGCGACATCTTCAAGATCACGACGGAGGACATCCCCGGCACGAAGGAGATCGTCTCCACGACGTTCAAGGGCCTGCCCGCCGACGTCAACCCGGGCGATTTCCTCCTGATCGACGACGGCAAGGTGCGCGTCGAGGTCGTCGAGGTCGAGGGCCCCGTCGTCACGACCAAGGTCATCGTCGCGGGTGCCGTCTCGAACAACAAGGGCATCAACCTGCCCGGCGTCGCGGTCAACGTGCCCGCGCTGTCGGAGAAGGACGAAGCCGATCTGCGCTGGGGCCTGCGCATCGGCGCCGACCTGATCGCGCTGTCGTTCGTCCGCAGCGCGAAGGACGTCCAGCGCGTGCACGTGATCATGGCGGAAGAGGGACGGCACGTGCCGGTCATCGCCAAGATCGAGAAGCCCCAGGCCGTCGAGAACCTCGAGGAGATCATCGACGCGTTCGACGGCATCATGGTCGCCCGCGGCGACCTGGGCGTCGAGCTTCCCCTGGAAGCGGTGCCGATCGTGCAGAAGCGCGCGGTCGAGCTGTGCCGCCGCATGGCCAAGCCCGTCATCGTCGCCACGCAGATGCTCGAGTCGATGATCGAGAACCCCGTTCCCACGCGCGCCGAGACCAGCGACGTCGCGAACGCGGTCCTCGACGGCGCGGACGCGGTCATGCTCTCCGGCGAGACGAGCGTGGGCAAGTACCCCGTCGTCGTCGTCGAGACGATGGCGCGCATCATCGCATCGACGGAGGACCACGGCCTGGAGCGCATCGCGCCCCTCACGACGAAGCCGCGCACGCAGGGCGGCGCGATCACGCTCGCGGCGATGGAGGTCGCGGACTTCGTCGAGGCGAAGTACCTCTGCATCTTCACCGAGTCCGGTGACACCGCCCGGCGCATGTCGCGCCTGCGCCCGAAGATCCCCATGATCGGCTTCGCGACCGAGCCGGCGATCCGTCGCCGCATGGCGCTGACCTGGGGCGTGCAGTCCACCCTCGTCGAGCACGTGACGCACACCGACCGCATGTTCATCCAGGTCGACGACTTCTTCCTTTCCAACGACCTCGCGAAGGTCGGCGACAAGGTCGTCGTGATCTCGGGATCCCCTCCCGGGATCATCGGCTCGACGAACGACATCCGCATCCACAAGATCGGCGATGCGGTGCACGGCAAGGCGCCGATCTACCAGTCGAGGGACTGACGGCCCGGTCCTCCGCAGAAACGGTCGTGCTCGCTATGCTGAGCGCGACCGTTTCTTCGTCCGGAGGTGCACCATGATCGGCATCGGCGACTTCTTCTGGTACCTGCTGTGGATCTTCTATTTCACGGCCTACATCTTCATGGTCTTCCTGATCATCAGCGACCTGTTCCGCGACCACAAGCTGAACGGCTGGTGGAAAGCCGTGTGGATCATCTTCCTGATCTTCGCGCCGTTCCTCACCGCGCTCGTCTACGTCATCGCGCGCGGCAAGGGGATGGCTGAGCGCAGCGCCGCAGCGCGCGGCGGGGTCGTCGCCGAAGCCGACGACTACCGTCCGTCCGCATCCTCGACGCCCGCCCAGGACATCGCGCAGGCCAAGGCCCTCCTGGATGCCGGGACGATCTCGCAGGGCGAGTTCGAGGCGCTGAAGAGCAAGGCGCTGGGCAACCAGTACTTCGGGGCCTGAGTCGCCACTTGCACGAAAGAGGAGGCCGCCCCCTGCGGGGCGACCTCCTCTTTCGTACCGGTGGTGGGACTCGAACCCACACGCCCTCACGGACAGAGCATTTTGAGTGCTCCGCGTCTGCCATTCCGCCACACCGGCCCGGCACGTCCGCGAACGACCATACCGTAGGATTGCGGATGTGACTGAGCAAGAGCAGGCCACCGGTTCCCCGGCATCCACCACCCGTCGAGTGGTCGTCGCGGAGGATGAGTCGCTCATCCGCCTCGACATCGTCGAGATCCTCCGAGACAACGGCTTCGACGTCGTCGGCGAAGCCGGCGACGGCGAGACAGCGGTCCAGCTGGCGACCGAGCTGCGTCCCGACCTCGTGATCATGGACGTCAAGATGCCCCAGCTCGACGGCATCTCGGCCGCCGAGAAGCTCAGCAAGAACCACATCGCCCCCGTGGTGCTCCTCACCGCCTTCAGCCAGAAGGAGCTCGTCGAGCGGGCGAGCGAGGCCGGTGCCCTCGCCTACGTCGTCAAGCCGTTCACGCCGAACGATCTGCTGCCGGCGATCGAGATCGCCCTGGCGCGCTACGAGCAGATCATCACGCTCGAAGCCGAGGTCGCCGACATGGTCGAGCGCTTCGAAACCCGCAAGCTCGTGGACCGGGCCAAGGGACTCCTCAACGAGAAGATGGGCCTGAGCGAACCCGAGGCGTTCCGCTGGATCCAGAAGGCGTCCATGGACCGCCGGCTCACGATGCAGGACGTCGCGAAGGCGATCATCGAGCAGCTCGCCCCGAAGAAGGGCTGAGCCGGCCTCAGGCCTCAGGCAGATCGCGGATCATGTTCGTGATCCGCACCGTCGACAGGCGCCGTCCCCGCTCGTCGCTCACCGCGATCTCGTGCACGGTCAGGCTCCGGCCGAGGTGGATCGGCGTGCAGACGCCCGTGACGACGCCTGAGGTGGCCGAACGGGTGTGCGTCGCATTGATGTCGACGCCGACGGCGAGCCGGCCGGGTCCGGCGTGCAGATTGGCGGCCATGGAACCGAGGGACTCGGCGAGCACGACATAGGCGCCGCCGTGCATGAGGCCGACCGGCTGTGTATTGCCCTCGACCGGCAGCGTCGCGACGCAGCGATCGACGGAGAATTCGAGGAACCTCATGCCCATCTTCTCCGCAAGGGCGCCCATTCCGCGGTCGGCGACCCATTCGAGTCCGTCGATGTCGGCGGGGGAGGTGTCGGTCATGTCCAGCCTTCGGTCTTCGGAAGCGGCGTCCGGACCCCTCACTAAACTTGCAGGGTGACGGACTCCGCAAAGCCTACCCTCCTCGTCGTGGACGGCCATTCCCTGGCCTACCGCGCCTTCTTCGCACTCCCGGTCGACAACTTCTCGACGAAGGACGGGCAGCACACGAACGGCATCTACGGCTTCCTCTCGATGCTGATCAACCTGATAAAGGCCGAAAAGCCCACGCATCTGGCGGTCGCCTTCGACACGTCACGACAGTCCTTCCGCACGCGCGAGTACGCCGAGTACAAGGCGAACCGCTCCGAGTCCCCGAGCGAGTTCAAGGGTCAGATCCCGCTGCTCCAGGAGTGCTTGGCGGCGATGAGCATCACCGTGCTCGCCAAGGATGACGTCGAGGCCGACGACATCCTCGCGACCCTCGCGACGCAGGGCGCCGAGCAGGGCTACGACGTGCTCGTCTGCTCCGGCGACCGCGACACGATCCAGCTCGTGAACGACGACATCACGCTGCTGTACCCCAACGTCCAGGGCGTGTCGCAGCTCAAGCGCTACGACACGGACGCCGTGATCGAGCGCTACGGGGTGCGCCCCGAGCAGTACCCCGACATCGCCGCGCTCGTGGGCGAGACGAGCGACAACCTCCCCGGCGTGCCGAAAGTGGGGGAGAAGACCGCGGTGAAGTGGCTCGGGCAGTTCGGCTCGCTGGAGAACCTCCTCGAGAACGCCGACAAGGTGACCGGTGTGGTCGGCAACAACCTGCGCGAGCACCTCGACGCCGTGCGCCGCAATCGCAGCCTCAACCGCCTGCTCACCGACGTCGAGCTGCCCACGACGGTCGCCGATCTGGAAGTCCAGCCGATGGATGCGCAGGCGGTCCGCGACATCTTCGCGCGCCTGGAGTTCAAGACGCTCATCCCGCGCGTCGCCGAACTCGCCGGAATCGAGCAGCAGATGGCCGCCGTGACCTCCGCGGCGGCCATCCCGATGCCTGTGCCCACTGAGCCCTCGCCCGATGATCTGCGCGCGTGGCTCGTCGCCGACGAAGGCGAGGTCGGCGTCACCGTGATGACCGAGGCCGGCCGGCCGACGAGGATCGGCTTCGCCCGGGCGGATGCCGCGGCGGAGGCGGACTGGTCGCTCGAGGTGGCGGCCTCCGTCGGAGACTGGCTCGCCTCGGATGCACCGAAGATCTTCTCCGACGCCAAGCCGCAGGTGAAGGCCCTGCGACGCGCCGGACTGCGACTCGGCGGGCTCGTCTTCGACACGATCGTCACCGGGTGGCTCCTGCGCCCGAGCTTCCCCGACAAGACGCTCGCGCACCTGGTCGACCGCTACCTCGACGAGAAGCTGCCCGAGTCCGATCCGACGCAACTCGTGCCCGAGACCGAGGGAGCCACGCCCGGGCAGCTCTCCTGGTTCACGCTGCGTGTCACGGAGGCGCTGCGCGGCGAGCTCCCCGAGAGCGTCGCGGCTGTGCTCACCGACATCGAGCTCCCGACGCTCCTCACGCTCGCCGACATGGAGCTGGCCGGTGTCACGGTCTCCCACGAGAAGCTGTCGGCGTTCTCCGCCGAGCTCGGGCAGCGCGCGGACGCGATCGCCCAGGAGGCCTACCGTGCGATCGGACGCGAAGTGAACCTCGGTTCGCCGAAGCAGCTGCAGGAGGTGCTGTTCGAAGAGCTCCAGCTGCCGAAGACACGCAAGACCAAGACGGGCTACTCGACCGACGCCGCCGTGCTCGCCGATCTGCAGGAGAGCAACCCCCACCCGTTCCTCGATCTGCTGCTGCAGCATCGCGAGGCGACGAAGCTGCGCCAGATCATCGAGTCCCTCGACACCGCGATCGCCGCGGACGGGCGCATCCGCACGACGTACGTGCAGACGGGGAGCCAGACCGGCCGCCTGTCCAGCACGGATCCGAACCTGCAGAACATCCCCGTCCGCACGGAGGAGAGCCGCCGCATCCGTTCGGCGTTCGAAGTGGGCGAAGGCTATGAGACACTGCTGACGGCGGACTACTCGCAGATCGAGATGCGGATCATGGCCCACCTGTCCGAGGACCCCGGGCTCATCGAGGCGTTCAACTCCGGAGAAGACCTGCATCGCTTCGTCGGCGCGCGCGTCTTCGGCGTCGAGCCGCAGGATGTCACCCCGGCGATGCGCACGAAGGTCAAGGCGATGTCGTACGGACTCGTCTACGGTCTGTCGGCATTCGGTCTGTCCAAGCAGCTGCGCATCGAGCAGTCCGAAGCCAAGCAGCTCATGATCGAGTACTTCAACCGCTTCGGCGCCGTGCGCGACTACCTGCGCTCGTCGGTGGAGCAGGCCCGGATCGACGGATTCACCGAGACGATCTTCGGCCGCCGCCGTCCGTTCCCCGATCTGGCGAGCCCGAACCGCGTGCTGCGCGAGAACGCCGAGCGCGCCGCACTCAACGCCCCGATCCAGGGGAGCGCGGCCGACATCATGAAGATCGCCCTGTTCCACATCCACGACGAGTTCGCGGCGCAGGACCTGCGTTCGCGCGTGCTGATGCAGATCCACGACGAACTCGTCGTCGAGGTCGCGCCGGGCGAATGGGAGGTGGCCGAGCGCATCGTGCGGAAGCGGATGGGCGATGCGGCAGACCTCGCCGTGCCGCTCGACGTGCAGATCGGTCGTGGCGCGGATTGGAACGAAGCCGCACACTGACCGTGTTGGCGGCATCGGGGTCGTTGCCTAGGCTCGATGCCATGACAGAACCAGCACGCACGCCCACGCAGATCGACACGATCGCTGATGCGTGGGTCGACACGATCGCCGAGCAGCTCCCGACCCTCGCGACCTACATCGGTCGCTCGGAGTTCAACGACCGCTACGGCGACTACTCGCCCGAAGGCGCGGACCGACTGATCGCCGACGGCCGCGCGACCCTGGCCGCGCTCGAGGCGGCGACCCCCGTGGACGACGTCGACCGGGTGACGAAGGAGGACCTCAGCCGGGAGATCCGTCTCGAGATCGACCTGCACGAGGCGAAGTGGCACCTGCGCGATCTGAACGTGATCGCCTCGCCGGCGCAGGACATCCGGTCGGTCCTGGACCTCATGCCCACCGACACCCCCGAGGACTGGTCGGTCATCGCGACCCGCCTCGGCGCGATCCCCGCGGCGCTCGACGGATACGTCGCGACGCTTCGCGAAGGCATCGCCCAGGGCATCGTCCCGGCACGTCGCCAGGTCGTGGAGGTCGTGACCCAGATCGCCCGCTACACGAACGACCAGGGCTTCTTCGCGACGTTCGCCGCCGAAGCCGCGCCGGCCGAGGGCCAGCTTCCGGCATCCCTCGCGCGCGAGCTCGCCGACAACGCGAACGCCGCGAGGGTCGCATACGACGCGCTCGCGGGCTTCTTCACCTCGGAGCTCGCTCCCGTCGCCGGCGAGAAGGACGCGGTCGGCCGCGACCTGTACGCGCTGCAGTCGCAGCGGTTCCTGGGCGCGACGATCGACCTCGACGAGACGTACGAGTGGGGCGTGGAGGAGCTCGCCCGGATGGTCGCCGAGCAGGAGGCCATCGCCGACCAGATCAAGTCCGGCGCGACCGTCGAAGAGGCGATCGCGTTCCTGGACGAGGATCCCGCGCACAAGCTGCACGGCACCGCTGCGCTGCAACGGTGGATGCAGGAGACGAGCGACCGCGCGATCGCCGAGCTCGGCAAGACGCACTTCGACATCCCCGAGCCCATCCGCCGGCTGGAGTGCATGATCGCGCCGACGAAGGAGGGCGGGATCTACTACACCGGCCCCACGGACGACTTCTCGCGACCGGGCCGCATGTGGTGGTCCGTGCCGGAGGGCGTCGAGGAATTCGACACGTGGCGCGAGCTGACGACGGTGTACCACGAGGGGGTTCCGGGCCATCACCTGCAGATCGCGCAGGCGGTGTACAACCGCGCCGAGCTCAACTCGTGGCGCCGGCTCCTCGCCGGGACCTCGGGTCACGCCGAGGGATGGGCGCTGTACGCCGAGCGTCTGATGGAGCAGCTCGGCTACCTTGAGGATCCCGCCGATCGGCTCGGGATGCTCGACGGACAGCGCATGCGCGCCGCGCGTGTGGTGCTCGACATCGGCGTGCACCTCGAGAAGCCCCGCCCGGACGGCGCCGGCACCTGGGATGCGGACTACGCGCTGGCCTTCATGCGCCGCAACGTCAACATGTCGGACGAGTTCGTGCAGTTCGAGGTCAACCGCTACCTCGGCTGGCCGGGCCAGGCGCCGTCCTACAAGGTGGGACAGCGCATCTGGGAGCAGATCCGCGACGATGCGAAGGCCGCGCAGGGCGACGCCTTCGACATCAAAACGTTCCACAAGCGGGCCCTGGACCTCGGCGGCGTCGGACTCGACACGCTGCGCTCCGCGCTCACGGCCTGACGGAATACGTCGAGGCCGAGCGGGGTTCGTATTCGCATGAATGAAATCCAACTCGGCCTCGACACGTTCGGGGATGTCACCAGGGATGCCGACGGGCAGCTGATCAGCGGCGCGGAGACGATCCGCAACGTCGTCGACCAGGCCGTGCTCGCCGACGAGGTCGGACTCGCGTTCTTCGGTGTGGGGGAGCACCACCGCCGGGAGTTCGCGATCTCCAGCCCCGAGATCGTGCTGGCCGCTGCGGCGGCGCGCACGCGCGGCATCCACCTGGGCACCGCCGTGACCGTGCTGTCCTCGGACGACCCCGTTCGCGTGTACGAACGGTTCGCCACCCTCGACGCGGTCTCGCGCGGCCGCGCCGAAGTCATCCTGGGCCGCGGATCGTTCATCGAGTCGTTCCCGCTCTTCGGCTACGACCTGCGCGACTACGAGACGCTCTTCGAGGAGAAGCTCGACCTCTTCTCTCAGCTGCTGACCGAGAAGCCGATCACCTGGCAGGGGTCGCTCCGCGCTCCGCTCGTCGATGCCGACGTCTTCCCCAAGACGGAGAACGGACTGAAGGCGTGGGTCGGCGTCGGGGGCACACCCGAGTCCGTCGTACGCGCCGCCCGGTACGGATACGGCCTCATGCTCGCGATCATCGGAGGCCCGGCCGGGCGCTTCCGTCCGTTCGTCGATCTGTATCACCGGTCGCTCGACTCCTTCGGACGCGATCGGCTGCCCGTGGGCGTGCACTCGCCGGGACACATCGCCGAGACGGATCAGCAGGCGTGGGACGAGGCATACGAGGGCTTCGAGTCGATGAACAACACGATCGGGCGCGAGCGCGGATGGCCGCCCTACAGCCGCATGCGCTTCCAGCACGATGTCGGACCGGAGGGTGCCCTGTACGTCGGTTCTCCCGAGACCGTGGCGCGCAAGATCGCCGACACGGTGCGGACCCTCGGCGTCACGCGCTTCGACATGAAGTTCTCGACGGGAACCCTGTCGCACGAGAAGATGATGCGCTCGATCGAACTGTACGGAACGCAGGTGCAACCGCTGGTGCGTGACATCCTGTCTTCATGACGGATGCCCCACCGCGCGCCTCCTCGCTGTCGGAGCGCCTCGATCGCCTGCCCTTCACCCGCCGTCATCTGCGGGTGCTGACCGGGTCGGGCATCGGCTGGGCGCTCGACGCGATGGACGTCGGGCTCATCTCCTTCATCATCGCCGCCCTGGCAGTGCAGTGGAGCCTCGAACCCGGACAGACCGCGTGGATCGCCTCGATCGGGTTCATCGGCATGGCGATCGGCGCGAGCATCGGCGGGCTGCTCGCCGACCGATTCGGCCGCCGTCAGGTTTTCGCGGTCACCCTCCTGATCTACGGCCTCGCCACCGGAGCCAGCGCGCTGGTCGGCGGCCTGGTCGCCCTGCTGGTCCTCCGCTTCCTCGTCGGTCTGGGCTTGGGCGCCGAACTGCCGGTCGCGTCCACCTATGTGAGCGAGTTCGCGCCGGCGCGGATGCGCGGACGGCTCATCGTCATCCTCGAGGCGTTCTGGGCGGTCGGCTGGACAGCCGCGGCCCTCATCGGCTTCCTCGTGATCCCCGGCTCCGACGACGGGTGGCGCTGGGCGTTCGCCCTCGGTGCCATTCCTGCCGCCTACGCCCTCATCGTGCGCTGGGGACTGCCGGAATCCCCCCGATGGCTCGCCCGACGGGGACGCCATGCGGAGGCGGACGCGGTCGTGCGGTCCTTCGAGCAGTCCGCCGGGATCACCGCACCCGATGGTGCCGTGGTCCCCGCCGACGAAGCCCCCGCCGCCGCCCTCTCGGCGCGGGAGCGGCTGGCGACGCTGTGGTCGTCGGAGTTCCGCGTGCGCACCGCGAGTCTCTGGCTCGTGTGGTTCTGCGTGAACTTCTCGTACTACGGAGCTTTCATCTGGATCCCGTCGATCCTCGTCTCGCAGGGCTACGACCTCGTGCGCTCGTTCGGCTTCACACTCGTGATCACGCTGGCGCAGCTGCCGGGCTATGCGGTCGCCGCATGGCTCATCGAGGTGTGGGGACGCCGCCTGACGCTGTCGGTCTTCCTCGCCGGGTCGGCGGTCTCGGCAGTGCTGTTCGGGACCGCGACGGCGGAGAGTGTGGTGATCGCGACCGGCATGGCCCTGTCGTTCTTCAACCTCGGCGCATGGGGTGCCCTCTACGCCGTGACGCCCGAGATGTACCCCACGTCGATGCGGGCCACCGGCTCCGGCTGGGCGGCGGGAGTCGGACGCATCGCCTCGATCGTCGCGCCGCTCACGGTGCCGATCATGCTGGGCCTGGGTGGCGCCGCGCTGCTGTTCGTGGTCTTCGCCGCGTTCTTCGCCATCGCGGCGACGGCCGCCTGGGGTCTCGCCGACCGCAGAGGACGCGCACTCGACGACCGATGACCGCCCGTACAGTGGGGGAGTGGCATCCGTTCGATACGTCGCGATCGGCGACTCCTTCACCGAGGGCGTCGGCGACGATCTGCCCGACGGCCGCGTGCGTGGATGGGCGGACCTGGTCGCCCACGGGTGGGCCGACCACCTGAGCCGACCGATCGAGTACGCCAACCTCGCGATCCGCGGCAAGCTCGCCTGGCCGATCGTCGACGAGCAGCTCGAACCCGCATTGGCGCTGAAGCCCACGCACCTGTCGTTCAACGGCGGCGGAAACGACATGATCCGCCCGCGCACCTCGATCTCGCAGGTGATCGCGGCGTTCGACCGCGTGATCGAGCGCTGCGACGAGGAGGGGGTGCGGCTCATCCTGCTCTCGGGTGCGAATCCGTCGGCGCAACTGCCGCTCAGCAGACTCATCCAACGTCGCGGCGACATCCTCTCGCTCGCGGTCGGTGCGCGCATCCAGGAACGACCCGACATCATCCGCGCCTTCAACTGGCCTGACCGGGAGCTCTCGTCCCCGTCCTACTGGGCGGAGGACCGGCTGCACATGAACGCGCGCGGACACCACCGCGTGGCCGCCCGCGTGCTCACCGCGCTCGGGATGGAGCCCCCGGCCGCATGGTGGTCGCTTCCCCCGCTCCCGCCCGCCGCACGCATGAGGGCCTCGGAGTACTACCGGGAGCACCTCGGCCCGTGGGTCCAGCGGCGCCTGAGCGGCACGTCGTCGGGGGACGGCCGCGAACCCAAGCATGCGGAGTGGGCCCACATCGCTCCCGCGACCTGAGCCCGGCCCGCGCCGGCTCAGCTGGTCGTTGGACGCGCCACGTCGAAGACGAGCTCTGCGAAGGGACCGTTCCTCGTCGCGGAACGCAGCGTGAGACGGTCGGACTCGAGGCGACGGGGGAGGAGCGGCTTGCCGGACGCGAGGGTCACGGGTGCGATCGACACCCGGATCTCGTCGAGATGGCCGGCGTCGTCGAATTGGCCGACCAGATCGCCGCCTCCGACCAGCCAGATGTCGCGATCACCGGCGGCATCCCGCAGCTCCGACCACAGCTCGCCGACCTCGCCGCCGCGGAAGCGGATGTCGGCGCCGTCGACTGCAGGAAGCTCGCGGGAGGTGAACACGAAGCTCGCGATGTCGGGGTAGAACCACTTCTCCGGGTGCTCTTGCAGACCTTCGTGACGCAGCAGCCACTCGTAGGTCGAGGACCCCATGACGAGCGCTCCGACGCCTTCCAGGAACGACGCGAAGTCGGACTCCGCGCCGTCGGCTCCGGGCACCGCGAACAGCCACGAGAGCGAGTGTTCGTCGTCGGCGAGGAAGCCGTCGAGCGTCGTCGCCGTGTTGTAGATGACGCGAGGAGAAGGAATGTCGGAAGGCATGGCGCCACGATAGCGATGGCGTCCGACCTCGGATCTCGGCACCGGGGGTTGCGAGATATTCAACCAATCGGTATTGTACTAATCGGTTGAATACGAGGAAGGTGACATGGCGGTCGACGAACTCAGTCGCACGTTCGCCGCACTGGCGGATCCCACCCGACGCGCCATCCTCGCACGCCTGCGCGAGGGGAAGGCCACGGTGGGGGAGATCGCGGCCCCGTTCGACATGACCCTCGCCGCCGTCTCGAAGCACCTTCACGTCCTCGAGAGCGCCGGGCTCGTCACGCGCGGCAGAGACGCGCAGTTCCGCCCGGCCGCCCTCGACGCGCGGCCCCTCGCCGCGGCATCCCGCTGGTTCGGGGATTTCGCCCGCTTCTGGGAAGACAACCTGAGCGCGCTCGACCACTATCTCAACGCGCAGCAGCAGCTGCGCGGCGACCCGTCGCCGAGCCTCGGCGATTCATCCGGCCACGAAAAGGAGAACTCCCGTGGCTGATCACTTCACCGTCACCCGCACGCTGTCCGCGTCGCGGGAGGCCGTCTTCGACGCCCTCACCACGCCCGAGCACTTCGCCGTATGGTTCGGTACCGCGGCCGTCGAGGTCCCGCAGGACAGTCTCGTGATGGACGTGCGCCCCGGTGGGGCGTTCCGGGCCGTCATGCACCTTCCGGACGGCAATCGGATCCACTGGTCCGGCACGTACGTCGAGGTCGACCCGCCGGCCCGGCTCGCCATGACGCTCACCGACCAGCCCGACGAGGACCCGGGCCTGCCCGTCGTCTTCGACATCGCGTCGGTCGCGGACGGCACGCAGCTCACGATCAGCCAGGACCGTGCGGACTTCACCGACGAGCAGGTCGCCGCGACGATCGCCGGCTACAACGCGTTCATCGACGACATCGAGCGCGTGCTCGCCGGCAGGCTCTGACCGCCCCCGATGTCGCATGTCAAGCCCTTGCCGCGATCCGCGGGGGAGAGCAACCTGGAAAGGCTGGGCGCGCCGCCGTCCCGCGGAAAGGAAGTGACATGAGCATCGGAGCAGGAATCGTCCTCTTCGTCATCGGAGCGATCCTCGCGTTCGCCGTGAACGTGCAGGTGGAATGGGTGAACCTCGACCTGATCGGCTACATCCTCATGGGTGCCGGTGTACTGGTGTTCATCCTCGGCCTCGTGCTGATGATGCGCCGTCGTTCGAGCGAGACCGTGACCCGCACCGCCGTGGACCCGGCGGCGGGGGAGCGAGTGACCCGGCAGTCGACCCGCTCGACCGACGACACGATCTGATCACCCCCGACCACATCACGAGGCCCGGGGCGGGGGAGCGGCGACGCTTCTCCACCTCGGGCCTCGTCGTGCGGCCCGGGTGATCAGGCGAGGGATGCCGCGCCCTGCCCGCGGTACGCCTTGCGGAACCCGTCGATCGTGTCCCACACCGCCACGCCGATGATGACGAACGGCAGGATCCTCACGAACATGTCGACCACCGGGATGAACTCCGCGAACTCCTGCCGGAAGGCCTGGCTGATCACCCGATCGGTCGCCAGCAGCACCACCGCGGGGACGGCGAACGCGAGATTCAACGCGACGTTGACACCTGCGAGCACCCACGTCCAGCGTCCCGCGGCGTAGAGCGCGAGAGCGAAGACCATCTCGAGCACCGCGAGGACGATGAACCAGGGGAGCCAGAACGACCACAGTTCGGGGTCGAGGACCGGAACCGACGCCCCGCCGGCCGAGCGGACGACCCAGATGTTCTGCTGCCACACGATCAGCCCGATGAAGAGCAGATAGGCCAGGAGCGCGAAGATCGTCTCGCCGAGCCCCACCCGCCCGGTGGGGATCTGAGGCAGATCGGCGGCATCCCAGGCGTTCGGTCGTCGACGCCGACCGCCCGAGGTGCGGTCGATGACGGCGAAGGCCACGGTCATCCAGAACGCGACCTGCACGGCGACGCTGAACGCGATCGAGATCGCGCTGAACAGGGACGCCCACACGTCGTTTCCCGCGATCGCCTGCACGAGCAGCAGAGCGCCGAAGACGCTCGGCGTGACGGCGGACAGGACGATGATCATGATGCGGCGGTAGTCGAAGTAGTACGCCGGGCCGATGAGGTAGGGCGGACGATCCGCCAGCTCGGCGGCGCGTCGATCGGGGTCTCCGAGCTCTTCGACGGCTGCCCGCTCGGCATCCGCCTCGGCGAGGCCCGTCGCACGCTTCTCGGCGGCGGACGTCTCGATGTCGGCGCGGAGCCGGTCGCCGACGCTCCGGCGTCGCTCGTGCGGGATGCCGCGGGTGACGGCCCAGACATATCGGTCGGTGAGCGTGTCCATGAGAGCCTCCGTCTCCGCCATGAGCGGCACCGTGGTCACGCTAACTCCGCACGAGAGCTCCTCACAGAGTCTTTCGACCCACGGCATCGTGCGCGCGGCTGGGGCGAAGGGGAAGGGTCGCAGTTCAGTGAACTGACATAATGTGCATTATCGGCAAACGCGCCTCCGCGCTCACAGCCTCCTGAACGGGTTTGGGCGACGCGGGATGCCGTCACGCGGCGCAACTCATCCTGCGGGCCCGCGCCACGGCCTAGGCTCGAGACCATGCTCGAGAGCCTGACGGGGTTCGCCGTGGTCGCTCTCGCGATCGCCGTCGGCTACGTCATCGGCCGGATCGATCTGCTCGGCGAACACGCACGCCCGGTGCTCGCCCGGCTGACATTCTTCGTGCTCTCGCCGTTCCTGCTGTTCGTCGTGCTCGCACAGGCGGACGTGCGCACGCTCTTCTCGGCACTCCTGCCGGTCTCGGCCATCGCGGCGGTCGCGGTGATCGCCGTCTATGCACTCATCGCGCGATTCGCCTGGCGGCGTCCGACCGGAGAGGTGGTGATCGGCGCGCTGTCCTCCGGGCAGGTCAACTCCAACAACATCGGCATCCCGCTGTCGCTGTACCTGCTCGGCAGCGCGGCGTTCCCGGCACCGGTGATCCTGCTCCAGCTCCTGATCTTCACCCCCATCTCGATGGCCGTGCTCGAAGCGGCCGCCGCCGGGCGCGCGTCGTTCTGGCGCGCCGTCGGGCGCGGTCTGAGCAACCCGATCGTGATCGGTTCGGCGCTCGGCACCGCGGTTTCGGTGAGCGGGATCACCCTGCCCGACATCGTCTTCGAGCCGGCGCTGCTCATCGCGAACGCGTGCGTTCCGGTCCTGCTCATCAGCTACGGCATCTCGCTGTACGGCCAGCGCGTGCTCGGCCCGTCCGGGCGCCGCCGCGACATCGTGCTGGCGACCGCACTCAAGCTCATCGCGATGCCGGCGATCGCGTGGGCGGTCGCGGAGTTCGTGTTCGGACTGTCGGCGGAGGAAGTCCTCATCGTCGTCGTGCTCGCCGCCCTTCCGACGGCCCAGAACGTCTTCAACTACTCGCAGCGCTACGGGACCGGCGAGACGATCGCGCGCGACACCGTCTTCCTGACGACGATCGGATGCGTCCCCCTGCTGCTTCTGGTCATGTTCCTCCTCGGCTGAAACCCGGGCTTCCCGAGGATCGGCCCGGCGGCACTCCCCCGTGCCCTCTGCGCCCCGTCATCATCCGACACACGGGACGTTCGTCCCGATGCCCGGGTACCACCGGGTCTATGCTGAAGCCGCACCTCCCAGGAAACTCCCAGAAAGGGAAATCATGTCCACCGAATCCGCAGCGGAGAAGTCAGCTGTCAACGGAATCCGCACAGCTCTCGGCATCGGCGGCGTCCTCGCCGTCGTCGTCGGCATCCTCATCCTCGTCTGGCCCGGCAAGACGGCCATGGTCGTCACGGCGATCATCGCGATCTACGCGATCGCGGCGGGCCTCGTCTACGCCGGTCTGGGCATCTTCTCGAAGACGAAGGGCGGCTGGTCGCGCGTCGGGCACATCGTCCTCGGCATCCTGTTCATCATCGCCGGCATCGTCGCGTTCCTGAACCTCGGTGCAGCGACCGCATGGCTCGCGGTGTTCCTCGGCATCCTCGTCGGTATCCTCTGGATCGTCGAGGGCGTCGTCGCGCTGTCGACGCTCGGCGACGCGGCATCGCGCGGCTGGACGATCTTCTTCGCGATCATCAGCATCATCGCCGGTATCGTTCTGCTGTTCTCGCCGCTGTACATCGCGGCCCTGTGGTGGCTGCTCGGCATCGCGCTCGTCGTGCTCGGCATCATCCAGATCGTCCGCGCCTTCACGTTCGGCAAGAACGACCTCTGATCCGCACAGACAGCGAAGAAGCGCCCCGGGCTCGCTCCCGGGGCGCTTCTTCGTGGATGCAGCACGACTCAGTCGACGGGCAGCTTCCTGCGCCACCAGTCCAGGACGGCGGCGAAGCGCTCGACCCGATGACGCGGCTGACCCGACCTCGTGAGCTCGTGGTTCTCGCCCGGGAAGATCAGCATCTCGGCATCCGTCCCGCCCCGCTTCAGGGCCGTGTAGTACCTCGTGGCCTGCTCGAGGGGGCAGCGGAAGTCCAGTTCGGAGTGGATGACGAACGTCGGGGTGGTCACGCGGTCGACCACCGCCATCGGGCTCTGCCGTGCCATGGCCTCCGGGTCGGTGCCGACGTACTCGTCGCCGAAGAACGAGCCGATGTCGCTCGTCCCCTGGAAACTGACCGGATCCAGGAAGCCGCGCTCGACGATCGCCCCGGCGAACCGGTGATCGTGCGCGATGATCCACGCCGTCAGGTAGCCCCCGTACGAGCCGCCCATGATGCCGACCCTGTCGCCGTCGAGTCGCTCATCGCCCGCGATCGCACCCTCGAGGAAGTCGATGACGTCGGCGTGGTCGAGGGTGCCCATCGCCTGACGGATGCTGCGCCCGTGTGCGCGACCGTAGCCGGCCGAGCCCCGCGGATTGCAGTAGACGACCGCGTAGCCGGCACCCACGAGCACCTGCGTCTCGTCGAACAGGTGTATGCCGTAAGACGCATACGGTCCGCCGTGGATCTGCAGGATCACCGGGAACGGCCCCTCCCCCGCCGGCTGCGCCACCCAGCCGTGCACGGGATAGCCGTCGCGACCCTCGACGGTGAGCTCGCGGGGCGCGACCGCACCGAGATCGGTCGCGAAGCGTGTGAGGTGGCGCATGGCACCGTCCTGGACCGAGACCAGCTCGCCGAAGGAGGCGGAGGTCGCCACGGAAGCCACGATGGTCTCCCCTGTGGCCGCGTGCCCGCCGACCTCGACGTCACCGCCCAGGATCTCGGTGACCTCGCCGGCGCGGGTGACCCGCAGCAGCCGCACCCGGCCGCGCGTGCGATCCTGCACGAGGAAGTCGTCGCCGACCGGCGTGATGTGGCTGCCGACCTCCCCGAGATCGATCGTGTCGGCATCCGTGAGCCGCACGGGTCCGGCGTCGGACAAAAGCCAGAGCGCGACGCCCGGCGCGACGAAATCGATGCCCGATGGTCCCGCGTCCGCGGCGAGGAGCGCAACGGCACCATCCGCGGCGACGGCGATCTCGCTGACCGACAGCCCGGAATCCGGCCCCACGACCTCGCGCGAACCGCTGCCGTCCACCGACAGCGCGATCACACGCGAGCGAAGGTCTCGCACATCGTGCTCGATCTCCTCGACGACCGTGAGGACCTCCTCGCCGGCGAAGACGACGCCCGCGTGGGATGCCGACCCTTCGGTCATCGCGGTCGGCTCGTGCGCGAGCACCCGCTTCTCCGTGGGCGCCGCCCCGTCCGCCGAGATCGTGGCGGCCGGTTCGTAGAAGGGCTCACCGTCCACCGCGGGCGCCTCTACGACGAAGACGTGCGCGGGGCGGTCGGCGAGGTAGCCCAAGCCGTTCGCGTGCCACCGGATGCCGGTGATCCGACGCGGTGACTCCGCGGCGGCATCCAGTCCCTCGACGCTGCCGTAGCGGCCCGCCTCGGGGATGCGGGCGGTGAACGCGAGACGGGTGCCGTCCGGCGACCAGTCGAAGTCCTCGACGCCCAGCGGCGCGTCGGTCGCCTGCACCGGTTCGCCACCGCCGGAGGCGACCACGTGCACCTGCGGCCGGCGGCGCGCGTCGCCGCGGAGGAAGGCGATCAGCGTCCCGTCGGGCGACAGCCGCGGGGACGCGTCGGCGGTCCCCCGGGTGATGCGCCGCGGGATGCCGTCCGGCAGGTCCACGCGCCACACCTGACCCACCGCACGGTTGGCGACGAGGTCGGGACGCGACGTGGCGAAGACGGCGAACGACCCGTCCGGCGCGATCGCCGGCCGGCCGACCGAGATGAGCTTCTCGATGTCAGCGGGACGCACCGCTCACTCCCCCGCGAACGAGCTCGTGTCTCCGATGAGCCGGGTGTTGTCGGCAGGGACGGGTTCGACGGCGGCACGCGCCACCTCGGCGGCGAACTCGCCCACGTTGTACAGCTTGCCCGCCGACTCGCGACGCGACGCGATCGCGCCGGGGTTGGCGCGCTCGAGCAGCGTCGCGGTGATCGTGCCCTCGATCATGTCGCCGGATACGACGACGAAGTCGATGCCGCGCTCGGCGAGCGCCGGGATCTGCTCGCGGAGGGCGTCTTCGCCGGCGCGCTTGGACAGCGCGACGGGCTCGTACTCGGGCATCGTGGGCGTCGTGCGGATGAAGTGCGCCTGATGGCTGGTAACGAACACCACGCGGGAGCCGTCGCCGAGGAGCGGCACCGCGGTCTCGAGGACGTTGACCTGCGCGTCGCGGTTGAGCTTCAGGGCGTACTCCTCGCCCATGCCGGACTCCATGCCGCCCGAGGCGTTGAGGACCAGGATGTCGAGCGCGCCGAACGTGCGCTCGACCTCGGAGAACATCGCCTGCACCGACTCGGGGTCGGTGAGGTCGGCACCGACGACGAGCGCCTGCACGCCGAGCTCGCGCAGCTGCGCGGCGAGCTTCTCGGCGCGTGGAGCCTTGTTGCGGAAGTTGATCACGACGTTCGCGCCGGCCTCGGCGAAGTAGCGGACCGTGTCGGCGCCGATACCGCGTGAGGATCCGGTCACGAGGGCGGTCTTGCCGCGGAGGGATCCGGGCGCGAGGGGGGACGGGGAAATCTGCTCGGTCACCCCTCGACCCTACCAATCGCGACCCGTTCGTCACGGGGTCCCGAACCGCCCGGAAACCCGCGTGTTAGGTTGGGTCAAAGGGGAGGAACATCGTGGATCTCATCCAGACCGTCGAGCAATTCGCGTGGATCGGATGGCTGGTCCTGATCCTCGTCTTCCTCGTGATCGAGATGCTCACGCTCGATTTCACGTTCCTCATGCTGAGCATCGGCGGCGTCGCGGGGCTCGGGTCCGATCTTCTCGGAGCACCCCTGTGGCTCCAGGTCATCATCGCCGCCGGCGTCGCCGCCGTTCTCATCCTGGTGCTGCGTCCCCCGCTGCTCAAACGGCTGCATCGTGGTGAGGACCCGACGCCCAGCAACATCGACGCCCTCGTCGGCCTCACCGGGCAGGTGCTCTCGACCGTCTCGGCGCACAGCGGGCAGGTGAAGCTCTCCAACGGCGACACGTGGACCGCCCGGCCCGCGGAGCGCGGAGAGCTCGAGCCCGGCACCGTCGTCCGGGTGAGCCGCATCGACGGCGCCACCGCCTACGTCCGTCCCGACGAACAGGAGGCGTCCGCATGAACGTCGAGAGCTTCATCCCGGCGGCGATCGGCTGGGTGCTCGCCGTCGTCGTCTTCATCTTCGTGCTCGTCGTGATCGTCCGCTCGATCCGCATCATCCCGCAGGCGACCGCAGGAGTCGTCGAACGCCTCGGCCGCTACCACAAGACCCTCATGCCGGGCCTGAACATCCTCGTCCCGTTCATCGACCGCGTACGTCCGCTGATCGACATGCGCGAGCAGGTCGTCTCCTTCCCGCCGCAGCCGGTGATCACCGAGGACAACCTCGTGGTCTCCATCGACACCGTCGTCTACTTCCAGGTGACCGACGCCCGCGCGGCGACCTACGAGATCGCCAACTACCTCGGAGCCGTCGAACAGCTGACGACGACGACGCTGCGCAACGTCGTCGGCGGACTGAACCTCGAAGAGGCCCTCACGAGCCGCGACGAGATCAACGGTCAGCTGCGCATCGTCCTGGACGAAGCGACCGGCAAGTGGGGCATCCGGGTCGGACGCGTCGAGCTGAAGGCGATCGACCCGCCGGTGAGCATCCAGGATTCGATGGAGAAGCAGATGCGCGCCGAGCGCGACCGTCGCGCGCTCATCCTGACGGCCGAGGGCACGAAGCAGTCGGCCATCCTGACCGCAGAGGGTGCACGGCAGGCGGAGATCCTGCGCGCCGAGGGCGACAAGGCTGCAGCGGTCCTGCGTGCGCAGGGCGAGGCGGAGGCGATCGAGACGGTCTTCAACGCGATCCACGTCGGCGACCCGGACGACAAGCTGCTGGCCTACCAATATCTGCAGACACTTCCCAAGATCGCCGACAGCGCGTCCAGCAAGCTCTGGATCATCCCGAGCGAGTTCACCGAGGCGCTCAAGGGCATGAGCTCGGCCTTCGCGGGCACGGTCACCGACACGGCGAAGCGCGCGCAGTCCGACGAGGAGTCCGCCCTCCCGCCCACGCCGTGACACACGCGTGGTTCCGTGGGACGGAGCGCCCGCGTGTGCTCGCGCATCGCGGTCTGGTGACGCCCGAGGACGCCGCACGCGGCATGGTCGAGAACTCCTTCGCCGCGATCGCCGCCGCTCACGCCGTGGGTGCGCACTACATCGAGTCGGACTGCCACCTCACCGCGGACGGCACCGTCGTCCTGTTCCACGACGTCGACCTCGCGCGTGTGGTCGGTGATCCGCGACTCGTCTCGGGCGTCGGCGTGCGCGAACTCGATGCGATGATGGCGGACCGTGGCGGCCTCATCACCCTCGCCCAGGCTCTGGAGGCGTTCCCATCGGTGCGCTTCAATCTCGACGTGAAGGCGAAGGATGCCGCGGCGGAGGTGGGACGCCTCGTCCGCCCGCACCGCCATCGAGTGCTGCTGACGAGCTTCTCGGACCGGCGCCGCAACGCAGCGCTGGCCGTCGCTGCGGAGAGCGCGACCGACCGTCCCGCGACGTCGGCGGGGCGGGAGACGATCGTGCGCACGCTGACGGCGCTCTCGACGCGCTCGGACGCCCTTGTGCGGCGCGCGCTCGCGGGCGTCGACGCGCTGCAGGTGCCCGAGCGGCAAGGGCGGGTGCGCATCGTCACACCGCGGCTGATCTCCTCGGCGCACCGGCAGGGGGTGGAGGTCCACGTGTGGACCGTCAACGATCCGGCTGACATGCGCCGCCTGCTCTCGATGGGCGTCGACGGGCTGGTGACGGACCGTGCCGACGTCGCCCTGCGGATCGCACGCGAGGCGTCGGACGCTCCACAGGCCAGCTGATGCGCTCGCCCTGAGCATCCCCTGTGAATGACCGCCCCGGGCAGGCGGTTCGGATGATCCGTCCAGGTGTTGACGTTATACCTGTACAGCGACGAGAGGACCACACAATGGCAGACCGCAGTCTGCGCGGCATCCGACTCGGCGCCCAGAGCCTACAGAGCGAAGAGGGCGTCGTGTTCCATGAACGCGCACAACACATCTACAAGTGCACCGTCTGTGGACGGGACACGACCATGACGTTCGCCGCGGACGCCGAGATCCCCGAGGCGTGGGAGTGCCGCACGTGCGGCGCCGAAGCGCTTCTGCGCATCGGCGAGGGCACCGCGACCGTCGATCACAGCGACGACAAGGTCGCCCGCACGCACTGGGACATGCTGCTCGAGCGCCGCACGATCCCCGAGCTCGAGGAGCTGCTCGAAGAGCGACTCGCCTTCGTCCGGAGCCGTCGCGGCGCCGGTGACGACGCGGCCGCGAGCAAGCTCAGCGCCTGAGACTCATTTCGTGACGCCGGTCCCTTCGGGGACCGGCGTCTGCGTGTGTCCGGAGCGATCACGACGCGCGCGGACGGCCACCGCGATCCCCGCGGCGGCGAGGGCGATGAGGCTTCCCCAGCCGATCAGCAGCTTGATGGTCTCGCCCGCGACCACGGCCGGGGTGAGCCCGGTGCGCAGCGGCACATCTGTCAGCATGTGGCCGGCGACGTCCGCGGCGAGCCCGTCGATCGTCGCGCCGTCCGCGGTGATCACCTGACTCGTCCCGACCGTCGACAGGTTCACGACCGAGCGCCCCGTCTCGATCGCGCGCATGCGGGCGAAGGCGAGCTGCTGCAGGTTCTCATCCGTACCCCGGAAGTCGGCGTTGTTCGTCTGGAACATGAAGACCTCGGCGCCTTCGCGTGCCCCGTCCCACACGACGTCGTCGTAGATGACGTCGAAGCAGATCGCCAGGCCCACCCCGACCCCGTCGAGATCGACGAACGGCGCGCCCTCGCCGGGGGTGTACTCGCGCTGGATCAGGCCGATGAGGTCGGGGGCGAACGGCTCCCAGAACGCGCGATCCGGCACGTACTCGCCGAACGGCACGGGATGCCGCTTGTCGTACGTCTGCACCGCACCTTCGCCCTCGAGCCACAGCAGGGAGGAGTTGAAGTACTCGTCACCGCGCGAGGTCACCGCGCTGACCAGGAGCGGTGCGTCGACCCTACGCGAGACGGCATCCAGCACCGCGGCGGTCGACGCGTTCGAGGTCGGATCCGAGTCGACGCCGCCTTCCGGCCACAGCAGCACGTCCATCTCCTCGCCGAAGAGCGGAACGGTCGCATCGACCTGCGCCTGCAGCACGGCGTTCGGCGCCCGCTGGTCGAAGTAGCCCGCCGGCCCGTTGCCCTGCACGGCGCCGACCCGGATGCTGCCGGCCGGTGTGGTCGGAAACTGCGGCACCACGAGCAGCAGCACCGCGACCACGGCCGCCGGCAGCGCCGTCAGGGGCTTGCGGAAACGACCGATCCGGACGTACTCGATCGCCGCGGCGCAGAAGAGCACCATGAGGAACGTGAGCCCCGACACCCCCACCCATGAGGCGAGGTCCGCGAGCGGGCTCCCCGCCTGCGAGATGCCCACCCGCCCCCAGGGGAAGCCGCCGTACGGCCAGGAGCCGACGATCTGCTCGCGCAGCGTCCACAGTCCCGCGACGAGAAGCGGCAACAGGGTCAGCCGCGCGGCCGCACCCGGGAGCACCCGGGGCAGACAGCGGTAGGCGAGCGTGATCGGCACCGCCCCCGCCGCCGTGAGGAGCGCTTCGAGCATCGACAGCGCGACCCAGGGCACCGGCCCGAGATAGCGCGCCGTGAACAGGAGGTTCACGAAGAAGAAGGCCGCACCGAACGCGAATCCCACGAGGAACGACGACCACAGCCGTCGACCCACCAGGCCGATGAGGGCGAGCACGACGGCGGGGAAGGCCATCGGCCACCAGCTGAGCGCCGGGAACGCGAGGGTCAGCAGCAGTCCCCCGGCGACGGATGCCGCCACCGCGGCCCACAGCGGCAGGATCGGTCGCGGAGCGGCGGCGAGGGGCACGCGTCAAGTCTAAGTCGGGCCCCGTGCGCCGTCGCCGGGGCCGAGGCGCTCAGACCGAGCTGTACGCGACGATGCCCCGCCGCACCGCGTCGAGCGCTCGGCGCGCCGTCGTGGCCAGGGGCGCGTCCGCGACGAGTGAGAGCTGATCGAGCAGGTCGATCGTCTGCTTCGCCCACCGGACGAAATCACCGGCCGCCATGTCGGCCTCGATCAGCACCCGCTCGAGCGGCATCCCCCGGGCCCACGAGTGCATCGCCTGGGCGAGTCC
Organism: uncultured Microbacterium sp.; assembly: GCA_964406225.1. GTDB lineage: Bacteria > Actinomycetota > Actinomycetes > Actinomycetales > Microbacteriaceae > Microbacterium. Next base: position 32,123 of record CAYOQY010000009.1, read on the forward strand.
GGTCGAGACGGGTTCGGTGCCCGGCAGGTGGTGGTCCTTCTCGAGATCGTCCAGGCGCGACCACAGATCCTGAGTAGCGGTCAGCGCGGTGCGGAACGCCCCGCGCGGCAGGCCCCTCTCCCCCGCGCCCGTCTCGTCGCGCCGCGGCTCGTAGACGAGGCAGCAGGCGAGGGTCGCCAAGCCCGCGGCATCCAGCTCACGCCAGATGCCGGTGCGGAGCGACTCGGCGACGAGGAGGTCGCGCTCACCGTAGATGCGGCGCATCGTGCGGCCGGCCGGCGTGAGCACCGTCCGGTCGGGCTCGGATGAGTCGTCGCGTACGACCCGGACGTAATCGACCTCGGTGAGGACGTCGACGACACGGTCGAAGATCCGCGCCACCGTGCCGGTGCGGTTGTCGATCTCGCGGCGCTGCTTGTCGACCGTGCGCTTGAGGCGCCAGTAGCGCTCCGCCCAGCGCGCGTGGTCCTCGCGCTCGGGGCACCCGTGACACGGGTGGCGCAGCATCCGCTTGCGCAGTGCGGCGATCTGCTTCTGCCGCGCGTCGCGCGTCGCGCGTGCGGCGTTCGCGTCCTTGCGGTTCTGCCGCTCGAGGTCGGTGAGCTCGCGACGTATGCCCGAGTACTCCGCGAAGTCGCCGCGGTCGCACGTCATGGCCTTCGCGTAACCGGCGAGCGACTGCTCCTGCTCGCGCACCTGACGGGCGAGGCCCACGACGGCGCGGTCGGCCTGGAACTGCGCGAACGACGACTCGAGGATCTCCCGCGCGCGCGCCCGCCCGAACTGGTCGATGAGGTTGACCGCCATGTTGTACGTCGGGCGGAAGCTCGAGTTGAGCGGGTACGTGCGCCGCGAGGCGAGCGCGGCGACCTGCTGCGGGTCGACGCCTTCGGTCCATTGGATGACGGCATGGCCCTCGACATCGATGCCGCGACGACCGGCGCGGCCGGTGAGCTGGGTGTACTCCCCCGACGTGATCGCGACCCGCGCTTCGCCGTTGAACTTCTCGAGCTTCTCCAACACGACCGTCCGGGCCGGCATGTTGATGCCGAGCGCGAGGGTCTCGGTGGCGAAGACGACCTTGACCAGCTTGCGCGTGAAGAGATCCTCGACGACTTCTTTGAACGCGGGCAGCAGGCCGGCGTGGTGGGAGGCCACCCCCCGAGCGAGGTTGTCCGCCCACTCGTAGTAGCCCAGGACCGCGAGATCCTCGTCGAGGAGCGCCTGGGTGCGCTCCGCCACGATCGCCCGGATCTCGGCCCGCTCCTCGGGTGTCGTCAGCGTGATGCCCGAGCGCCGGACCTGCTGCACCGCGGCGTCGCAGCCGGCGCGGCTGAAGATGAAGAAGATCGCCGGCAGCAGGTTCGAGCGCTGCAGGAGCTTCACGACGTCGGGCCGATCGATCCTCTCGATGCGCTGCACGTTCGCCGAGCGCACAGGACGCTGCCCGCCCTTGTGGGGGCGCCGACCGGAGGCCTGATAGCGCCCGCCGTTGCGGGCCGCATCGCTGCGCATCGCCTGCGCGCGGCGGTTGTTGTCGAAGTTCGCGCCCTTGAAGGAGCGGATGCGCATGAGCTCCTGGTTGACCTGAGCGGTCGCGATGCCGGCGCGGTCGTCGAACAGCGGCAGCAGGTCGCCGCGCACCAGGACGTGCTGCTCGAGCGGGACGGGCCGGGTCTCCGAGACGATCACCTCGGTGTCGCCCCGCACCGTGTCGAGCCAATCGCCGAACTCTTCGGCGTTGGAGACGGTCGCGCTCAGCGAGACCAGACGCACGGCCGCCGGCAGGTGGATGATGATCTCCTCCCACACCGCTCCGCGGAACCGGTCGGCGAGGTAGTGCACCTCGTCCATGACCACGTACCGCAGACCGCGCAGGGCCGCCGAGTCGGCGTAGAGCATGTTGCGCAGCACCTCGGTCGTCATGACGACGATGCGCGCGTTGCCGTTGATGTTGATGTCGCCGGTGAGGAGACCGACCTGATCGGCGCCGTAGACATCCTGCAGTTCGCGGAACTTCTGGTTCGACAGCGCCTTGATCGGCGTCGTGTAGAACGCCTTGTCGGGATGTCCGCCCTCGCGCTCCCCCGCGGAGTGCCGCATCGCGAGATGGATGGCGAACTCGCCCACGACCGTCTTGCCGGCTCCCGTCGGTGCCGCCACCAGGACGCTCCGGCCGTCCTCGAGCGCCTGGCATCCGGCGATCTGGAACGGATCGAGGTCGAATCGCCGCGTCGCCGCGAAGTCGGCGGTGATCGGGTGGGTGCGCACCTGCGACGCCCGCGCGTAGCGCTCAGCGGGACTGGGCGGGGATGCGGGACCGGTCACGACTCCCGCCCCTTCACGATGCCCGGCGCCTCACGCGACGGCTTCGGGCGGGAGGACGGCGGCGGCCTTCTTCGCGCGCCGCCGGTCGAACAGCAGCGACAGGCCCGCCGCGGCGAAGAACAGCACGACGAGCATGCCCGCCAGCATGAGCATGCTGACCACGTCCGCCGCCGGCGTCGCCAGCGCCGCGAACACGAAGGCAACGAGGACGGCGACGCGCCATCCCTTGAGGATCGCCATGCCGCTCATCACGCCGGCGAGGTTGAGGGCGACGAGGAACACGGGGAGCACGAAGGCGATGCCGATGACGATCAGCAGCTTGAAGACGAAGTCGTAGTAGTACGAGGCGTCGAAGAACGACGCACCGCCCTCCGGCACGAACGAGTTCATGAGCTCGATGACGTGCGGCATGACCAGGAGCCCGACGTAGCATCCCGCGAAGAACAGCGGGACGGCGGCGGCCACGAAGCCGACCGTGTATTTGATCTCTTTGCGGGTGAGACCCGGCATGACGAACGCCCAGATCTGCCACAGCCAGATGGGCGCGGAGATCAGGATGCCGATCGCGAACGACATGCGGAGGCGAAGGTCGAACGCACCCGTGACGGTGCTGAACATGAGCTCGACCTTGGCCGCATCGCCGTCCTGTTCGGCGATCTGACGGATGGGTTCGGTGATGAGCCAGATCACCCAGTCGGTGATGAAGAACGCGACGACCATGCCCACGATCAGGGCGATCGCCGCGTACATGATGCGCTTGCGGAGCTCGACCAGATGCTGGCCGAGCGACATGCGCTTGTCGCGCGGAGGCTCGTCGGGTCCGGCGAGGCGCGGCGATCCTGCTGTGGTCACGCGCGCGTCAGGACTTGGAGTCAGAAGTCCTGCTCGCGTCGGCGGCGGTCGGGCTGACCGGTGCGTCGCTTGCGGGCGCTTCGACGGAGTCGACCTTGCCGCTCGTCGACTCCTCTTCCTTCATGGCCTTCATCTCACCCTTGAACACACGGGCGGACTGGCCCATGCTCTTGGCGAGCGCGGGGAGCTTTGCGGCGCCGAACAGCAGGAGGATGACGGCGAGGAGGATCAGAAAGTGCCACCCCGTGAGATTTCCGAGCATGTCGAGTCCTTCCGGTTCGTCTTCTCAGTGTAACCCGCGCCCGGGCGCGCAGCCGCCCACTGCGCGAACGGGGACGGTGGGGTCAGCGGTACTGCGCCAGGCCGGATTCCGCCCAGGATGCCGCGGCCCGCCGCGCCGACTCCGGCTCGAGGATCTCGACCGCGCCGGCGCGCCGCGACGCCAGGCGTCGGAGGCTGTTCTCGTCGGCGATCCGCATCGTCGCGGTGGAGACCCCGTCCGCGGTCTCGACCGCCGCGCGGTCGAGATAGTCGCCGAGCAGCGGCGCGAGCGACGCTGGAAAGCGGATGCGCGCGACGATGTCGCCTGCGCCGGTCTCGAACCACCCGGGAACCGCATCTTCACCGTGCTCGATCGGGATGTCGGTCAGTTCGAGGTCGCTCACACGGTCGAGGTGGAACGTGCGCATCGCTTCGCGTAGGTGGCACCACCCCTGCAGATACCACTCGCCGGTCGCGATCAGGACCTTGACCGGGTCGACCGTCCGCGTCGTGGGAGCGGCATCCGGCGCCTTGTAGGTGAAGGAGACCGCGACGCCCTTCGTGAGCGCCTCGGCGACGGCATCCCGGACGGCGTCCACGGGCCCCGGCGCGAGGATCACATCGGCGGGCGCGCTCGACGCGCCGCGGGCGAGCTTGGCGAGCAGTCCGGTGAACAGCTCGGTGTCGCCCACGCCCGGGATCGCCCGGGCGAGCTGCAGGCCGGTCAGAAGCGCCGCAGCCTCGCGGGCGGTGAGCTTGGGCGCCCGCTCGAGACCGACCGCGTTCGTGATGACGATGATGTCGCGCTGGTCGAGCAGATCCCAGTCGATGTCGAACAGGTCGTTCGCCATCTGCCAGTAGCCGCTGTCGCCCGGCAGACCGATCACCGTGAGCGACTCGACCATCGCACGCATCTGATCGGGCGTGACGTCGAACTCGTCGGCTGCCTCGGCGATCGAGACCTCGCCCTTGCCGATCAGGTACGGCACGAGCTGCAGCATGAGGGCGGCACGGTCGGTCGCCACGAGCGGTCGGCGCGCGGTCATCCGGCACCCCCGTGCGCGGCGAGGGCGGCCTCGAGTCGCGCGACGACCTGCTCGCGCAGCTCGGCGGGCTCGACGACGCGCACCTCCGGGCCGTACGAGGCCAGCTCATCGGCGAGGACGTGCACGTCGACGAACGGGACGTGGATACCCTGCTCCGCGGGCTGCGCCCGGCGGCTCAGTCGCAGCGCGGCCTCCGTACCGGGGTTCACCTCGAGCAGCGCCCGCTGACGCGCGGCGAGCTGCTCGAGCCCCGCGAGCGCCCGCTCCCCCGCGCCCTCGCGGACTGCGGGGTCGAACCCCTCGCGCGTGAGGGACACGTCGTCGACGATGCGCGACAGCAGGAACGTGCGGTCGGCGCCCGCCGCGAGGTCGACGCCGAAGACGTGCCACCGGCCTTCGTACTCGACGAGGGCGAGCGGCTGCACCCGTCGCGTGCGCGGGGCGGATTCCCCCGGCTTGAGATACGAGAACGTGACGACGCGCGACTGCTCGATCGCCTGCTGCAGTGCGGCGAACGACGGCTCACGGAGGCTGATGCGGGGTGAGTAGCCGATGATCGGCTCGTCGACCGTGATGCCGAGCGCCCGGATCTTGCGCAGTCCGCTGCGCGCCTCGGCGGAGAGGGAGCTCTCGGACCACACGCCGCCGGCCAGGTTCAGCAGCGCGAGTTCGGCCGGAGTGAAGACGATGTCCTCGGGGAGTTCGTACTCCGCGGTGGGAACGCGATAGCGGGCCTCGCGCAGGTCGTCGGGGTCGGCCCAGTCGCCGATCGTCTCGATCGGCACCCCGAGGCGCCGCAGGTTCTCCTTGTCGCGCTCGAACATCTTCTCGAGGGCATCCTTGGACGCACCCGCTTCGGACTGCTCGCGATACCCCGAGACCGACGTCAGGATCGTGTCCTTCGTGAGCCCCTGCTCGGTCGCCACGAGCGCGACGACGAGATTGACGAGGCGCTCCTCGGGCGGATTCTTCGCAGCGGCGTTGGCAGGCACGACCGGATCCGTCAGCCCGCGGCGGCCTGGTCGATTCCGAGGATGTCGACCACGAAGACGAGGGTGGAATCCGCCGGGATCGGCCCCTGCGCCTGATCGCCGTACGCCTGGTCGGGCGGGATCACCACGAGGACCTGCGAGCCCACCGTCTGGCCGACGAGCGCCTCGGAGAAGCCCGGCAGCATCGTGTCGAGGTCGATCGAGCGCGGTTCGCCGTCCCACGTGGTCTCGAACACGTTGCGGTCGGCCCACGTCAGCCCGGTGTAGTGCACGCGGACGGGCTCGTCGCCGGTCACGACCGGTCCGTCGCCCTCGATGAGGGTCTCGATCACCAGATCGCTCGGCGGCGTCGCCTCGGGCACGATGACACCGGGGCGTCCGTCCGGTGCGCGGACGACGCTCGGGAGGCCGTTGCCGATGTTGAACCGGTCATCGCCCTCGGCCTTCGGCAGGAAGACCCGACGGATGTCGATCACGGCGACGGCGGACTCGTCGTCGGCCATCTCGAGGCTCGATGCGGTCGCCTCCTCGATGCCACCCGGCGGGACCGCGACCACGATGCGCGACCCCTCCGTGGCGCACGGGAGCACGTCCTCGAGCGCCGGGACGACCTCGAGCCACCGCGACACGGTCGACACGCGCGAGTAGTCGCCGTCGTAATTGGTCTGGACGAGGGTCTCGCCGGTCTCGCCGCTCGTGATCGAGATGTCCATCATGATCAGCTGCGAGTCGGTCGTGATCTGCGGACCGTCCCCGACCACGAGGTCCTCGAAAGCCGCGTCTGCGGTGCGGAACGGGGTGTACAGCTCGACGTCGGGAGCGTCATCCGTCGAGCCGGTCACGGTGACCGACGACAGCGCATCGGCGTCCGACGGGCGCGGGCAGGGATCGGTGCCGGGCAGGGCGCAGCCGGCGAGCCCGACGGCGACCAGTCCGAGGACCGCGAGGGAAGCGGGGAACGTGCGCACCGGAACAGTCTAG
>CAYOQY010000009.1:38682-43804 GCA_964406225.1 uncultured Microbacterium sp.
CGCACGCGCTTGCGGAGGTTCTTGTCCGTGATCTGCCGGTCGCCGACGGCACCCGGCGTCCACAGCTCGACGTCCTCGTCGCCGTAGCTCGACTTGGACGCTCGTCGCCGCTGCTCGGGGGCGACGGCTCCGGGCGCGAGCCGGCGCGCCCAGATGAGGAACCCGGTGTGGCCGACCATGCGGTGATCCGGGCGCACGGCGAGACCCTCCACGTGCCAGCCGCGCACGATCGTCTCGTTCGCGTCGGGCTCGGTGAACAGTCCCGTGCCGCGGATGTACTCCGCGACGCGACTGAGCTGCGTCGCGGTCGCGACGTAGCAGAGCACGACCCCGCCCGGGGTGAGCGCGTCGGCCACGACGTCGATGCACTCCCACGGCGCGAGCATGTCGAGCACGACACGATCGACGGATGCCGGTGCCACCGCACCCGGCAGCTCGGCGACCAGATCGCCGACGACGACGCTCCAGTTCTCGGGCACCCGGCCCACGAACGTCTCGACGTTCGCACGGGCGACGTCGGCGAACTCGGCGCGACGCTCGAACGACACGAGCCGGCCCGTCTCGCCGACCGCGCGCAGCAGTGACAGCGACAGTGCCCCCGAGCCCACCCCCGCTTCGACGACGACGCTCCCCGGGAAGACATCAGCCTGCGCGACGATCTGCGCGGCATCCTTCGGGTAGACGATCGCGGCGCCGCGCGGCATCGACATGACGAAATCGCGCAGCAGCGGGCGCAGCGCCAGGTATTCATGACCGCCGCTGTTGGTCACGACCGAGCCGTCGGGCTGGCCGATGAGGGCTGTGTGCCGGAGCACGCCGTGATGCGTGTGCAGCTCGCCGTCTTCGCGCAGGGTGATCGTGTGCATCCGGTTCTTCGGTCCGGTGAGCTGAACGCGGTCGCCGATCCGGAAGGGGCCGCTCGGGCGGTCGACGGTCATGGGGTCTCTCCTCGGGTGCGGTCGCTGCGGGAATCCACGCGGCCGGAGTTCAGGTGGTGGGTGTGGAAGCGTACGAGGTCGTCGGCGGTGCGGCCGGCGAGCGTCGGCCACACCGCGTGCGCGCCGGCTCCCGCGATCGAGACCATGTGCGGGACCCCGATCGACGCGGCGCCGGAGGCCACGGCGGAACGCAGCCCGTTCGGAGAATCCTCGATCGCGACGGTGTCGGTCGGCGAGACGCCGAGTGCGGCACACGCCTGGAGGTAGGGATCGGGGAACGGCTTGGGTCGCGTCGAGTCATCGCCCGCGATCACGACGTCGAACGCCTCGAAGTCGATCAGGTCGACGACGGTCTGCGCCATGCGACGCAGCGACATCGTCACGAGCGCGGTCTTGATGCCCGCGTCGCGCAGACTCGCGAGAAGCTCGCGCGCACCGGGCCGGAAGGGGACGCCTTTCGTCGCCAGCTGACGCATGACGTCGTCCGTGAGGTGATCCACGATGTCGTGGATGCCCATGCGCACCCCGGCGTCCTGGAAGATGCGCGCGGAATCCTCGAGACCGAGCCCGACCAGACGCAGCGCCTGCTCGTGGGACCACGTACCGCCGAACCGCTCGACGAGCGGGGTCTCGGCCGCCATCCAGTAGGGCTCGGTGTCGACGAGCGTCCCGTCCATGTCCCACAGGACCGCTGCCAGGGTGCTCGAATTCACTGCTCCATGCTAGTCAGCGCTGTGGCGCCTATCCTGGATGGACCCCGCACCCGCGGGCCGAGGAGGTCGTGTGGACGGACTGGGACGCAAGGTGCTCGTCGCCGCCTTCGACGGCTGGAACGACGCGGGCGAAGCAGCTTCCGCCGCCGTCGCCCACCTGCGCGAGAGCGGCGCGTACGAGCCCGTGTACTCCGTCGACCCCGAGCTGTACTTCGACTACCAGTACACCCGCCCCCAGATCATGGTCGACGCCGACGGCAAGCGCGTCCTGAGGTGGCCGGAAGCGACGCTCCTGCGCCCCGCGCAACAGAGCGGCGGAACGCAGCTTTGGCTCCTCACGGGCGTCGAGCCCGCCCGCGCGTGGCAGGCGTTCGCCGGCGAGTTCGTCGACGTCGCCCTGCGCGAGGACATCACCGGATTCGTCGCCCTGGGGTCGATGATGTCGGATGTGCCGCACACGCGTCCGATATCGGTGTTCGCCGGCAGCGACAGCGAGCAGCTGCGCACGGCCCTCGACCTCGAGCGCAGCACGTACGAAGGCCCTGTGGGCATCCTGAGCGTGCTTTCGCACGCGGCGGATGCCGCCGGCATCCCCTCGGCGAGCCTGTGGGCGAGCGTGCCGCACTACGTCGCCGGCCACACGCCCTCTCCGAAAGCCACCCTCGCCCTCCTCGACCGCCTCGAAGACCTCACCGGCGCGCCTCTCACCCGCGGCGAACTCGCGACCGAGTCAGCCGCGTGGGAGGCCTCGATCGACGCGGCCGCCGCGGACGACGAGGAGATGACGGAGTACATCCGTCAGCTGGAGCGCACCCGGGACACGTGGGACTCCCCAGAAGCCTCCGGCGACGCGATCGCGCAGGAGTTCGAGAAGTACCTCCGACGCGGCGGACCCGGCAGCGGCGGTCCGGGCAGCGGAGACGGCCCCAGCAAGCCCGGACGCGATGACCCGCGCCGCTGACTGGCATACCGCCCCGTCGATCAGTACGGCTGCAGGACGCCCATGCTCAGCAGCACGAGCAGGAGCGACCCCAGCGCGACGCGGTAGATCACGAACGGCAGGAAGCTGTGCTTGGAGATCCAGCTCATGAAGAACGCGATCACTCCGAGTGCCACGAAGAACGCCACGACCGTTGCGACCGCCGTCTCACCCAAGGTGAACACGCCCGGCTCGTTCCAGCTCTTGGCGAGCTGGTAGAAGCCGCTGCCGAACACGGCGGGGATCGCGAGCAGGAACGCGTACCGCGCCGCAGCGGCGCGCTCGTAGCCCATGAACAGGCCGGCCGTGATCGTACCGCCCGAGCGTGAGACACCGGGGATGAGCGCAAGCGCCTGGGCGAACCCGTAGATCACGCCGTGCGTGACGGTGATGTCCTGCAGCTTGCGCTTCTTCGCCCCCACGTGGTCGGCGATCCCGAGGAGCACGCCGAAGAAGATCAGCATGCCCGCGATGAGCCAGAGCGAGCGGAACGTCGTCTCGATCTGATCCTGGAACAGCAGACCGAGCACGACGATCGGGATGCTGCCCACGATGATCAGCCAGCCCATGCGCGCATCCGGGTCGTTGCGCGGGATCTTGCCGAACAGCGCTTGGAACCACCGCGTGATGATCCGGACGATGTCGCGCCAGAAGAACAGCACGACGGCCGCTTCGGTGCCGATCTGTGTGATCGCGGTGAATGCCGCGCCCGGGTCCTCCGCCGCCGGCAGGAACTCGCCGACGATGCGCAGGTGGGCACTGGATGAGATCGGCAGGAACTCGGTGAGTCCCTGGATCAAGCCGAGGATGATCGCCTCAAGAAGCATGGACGCCTTTCGTACGGGGGTGGTTCGAGCGTCGTCGGTCGTGGGGGCGGGAAGAGGTCAGTAGGAGCGGAGCAGATCGGTCAGCACACGCTGACCGAACACGAGGGCGTCGAGCGGCACGCGCTCGTCCACGCCGTGGAACATGCCGGTGAAGTCCAGGTCGGCCGGCAGGCGAAGGGGGGCGAAGCCGTACCCCTCGATGCCGAGCGAGGACAGGGCCTTGTTGTCGGTGCCGCCGCCCATGAGGTACGGGATCACCGGCACGCCGGGGTCCGCGCGTCCGAGCGCGCCCACCATCGCGTCGACGAGGTCGCCGGAGAACGGCACCTCGAGTCCGATGTCGCGCACGACGACCTCGATCTCGACGTCGTCCCCGACGATGCGGCGGATGTCGGCCAGTGCCTCGTCCTCCCTGCCCGGGAGGGTCCGCACGTCGATCAGTGCCTCGGCGACGTCGGGGACGACATTGTGCTTGTATCCGGCCGTCAGCCCGGTGGGATTCGTCGTCGTGCGCAATGTCGAGCGGATGAAGCCCTCGGCCGGCCCGGTCCGCGCCGCGAGCGCATCGGGATCGACTTCCCCGGTCCCCGAGAGGTCGCGGAGCGCCTCGAGCATCGTCGTTGTGGTGGCGGTGAGCTGAACGGGCCATTCGGTGCGTCCCAGCGCGGCGACCGCTTCGGCCAGGCGCGTGACGGCATTGTCGGGATGCACGCGGCTGCCGTGTCCGGCACGCCCGCGGGCGCGCAGGCGGAGCCACACGAGCGCCTTCTCCCCCACCTGCAGCAGATACGCGCGGCGGTCGCCGACGGCGATCGAATAGCCGCCGACCTCGCTGATCGCCTCGGTGGCACCCGCGAACCACTCCGGATGCTCCGTCACGACCAGGTGGGAGCCTTCGATGCCGCCGTTCTCCTCGTCGGCGAAGAACACCAGGATCAGGTCGCGCTCCGGCTGCTCGCCGGCGCGCAGGATCTCGGCCACCGACGTGAGGATCATGGCATCCATGTCCTTCATGTCGACCGCTCCCCGGCCCCACAGCATCCCGTCGCGGATCTCCCCCGCGAACGGATCCACCGACCAGTCCTCGGCCATGGCGGGCACGACGTCGAGATGACCGTGCAGCACGAGCGCGGGCTTGTCGGGGTTGCGTCCCGCAACGCGCGCCATGACGTTCGTACGGCGCGGGATTGGCTCGAAGTACTCCGGATGCAGACCCAGCGCCTCGAGATACGCACCGACGTACTCGGCCGCCTCACGCTCACCCGCGGCGCGTCCACCGCCCCAGTTCGTGGTGTCGAAGCGGATGAGATCCTGAGCGACGCGCACCACTTCGGGCAGTCCTGAATCGGGCGTGGGCATGCGGACTAACCTACCCGCGCCGATCGCCGGCTCTGGAACCGGCCCGTTACAGCCGTGAGTCGAACAGCCCCCGCCAGGGGATTCGCGGCGACCCCTACCCGGAGAACGAAGAAGGCCCCCTTTCGGGGGCCTTCTTCGTTCTGTGCGCGAGGGGGGACTTGTCCCCACCGCCACTCCCCACGCCGCTGCGCGGCGCGCGGAGCCTCGGGCGGCGTGGGCCCGCCCCCAAAGGCGATTCGCGGCGACCCCTCACCCGGAGAACGAAGAAGGCCCCCTTTCGGGGGCCTTCTTCGTTCTGTGCGCGAG
>CAYOQY010000010.1:0-41885 GCA_964406225.1 uncultured Microbacterium sp.
GAGGGCTCACGTTCGCGGTGCGAGGCCAGCAGGGCACAGGCACCAAGGGTCTATGCTACGGCATTCGAGTCGGGGGACAAAACCGCCGCCGACGCCGGCGGACAGGATCACGTCCGTTATCCTCGCCTGGTGCGCTCCGACATCCTCGACCGTGCGGGAGGCTCCGGCCTGCTCGCTCTGGTCGCCGCGGTCGGAATCGTCGTGGGTGCCCTCGCCGCCCTGGCCGCACGCGTCCTTATCGACATCGGCCGCGAGGCCGCGCGCGAGTCCGAGCTGGATGCGTGGGCGGGCGCCGAGCCGCCCGGGTCCCCCCACGCGGCTCCCGGATCCGCATCGCCGGAATCCGATACGCGCACGTACCACTGAGCCCCGCGAGACGTGCGCGGGAAGACCCAGACCGCACGCCCGCCGATGAGGAGTCCCGTGAAGCCGTTCTCGCTCCGCGGTCGAGGGCTGCTCGTGGCCGTCACGATCGGTGTCGTACTCCTCGCGGTCGCGGCGATCGTCGTCGTCCTTGCGACCTCCCGCGGCGCCGACGCCACTCCCCCGCGACCCGGGATGCCGCTCCTCGTGCCCTCCGACAGCGAAGCGGCGCACGCCGCCGACGCCGCCGACGGGGGCTCGGATGAGCAGCGCGCCGCGGCGTACCTCGCCGACATGCCCACGGCGGTGTGGCTCACACCCGAGGAGGCGGGCATCGGCGCGGTCGGAGCCGAGGTCGCTGCCCTCGCCACGGAGGCGAAGGCCCAGTCGGCCGCGCTCACGCTCGTGATCTACGGACTGCCCGAGCGCGACTGCGGCCAGTACTCCGCGGGCGGGCTCCCCGCCGAGGACTACGACGAGTGGACGTCCGAGATCGGCGCGGCGCTGGCGGCGGCATCCGATGTCCCGGCCATCGTGATCCTCGAACCCGACGCGCTCGCGCTCGCGCCGGAGTGCGGCAACGTCGATGACCGCGTGACGCAGCTGCAAGCGGCGATCGACGCCCTCACCGCGGAAGACGCGGCCACAGGCGCGGGCGCCCCCTGGATCTACCTGGATGCCGGTCACTCGAACTGGCTGCCGGTCGACGAGATCGCCGCGCTCCTGGAGCGTGCCGGCGTCGAGCGCGTGCGCGGGTTCGCGACGAATGTGTCGAACTACTACGGCCTCGACGAAGAGACGGCCTACGCCCACGAGCTCAGCGAGACGCTCGAGCGCACCCACGGGATCGAGGATGCCCACGCCGTGATCGACACGTCCCGCAACGGCGCCGGGTCGGACGGCGAGTGGTGCAATCCGCCCGGGCGCCTGGTGGGCGAAGAGGGCGGCACGGCCGGTGACGACGTCGTGGACCTCAACCTCTGGATCAAGCCTCCCGGCGAGAGCGACGGCACGTGCAACGGCGGCCCGGCGGCAGGGCGATGGTGGCCGGAGGCCGCGATCGAGTTGACGCGCATGTCATTTCGGTGACACGCGCGTATGACATGATTCCCTTTCCAGCACCCTCCGCTCGTCCCCCCGACGGTCGCTTCCCCGCGACGCCACCCGGCACCCGGAGCACCCGTACCGAAGAGCACGGCACGTCTGGAGACCCCGCATGACCGACACGACCCCCGGCAGCCGCACCGCCGTCATCGTCGAAGACGATGTGGAGCTGCGGCACCTCCTCGTGGAGGTCCTCGAAGCCGCCGGCTTCTCCACGGTCTCGGTCGGCAACGGCATCGACGGCATCCAGGCGGTGCTGTCCTACAAGCCGCTCATCACGACCCTCGACGTGAACATGCCCGGCATCGACGGCATCGAGGCGGCGCGGCGCATCCGCGCCCAGAGCGACACGTACATCGTCATGATCACGGCGATGGGCGACGAGGCCGACGTCGTGCTCGGCCTCAGCACCGGAGCCGACGAGTACATCACCAAGCCCTTCCGCCCGCGGGAGTTCCGCGCCCGCATCGAGGCGATGCTCCGCCGCGGGCGGGCGACCTCCGCCGCGACGACGCCCGTGCGCACGCAGGAGAGCGCGGGTCCGTCGTTCCCCGCCGCGCGCACCGCGACGGCGCCCGTCCCACCGACGGCACCCGCGACCGCACCCGCGCCGGTGGACGCCTCCGACCGGATCGTGATCCACGAGGCGGGCACGACCGGCACCACCGCCGAGCTCGCGACCGTCGAGGGCGAGGGGCAGTGGCTCGCGCACCGCAACCTCCGCCTCGACCTCGACAGCCGCATCGTCATGATCGACGACGTCGAGGTCGACCTCACGCGCACCGAGTTCGATCTGCTGGCGGCCCTCCTCGAGTCGCGTCGCCGCGTGCGCAGCAAAGCCGACCTCACGCTCCTCCTGCGCGGAGAGTCGTACGTCACGACGTACTTCGTGGGGGATGCCGACAAGCGCGCGGTCGAGGCCCACATGACGAATCTTCGCCGCAAGATCGGCGACAACCCCGCACAGCCTCGATTCATCGAGACCGTGCGGGGTGTCGGTTACCGCCTCACCGCAGAGGTCGCACCTCCCCAGTTGTGACCCTCGGGTCGCATCTCCCCAGTGCGACCATGTTCTGCGGTGAGTGGCTTCCGGATCGTTCGGGTCGATCCGGGTTTCCGGACCGTTCGGGTCGATCCGGGTTCCGAGCCGTTCGGGCGACTCAGACCTTGTATCCGTGCTGGCGACGGATGAGCTTGGTGAACATCAGGAGCGTCTGCAGGACGGTGACCACACCCACGATGGGCCAGCCGATCCAGAGGATCGTGGACTGCACGACCGGGCCGAGCATCATCCAGATCACCGCGACGGCGACCATGACGGCGATCGCGACGATGAGGGGCACCCAGTGGCCGTGTCCGCCGCCGCCCTTCTCCGCCTTGGCCTGCGCCGCCCAGTTGTCGACCTTCTTCTTCGAGAGGAAGCTCGACCACGCGCGGGTGAAGTGCGACAGGCGGATCCACATGTAGACCTCGGCCGGCACGATCAGCAGGGCGAACAGGATGTCCTTGCGGGTGCGGTTCGCCATCGTCAGCGCCATGCGCAGGTTCAACGCCACCGCCATGCCGATCGGGATGAGCCACACCGGCGAGAAGACGAACGCGCCGATCGAGAGCGAAGCGGCCAGGAGCAGGAGGAAGGCGACGCGCACGAACAGGTTCGTGAGCATGCCGAAGTTCTCCGCCCACCGGATGCGCAGGTTCGGGTGCAGCGGCTGCCCCTTCGTGTCGCCGCGCTGGCCGGGCCACATGAGCTCGATCGCGCCGTACGTCCACTTGACCTGCTGTGCGTCCAAGGCCCGCAGCGTCGTCATCCCCCCGACGTCCGCGCGGGCGGCCGGGCTGATCTTCGTCAGGTACCCGGCGCTCTTGATCTGCAGGGAGAGCAGCGAGTCCTCCACCTCGCTGTCCTTCACCCACGGCGTCGACTGGTGGTTCTGTTCCATGACCTCGCGCAAGGCATGGGTGGAGAACACCGAGAACTGGCCGCCGAGCACGGCCATGTTGCGGCCGCGCAGCAGGTTCTGCAGGTTGAAGGCGGCGAACTGCGAGCGCTGGCCGCTGATGAGGAAGGAGGCGAGGCCCTTGAACGGGCGGTTGTCGATCGAGTAGATCGCCGAGATGCCGCCGATGCGGCTGTCGCCGATGATCTCGGTCTCGAGGTACTCGACGGCGTGCTCTTCGGCGATCGTGTCACCGTCGACGCCGAGCAGGTAGTCGTACCCCTCGACCAGGGCGTAGCCGTAGTTGAGGGCGCCGACCTTCTTGTCGGGGTTCTTGCCGATGTCGTGTACGAACACCTCGGTGAACTGTTCGCCGAGCTCCGTCGTGATCTCGTGCGCGCCGGCGTACTGCGACGCGATCTGCACGGTCTTGTCGGTCGTGTTGTTCACGACGACGTGAATGACGTCGGGAACGCGAGTCTGACGGAGGAGGCCCTCGATCACCGCCGCGATCGACTCCTCCTCGTTGTACGCGGGGATGACGCATCCGATCGTCGAGCGCTGCGTCGAGGAGCCCTCGAACACCGAGTCGAAGTCCTCGGGGAAGGCGTGGTCGAACACCGGCTCGACGGGCACGACGACCGGCGCGCGGTGGCGGGCGCGCAGGGCGAGGTCGCCACGGGTGACAGCGCCGGTGGCGGAACCGGCGGTGGCCGTACCCGAAGTGGTGATGATGGTCATGTCGGTGTCCTTCGCGTTCTGACGTGTGTGCAGCGTGTCCCCCGAAGAGGGGACGGATGCCGCAGCACCCCGTGGAAACCACCTTGTTATGCTCAAGTCCACGTAGCACTCGTTCTTCGCCCAGACGAACACAACGAATCCTCAAGGTTTGCGCAACGCCTGAAAAAGCGATGTCGGAGCGCGAGCGCGACGACAGGTGGACGAATGATCACGCTGTACACGGTCACCCTCACGGTGGCGTGCTGCGTGGCCGTCGCCTTCGTGATCGCCTCCGAGCGACGCACGCGCGCCGTCGATGCCCAGGGGCCGGACGCGCAGTGGGTGACGACCTCCACGCTCGCCGTGCTCGCCGCGAGTTGCGCGACACTGTCGACCCTCGCGTACGCGATGGCGGGGCCGAACGACGAGAATCTCATGCCGCTCGTGATCGGCGACATCTCGATGCCGCTCTCGATCGGACTGATCCTCGCCGCGGTGCGCCGGGCCGCCGGCAAGCGGCGCACGTTCGCGTCCGTGTCGGTGACCCTGTCGATCGCGGTCGGCGCGACGACGCTGCTGCTCTCCCCCGACACGGGGCAGTCGGTCAAGCTGATCGTGCTCGCTGCGCTCAGCATCCTGACCGCCCTGTCGTGCGTGCGCACGACACTCCCACCTCTCGGCGCGCGGCTCATCGGTGTGACCCTGGCGGTCTACGCCGCCTACTGCCTCGCGCGGTTCGCGGTGCCCTTCTTCACGGATGCCGATCAGCTCTCCGTCCGCTACGTGTTCGGGCGCGGAGCGAGCACCGTCGTGGCCGCGATCGCCGTCGGCCTCGTGGCGTGGGGCACGATCGTGATCATCCGGCGCGCGCAGGCTCCCGAGCCCACGTCGATCGTCAGCAGCCAAACCCTGACGAACTGGATCGAGGCGCTGCTCGCGCAGCGCGATGTCGTCCTCGCGGTCACGGTGTCGGTGCCGGCACTGCCGTTGCACCGCGCGGCTTTCGGCCGGGCGTGGGCGCACGCGATCGCCGCCGCGGTGACGCGGGCGAGCACGACGGTCCTGCCGACCGGCAGCGTCATCGGCAACGTCGCCCCCGGCGTCGTGGTCGCGCTGCAGTTCAGCGCGACGCTCGACATCGACGTGATCCGGGGCCAGCTGCAGGACGCGTACGAGGGGATGCTGCCCGCGTCCGCCCCGGCGGATCCCCCCGACCTCGAGATCGAGCAGCTGAGCATCTTCTCCGTGGCCGACGTCCGCCGCTTCACCCGTCAGGCCCGCATCGCCGCGCGCCGCGCGATGACGTCGCAGGGGGTGTGAGCGTGGCGACCCCCCAGCCCCTGCCGATCGGCACCCGCACGCACTCCATCTGGCTCTCGCAGCTGCTGCTGTCGATCGTGGTGGTCGTGGTGGTGCTGCTGGTGCAGTCCCTCGCTCCCGAGACGCTCAACCTCTGGACCTTCACGATCGGCGTCTCGCTCGTGGTGGTCCTCACGGCGGTGGCGCTCGCCCTGCCGTGGGACCGGCTGCCGTCGTGGGCGGTGCTGGCGGTGCCGCTGCTGGACATCGTCGCGGTCGGCCTCATGACGCGCGACACCCCGATCGACTTCGCGTTCCTCTGGGTGTTCCCGGTCACGTGGATCGCAATGCACTACCCGCTGTGGGCCACCGGCACCGCGCTCGCCACGGTCGCGGCGATCGTGCTGCTCGAAGAGATCGCGCGTCCCGAGAACCCCAACGGCACGCTGCGCCTGATCGTCGTCACACTGTCGCTGACGTTCATCGCGATCAGCACGCACAGCGCGTCGCGTCAGACCCGTGCGTTCAAGCGACTGCTGCGGCGCGAAGCCGTCAAGCTCAACGAGACCCTGTCGCGCTCGACGCGGCAGGAGCGCGAGCTTTCGCGCGTGCTGGGCTCGCTCGATGTCGGTGTCGTGCGGCTCTCGGCCGACGGCGACGTGCTCGAGGTCAACAAGACCTACCGCGACCTGTACGACATCGACCCGAGAGACACCGCGTTCGCGCCCCGCTCGGTCGAGTACGACGGCTTCGAGGGCTCGCCGCTCGCGAACGCGCAGCGCCCGCTCACGCGGGCGCGCACGGGCGAGGAGTTCGAGGACGTCCGCACGTGGCTGTTCACGGCCGACTGGTCGTGGCGGGCACTGTCGCTCACGTCGCTCCGGCTGCCGAACGACCGGGGACTCGCGTCGGGTGAGTCGCTCCTGATCGCGCACGACATCACCGCGATGGTGAGCGCCGTGCGCGCGCGCGACAGCCTCGCGACGCGCGTGTCGCACGAGCTCCGCAATCCGCTGACCACGATCCTCGGCTTCTCCGACCTGCTGCTCGAAGACCGGAGCCTCGAGAAGCAGGCGCGCTTCCGCGTCGAGGCCATCACTTCGGCGGCCGAGCGGATGATGACGCTCGCGAACGAGATCCTCGCGTCCGGCAAGCAGGCGCAGGTGAACGAATCGACGGTCACGAGCACCGACCTCGTTCGGGTGGTCTCCGATTCGGTCGAGTCGTTCGCCCCGGTGGCCGAGGCGAACGGCATCCGTGTGATGCTCGCCGTGTCGGATGCCGTGTACGTGAAGGGGGACGCGTTCCGGCTGCGTCAGGTGAGCGACAACCTGCTGAGCAACGCGATCAAGTACACGCCCAAAGGCGGCCGCGTGACGGTCGAGGTCTTCCGCGGAGCACCCGACGACGGCGACGGCGAGCCGTCGGCGGAGGCGTTCACCGGAGCACCGTCGCCGACCGATCGGGCGAACCTCTGCATCACCGACACCGGCATGGGGATGGAACCCGAGGATCTCGAGCGCATCTTCGAGCCGTACTACCGCAGCCCCGCGGCTGAGGCGAGCACGATCGCCGGTACGGGACTCGGGATGGGCATCGTCCAGTCCCTCGTCGAGGAGCATCACGGCACGCTGACGATCACGAGCGCTCCCGGCCGCGGCACGAGCGCGACGGTGAGCCTGCCGATCGACGACTCCCGCACCGGCACCGACGAGCCGGCCACGTCGAGCGAGGCCGCGGCAAGGAAGGCGACCTCGGATGCGTGATCTCGCGGTTCTCGTCGCGGTTCTCGTTCCCCCGGGCGCCGGCGACCTCGTGATCGGCCTCACGACGGCCGTCACGGTGTGCGCGGCGCTCATGATCTGGATCGGCCTTCTCGGTCGCGCGACCCGCGCGACCCTGCTCTGGACGCTCGCGCTCCTGCTGGCACTCCTCGGGACCTACGGCCTGCTGGCCTCCGCGGCGATGGGGACCGACGTCATGCGGCATCCGGTGGGCTTCGGCATCGCGTTCGGCGTGCCGCTCGTCATCTGGTCGGGGCTGCGCGCGGCGCAGGGGCTGCGACCGCACGCGTGGATCGGCCTGACCCAGTCGATCGCGTCGGTCGCGATCCTGACGGTGACGACGAACACCCCGGGCGCGTTCGCCGTCTTCCGGTGGCTCTTCCTCGCCTCCGCCCTCGGCGCGGCCCTCGGCGTGGTCGAGGTGCTGCGCGGCACGTTCCGCGGATCGCGGTTCGGGTATCCGCTCGTCGTCGCGTCGGCGCTGCTGCTGCTGCTCGGCGGTGTGGGCGTCGCCGGCAGCATCGCGGGGGCGACGATCGAAACCGGTGTGCTGTTCATGCGCGGCGTCGTGATCGCCCTCACGGTCTACGTCATCTGCACGACGGTGAGTCTGCTGTTCCTCGCGAACCGGCGGCCCGGGGCGCGCGACGCGCTCGAAGCGCTCGACGCCTTCATGCCCGAGGCCCTCATGCGCGCGGTCGTGCGCGAGCGACTGCGGCGGGCGCAGGCGCGCGACGAGCACAACTGGTCGTTCATCGACTTCCGGCTCGACGACGCGAAGGACCTCCGCGAAGCGACCGGAGAAGCGGCGTTCGGGGCGATGGCGCGCCGCTTCGAAGACACCGTCGTCGCGACCTTCCCCGCCGAGGCTGACCTCTGCCGCCTGGCGCCCGGACGGATGCTGGTGTTCGCGTCGCAGCCGGCGGGAGCGATCCGCGAGTGGGTGCGCACGGTGCTGAACGAGATGTCGACGCCGCACGCCGACGCGCCCACGAGCCTGCGCGTCTCGGCGAGCGCCGGCATCGCCGCGGTCGATCCCGCGACCGACACGTTCGACTCCCTCGTCGAAGCGGCCGGCGCCGTCGCCGACGAGGCGCAGGATCAGGGCGGCGACCGCTGGAAGCGGGTCGAGGTCCGATCCTCCTGACCCCGCCGAAAGTGTTCTCGTTCCCGCCGAGAGTGTTCTCGATCTCGCCGAAAGTGCTCTCGTTCCGACAACGAACGCACTCTCGCGGAAAACGAAGGCACTCTCGCGGAAAACGAAGGCACTCTCGCGGCGGGAGGACCCCCGGCTACGGGGCGATCGCGACGGTGATCGTGTCGGTCGCGGTCTGCTTCGCGTAGTCCGCCGAGGTCGGCGTCGCCTGCACGAGGAACTCGTACGTGAACTCCAGCGACACGTGCGTCGCGTCCGCGGGCGTCGGCCCGACGGTGAAGGTCTGCGAGTAGCTGTAGGGATCGAGCACGAGGTACCCGGGGTTCGTGGTGGCGCTGTCGACCTGGGCGCTGAGCGGGTCGAAGCTCTCGGTCGCCGTCTTCGGCGTCGCGATCATCGTCGCGCGCTGCAGGTACACCTTCTGCCCGTCGTTCGGCGTGATCTGCGTGATCATCGACAGACTCACCGGCTTGAGCGCGTCAGCCGTCCACTTGTCCATCGTGAGCGTCGACCAGTAGTCGATCGTGATGGTGAGCGGGCCGGCGGTCAGCGCCCGCTCGGTCGACCCCGACGACAGGTCATTCGGAACCGGCTGCGGCACCTCCGTGCTGGTCGGCGTCGCGGTCGGGGTCGCTGTCGGGGTGATCCACGGCGGTGTGCTGCAGGCCGTCAGCAGCGCGGCGGCGGCGATCAGCATCGCTCCGGAGCGCGCGGCGGCGCGCATCGTCGTTCGCAAGGTCCTGCTCCCTCGTGCCCTCAAGTAACGGTGCCCTCAAGTGATCCACCAGGCGCCAGCGACCGGTGAGCACAGTCTAGGGGGATGGATGCCGCCGGATCGGCGTCGTCGCGCGGGTGGCGCGCCGCGTCAATTGCGGATCGCCAGGGTGATCGGCGGGCTCACGCCGACGTTGCCGGCCGCGTCGGTCGCCCGCGCCGTGACGGCGTACACGCCGTTCGGGTACGCGCGGGAGTTCAGCGTCGCGGTCCACTCACCCTGCGCGTTGCGCACGCCGGTCGCGATCCGCGTCGAGCCGACCCAGTATGAGAGCGAGACCACTCCGACGTCGTCCGTGACCGTCGCCACCAGTGTGCCGGTCCCCGAGACGCTGACCCCCGACGTCGGCGAGATGATCGCGACGGTCGGAGCGGTCGTGTCGCGGGGCGGCGTCGGGGTCGGGGTCGGGGTCGGCGTCGGGGTCGGGGTCGGCGTCGAAGTGGGCGTCGGAGTCGGGGTGGGCGTCGGAGTCGGAGTCGGCGTCGGAGTCGGAGTGGGGGTCGGCGTCGGTGTCGGCGTCGGGGTCGGCGTCGGGACCGCGTCGATGGGAACCGTCGACGCCAGGAAGCCGTAGTACCGGCCCGCGACGGGGTTCGTGATCGGGTCGCCGGCGAAGACGTGTCCGCGCACGGCGGCGGCCGCGGCCTGGGCGATCAGGATGCCCCGGATCTCCGCGGGACTGCGTCCGTCGCACGCACCGCCCTCGACGAGGCAGTTCAACGCCACGCCGCTCACCGCAGCGGCCGACATGCTCGTGCCGGACTGGATGATCCCGTAGCGGTTGCCCCGCTGCGTCGTGTACGGGCACATGCCCGGCGCGGCGATCACATGCGCCTGGTCGGCTGCGCTCACCGCGAAGTTCGAGTTGAGCGACGGGCGGTCATCGCGGGTGGACACCGCGCAGGGAGCCACCCCGAGCCCGCCGGGTCGCCCGTCGTAGTCCGCGATGTTCGTCGCCGTGAGGACTTCGTCGTAGGCGCCCGGGACGATTCCCGCCAGGTCGGAGGTGTTGTTGCCCGCCGATCCGACCACGAGGACTCCCCGATCGACGATGCTGCAGACGGCGGCGTGCAGGGCGTCGACGCCGGCCCCGCACGAACCGCGGTCGCTGCCCGCAGCGCCGAAGCTCATGTTGACGACGCCGATGCCGTACGCGTCCGCGTTGCGGGCGACCCAGTCCATCGCGCACAGCATCGAGGTGAGGGTGGCTTTGTTGGCGGCATCCATCGCGCGCACGGAGTAGATCGGCGCACCAGGCGCCACGCCGACCGTCCCGATGTCGTTGTCGTACGCGGCCATGTAGCCGGCGACCGCCGTCCCGTGCCCGTTGCCGTCGTCGGGCGTGCCGCTCGGCAGGCAGTTGACGCCCATGACGAGGTTGTAGTCAGGGTGCGAGCTCACACCCGAGTCGATGATCGCGACCGCCGGACCGGTCCAGGCCGGACCCACGCCGTCGCCGGCGTTCACCGGCTCCTGGTCGGCCTCGACGGAGGGTACGTGCGGCGGAACCGTCTGCGCGGCGCCCTCGAACACCATGTCGACTGTCAGCGCCGAGACGCGCGGGTCGGCGGCGACGCGACGCGCCTGCTCCGCGCTCAGTATCGCCGAGACCCCGCGGACGGCGGTCGTGAACGTGTGCTCCGGCGATATCCGCAGCTCCTCAGCGGCCGATGCGGGGTCGACGCCGTCGACGAACGTCACGACGTAGCGCCCCGCAGCGTATGCGCCGCCCGGAGCCACGGGTGAGAACCCGGCGATGCCGACGGCGACGGCGACGAGCAGCGCGAGCGCGATACCCGCACGCCGCAGCGGGACTCTCAGGATCTCGGACATGGCAGCTTCTCTCCCCGATTCGAAGGTGCACGGATGGTGTCGATGGTGCGGTTCAGGCCCGGCGCCCCCAGGTGCGGTAGGCCTCTTCCGTGCGGGACGCCACGACGTCCCACCCGAAGTCTTCCAAGGGCGCGACCGGCCCCCGCTCGCTCTCCCGCGCCCACGCGAGGGCTCCCGCGAGTTCGGCCGCGGTGAGCTCACCGTCGTACAGGCGCACCCACTCGTCGCCGACGTCGGCGCGGAGCTCGCGCATCGCCCCGAGATCGGGCACGAGCACGGGCCGGTCGGCCGACAGCGCGAGGATCGCCGATCCCGAGTTCTGCACCCGACGGTACGGGAGCACCACCAGGTCGGCGGCCGCGATATAGAGCGGGAGCTCGGCGTCGCTCACGAACGCGAGCCTCAGCGTGATGCGCGGATCGTCGCCCGCGCTCGCGCGCACCTCGTCGGCGAGTCCCGCCGGCGCCGCACCGGCGACCACGAGTCGCGCGGGCACATCGAGCCGGCGGAAGACGTCGACCAGATGCGGGACGTTCTTGTAGGGCCTCACTTGTCCGAGGGTGAGGATGAGGGGCGCATCCCCGTCGAGCCCGAGCCGTGTGCGGGCCTCGTCACGTCCCGTCGAGAAGTCGTAGGCGTCGCGGTAGTGGCCGTGTCGGGTCACGGCACTCGGCACGTCGCGCAGTCCGGGGTACTCCGCGCGCACGGCCTCGATGCCGCCGGCGGTGAGGGCGAGCACCCCGTCGAGATTGCGGAGCAGCAGCCCCTGGGCGAGATCGCGGATGCGCCGGGACGAGCGGTCCTCGTGCGAAGTGACGTTGTGAGCCGTCCAGACCAGGACGGTGCCCCGCACGCGGCGCGCGATCGCGAGGGCCGAATAGAACAGCGCCAGCCGCGCGACATGGATGATCCGCCGGCCGCCGGAGAGGAACGTCAGGTCGGGCCAGTGCAGGTGCACGACATCGACCTTCCCGAGTGCGACGCGCGCGTAGCTCAGGTCGTGCACCTCGACACCGCGGCGCTGGAGCGCCCGCGCAAGTTCTGCGGTGTACGGGTTGGCGTGCGCGGTGCGGAACGCCGGCTCGGCGTGCACGACGAGACGTCGCCGGGGAGCCGGCGGTGAGACCGCCGGCGGAGTGCGCCCGAACAGGGTCCGCTCGGCGCGCGGGTAGCCTCCGCGCCACGCGCGCCGGCTCCCCCACACGTCGCGCCAGGTGCGCTTGCGCGCACGTGTCGCGTGCTCGAGGACGGCGCGGACGCCCGATCCGGCCTGCAGCAGCCCCGTGCCCCCGGCAGCGAGCGGTCGCGGCCATGACGCGTGCAGATACGTCACCTTTCCGGCCATCACCATCGCCATCTTGCGGCCGCTCGAATCGGTCGATCCGCCGACATCGTGCTCGATCACGGCGCCGGGCACGATCACCGGACGGTAGCCGGCGCGCCGTGCGCGGGCCGAGAACTCGGCGTCCTCGCCGTAGAGGAAGAACCGTTCGTCCATTCCGCCCAGCGCGTTCCAGGTGTCGCGGCTCGTCAGGAGGAGGCATCCGGTGACGATGTCCACCTCGCGCACAGAATCGCGCTCCCACCTCCCGAGCGACTCGGGGTCGAACACACGACTGCCTTTGAAGGCGGTGGATGCCGCGGTCGCGAAGCACAGCAGAGACCACAGCGACGGTGCACCCCAGCACGAGGACGGGTCGACCGTGCCGTCGGGGCGCAGAGTGCGGCCGCCGTAGACGCCGTACCCGGGGTGCGCGACGGCGAAGTCGCGGATCGCCTCGATCGAGCCTTGGAACGCGGTGGCATCGGGGTTCATCAGCAGCACGAAATCGCTCGTACCCGCGCTGACGCCGCGGTTCACGGCGCGTGCGAAGCCGGTGTTCTCGCCGGCGTCGATCACGTGCACCTCGGGGAGGCGCGCGCGGATCGCCGCGACGCTCCCGTCGCTGGAGCCGTTGTCGACGAGCACGACCCGCACCCCCGGCACGTCCTGTTCGAGGACGGAGCGGATCCCCTCGATCGTGCGCTCCCGCGTGTTGTAGTTCACGATGACGACGTCGATCGTGGGAATCCGCGCCGGCGTGCCGACGATCTCCGATGCGCTGACGACCGCCGTGGCCGCGGTGGTCACGCCGCACTCTCCATGCGGGGCTCCCGCTCGGCGTCGCGCCGCGAACCGAGCACTCTGGCCGGCACACCGCCGACGATCGCATCTGCCGGCACGTCCTTCGTGACCACTGCTCCGGCGGCGACGATCGCACCCTCCCCGATCGTGACACCCGCCAGCACGACGACGTTCGCGCCGAGCCAGGCCCCCGAGCCGATCACGATGTCCTGTTCGATCTTGGGCTGGTCCATGACTGGGATGCCGGGCGCGATGCCGTAGTTCGACGCGGTGATCGTCACCCGGGGCGCCAGGAGGCACTTCTCCCCCAGGATGATGCGTCCGGTCGAGTTGCCGGCCCAGATGGTGGAGTACTCCCCGATGTGCGTGCCCGACCCGATCGTGATCCGCTCCGCGTTGCGGAACGATACGTTCGGTGCGAAGGTCACCTCGCTCCCTCTGGTCAGCAGCCGCACCTGCGACACGTGCGCGTAGCCGTAGAAGTGCAGCACCCGCAGCCCGTGGAGATAGACGCGGGGGTCGATGGCCGACAGCGCCCCCCGCACGTAGCGGTTCATGCGTCGTTCCCGGCGGCGACGGCCGGCTCGCCGATCAGCATCGCGCGGATGCGATCGGCCGAGCCGGCGACGTCGAGCTCCGCCCGGCCGCTGACGGTCACGCTGAGCACCCCGTCGTAGCTCAGCGCGAACGTGTTCAGTTCGTCGGTGCGGTCGGTCGCGGGCACGGCGACGAACCCCGTGATGCGGCTGCCCAGAAGGTACCGCTCCGACGACGACCACGGCACGTAGGTCGCGTAGCCGATCCTGCGTCCTTCGGGGAGCGGCTCACCCTGGATGCCGACGACGAAGCGCCGGATCTGGCCGCGCACCGACTTCACCACCTCGCCGAGCGTCGCGCCGGGCTCGGCGTGCACGCGCGTCATCAGCACGTGGTTGCGCACGACCCGGTCGCCCTTCTCGCGGCGCGAGACCGGCACCCACAGGTCGAGACCGCGGTCGTCGTCGTCGACCGCACGGAGCGTCGAGGCCACAAGCAGGTCGTTGACAGATCCTCCGGCGGCCGTCGCCGCGGCGGTCGCCGCCTCGAGCGGGACGGTGACGAACGTGCACGTCGTCGGCGGCAGGTAGACGGCCGCGAGGTTCTTCCGGCGGATCGTCCATTCCTTGACGGGGCGGATGTTGCGGCCCCCCATGCGCCGAGCCCGCTTAACGAAGGGCTTCCGCCAGTACTCGTGCCATCCGGCGGCGAGCGAGGGCTGTTCCCGCAGCCACGCCAGCCCGGCGTGCGCGGGGATCGCCCAGCGTGTCCGCGGCCCGCGCGCGACGTCCTTGGCGCGCACGGGCGCGGAGACCGCAGCGTCCGGATTCTCGTCGGTGATGAGGGTGAGCGTCTCGAAGAGCCACTTCGCGTCGCCCATCACGTGGTGCAGGCGGACGGCGAGCGCGACCTCGCCCGTGGTGAGCCGGGTCACGGTGAACGCCCACAGCGGCCGATCGGTCGGCAACGGGGGCCCGTCGAGTCCGGTGAGCGTGACGAGCGTGTCGCCCGACAGTTCGGCGACCTCGTCCGAGAACGTCACGTGCCGGGTGACGTCGTACTTCTCGTCCGGCACCCAGGCCGGAGCCGTGAGTCCGAGCGGCGAGGCAAGCATGCGCTTGGTGAGATCGGGAAGCCGTCCTATCGCCGCGTCGAGCCCGGCGAGGATGCGGGGCCGATCGAGGGTCCCGTCGGGGGTGAGCAGGCCGGCGCCCTCCACGACGAACACCGCGCCGACATGCGCCGCGGTGAAGGCGATGCTCGTCCAGGCGTGCTTCTCGTCGAGGATGCGCATGAGTTCGACCTCGACCGGGCGGTCTTCGGGGCGGAGCACGGGTGTCGGCGCGACGCGCCGGTCGTCGATGTCGGTGCGGGTGGTCACAGCACGGCCTCCTCCGTCTGGGGGTGGAGGTCCGCGAGCCGCGGCACCCCACCCGACTGCCACGGGGGCACGAAGCGCTCCCCGATGATCGGCAGTCGCCACGTTGCGACAAGTCCCTGGCACATGCCCCGCAGGAGCGCGACGTGGTGCGCGGTCGGCTCGCGTCGGGGAAGGGAGTGGGCGATGCGGTTCACGGCCCGCGCCGTCAGCCGGAACGCGATCCGGATGCCGAGGACGGCGTCCGTGCGCAGAAGCTTGGCCTCGAGGGCGCCGAGTCCGCGCCCGTACCCCAGGTGCAGCGCGACGTAGTCGTCGCCGACCCTCGTGTTGGCGTGCTGCACGACGCAGCCGGATTCGTGCACGATGCCCGCGCCGGCCCTCAGCAGGCGGACGAAGATGTCGAGGTCCTCGGCCCCCGCCATCCGCTGACCGGCACCCATGACGTCGTCGAAGCCCCCGAGGCGCAGGAGCGTCTCGCGGCGGAATGCCATGACGGCGCCGTGCCCGGCATCGATGCCGGTGACGGGCGCGGTGTAGCGCCCCCGCGCTCGCGGCGACCCCTCCTCGTCGGTGACCGTGTGGTCGAGCATCCACCCCGTGACGGCGCCGACGCCGTCGTCGGCGAAGTGGGGCAGCAGCGCTTCGATCCAGCCGGCGGTCGGGCGACAGTCGTCGTCGGTGTAGACGACGATCGGCCGGTGCGAGGCGACGAGCCCGGCATTGCGGGCGATCGACAGCCCCTTGGTCGACCTCACGTACACGCATCCCGCGGCGACGGCGACCTCGCGCGTCTCGGTCGTCTCCGAGCCGCTGTCGACCACCATGACCTCGACGTCGGGCGAGGTCGCGGCCGCGATGGAGGCGAGGGCGTCGCGCAGCATGTCCGCGCGGTTGCGGCTGCAGACGATGACGGTCACGTCAGCGGGCGAGGGCATGGCACCTCGCGATCGTCTCCTCGTACGCACCGACGAGGTCGTCGGCGGCGGCATCCCAGGTGAGGTCCGGCGCCTGCGCGAGCGCGGCGGTGCTCAGCCGATGCAGCGTGGTGCGATCGCGCGCGAGCAGGTCGAGCTGCGTGGTGAGCGTCGCGACGTCGCGGGGTTCGTGGACGAGCCCCTGCACGTCGTGGTCGAGCATCGCCCCGGCCGCCGTCGAGACGAGCGGGACGCATCCGGCGCCCTGCGCCTCGTAGGTCACGAGGGCGCTGCCCTCCTCGATCGTCGGCAGGACGAGCACATCGGATGCCGCCAGCACGGCGCCGACGTCGTCGGAGAAGCCGAGCACGCGGACGGTCGGGTCGGCGAGCTCGTCGGCGAGCAGCGCACGGTACGCCGGCAGCATGCGACCGACGATCGTGAACGTCCCCGTGCGACGCGCGTCGGACTCCCGCCACGCGCGCAGCGCGTGGTGCAGACCCTTGCGCGGCTCGCCGAGTCCGACGTACACGGCCCGCAGGGGTGCGGCGGCGGACGAGCGCGCGGTCACGCGCCGCGACGAGGGCGCGAATCCGTAGCGGTGCCGCACGATGCGCTCGGGCGGGAACCCCTCGGCGAGGAACGATCGCGCGACGGCGTCGGAGGGGGCGAGCACGGCGGTCGCGGCATCCCAGTCGGCGTGTTCCATCGCGAGGTGGCGGGCGTTGGGCGTGTGCGCGGACGCCACAGCACCCTGGAGTCCGAGAGCGCGCACCTCCTCGTCGACCGTGCGCCAGGCGTGCGCGGTGTGCGTGTTGGGCGCCTCGCGGACGACCGCGGCTCCCTGCCGGCGGCCCTCCCGGGCGGCGAGTCCGCACGACAGCGGCCAGCAGTGGACGATGTCGGGTCGCACCCGCCGCACCGTCCGCGCCGCGACCTCGTCGTGCCAGCGGAAAGCCCGGTCGCGACCGATCGCCCGGTGCGGCACGCGCCGGCCGCCCACCGCGAGCGACCGGGTCACCGACGCGGCCCCGGGCAGTGCCCGCACCGTGCTCGCCGCGACGACATGCACCTCGTGGCCGCGCGCGATGAGACCCGTGACCTGGTTGTAGGCGGTCCAGCCGATGCCCGGCGCCCCCAGGGCGTGCGGAAAGGAGAACACGATTCTCATGTGCGCCCCCCATCGATCGGCTCGGTCCCCAGGTTCGCCGAGTCAGCCTCGCGGATGCCGTTCCCCGTCGGCTTCCTCTTCGACTATGGGCACCGTCGCGCGGTGCGTGCAACACGAGAGCGGCAGATGGGACGGATTGCCTCACAGTGTTTACATCGTGTCTCCAGGCGTTAACACACCCGCAACGCCCTCGGCATCCGCGTCGATCACTCTGGAGTGACCACGTCGCCGGTGATCCAGGTGACGAGACCACCTGAGCCACCGGCGGCACACTATCCGCCCTGGGGGGCGTGCGGGGGTAAACAACCATGGAAACACCGAAGTACTTGATCGTCCTGTGGAAGAGCAAGTGGCTGCTTCTCGTCGGACTGGTCGTCGCGATCACCGGCGGCATGATCGCGGGGTTCACGATCCAGGACGGGCAGCTGGTGCCGAGATCGGAGCAGTCCTACACCGCGAGCACGACGATCATCGTGTCGAGCAACACCCAGCCGATGTACCAGGCGGTGATCCCCGGTCAGGAGATCGTCGAGGGGCAGACGCTCGCGACCGACGTCGACCTCGCCTCGAAGGCGATCCTGTACGCGTACCTGGTGAGCGGGCTCGAGATGCGGCAGTCCGTCGAGGACGAAGTGGGCGCGTTCGCAGAGACGGAAGACCTCACCGCGCTGCGTCGGACGACGCAGCCCAGTGGCGATGAGAACTTCCCCGGCCGCTACACGCTGCCGATCATCGACGTCGTGGGCGCCTCCACGTCGGCGTCGCGGGCCGAAGCCATCAGCCGGACCGCGACCGACCTCTTCATGGCGCAGGTGCTGGCCGAACAGGAGACGGCGGGCATCCCCGCCGACGAGCGCGTCACGATGGCCGTCCTCGACCAGTCACCCGCCGTCGCCGAAGAGGGAAGCAACCCGCTGATCCCGGTGGTCGTCACGGCCCTCGGCATCTTCCTGCTGTTCGTCGCGGCCGCGTTCATCATCGCCGGCTCCAAAGCGTCGCGTCG
The DNA here is from genome assembly GCA_964406225.1 of uncultured Microbacterium sp. Lineage (GTDB taxonomy): Bacteria > Actinomycetota > Actinomycetes > Actinomycetales > Microbacteriaceae > Microbacterium. Next base: position 18,106 of record CAYOQY010000010.1, read on the forward strand.
CGCCCGTCGCGCGGCCGCCGAGCCCGAGCCGCCCACCACGGAGCCGAGCGCCGAGGCCGCCGAGGCCGCGCGGCCCAAGCGACGCTCGACCGCTCGCACGGCCGCCGCGTCCGAGGGCACGCCCGCGGAATCCGTCGACGGGGAGCGCGAACCGGCCCGGGTCGGCTAGGCGGTCACGCCGAAGAGCGAGAAGACGATGACATCGACTGCGCCGCCGGCGCCCGCCTCGCGGCGCGCCTCCCGGACGGGCACTCCCGACTCCGTCGACGACGAGACCCTCGGCGGAGCTCCGGCCCTCGATCCGGCTCCCGCCGAGTCCGCCGAGGTCCGGGTGCCCGCCGGGCGGCAGATCATGGCGGCACTCCTGCTGATCGCCGCGGCTGCGATCTCGGCGCTGTATCTGCCGCCGCTCATCGCGGGTGCCGTCATGATCGTCGCTGCCGGCGTGTACCTCGCCCGCCGCGCGATCTTCTCGTGGCCGGGTGGCCTTGCGATCCTCGTGGGGGTCATCATGTTCGTGCCCGTGCGCCGGTACGCGCTGCCGATCCCCCTGCCGTTCGCGCTGGAGCTGTACCGGGTGGTGCTCGTCGCGCTCGTCATGGCGGTGCTCGGAGCGATCCTCCTGCGCAGGCGTGCGTGGCAGCCGGTCGCCTTCGGCTGGCCGATCGGCATCTTCTTCGCGAGCCTGGTGATCTCGATCCCGATGAACGGCACGTCGCTCGTCGAGGCGTCGCTGGCTTCCACCGCGGTCGGTGCGCTGCTGAACTACGCGATCCTGCTCTCCGCCTTCTTCATCACCCGGCAGCTGCTGACGTCGGAGTCGATGGTGCTCGGCCTCCTCACCGGCCTCGTCTGGTGCGGTGCGGCGCTCGGGGCGATGGCGACGTTCGAGCGCGCGACGCGCTACAACGTCTTCACGCGCCTGCACCAGTTCCTCCCCCTCGACGTCATCGCGGAAGACAGCGAGGCGTTCCGAGCGGGCGGCTATCGGTCCTTCGCGTCGTCGCAGCATCCGATCGCGCTGTCGGTGATGTTCTGCATCCTCATCCCGCTCGCGATCTACCTGGCGCGCTACAGCCCGTGGCCGCGCAACCCGATCAACCGCAGGATCGTCTACGGCATCGTGACGGCCGTGCTGCTGATGGGGGTCATGTCGGCGGTCTCGCGCACGGCGATCGTCGTGCTGGCCGTCATGACCCTCCTCACTCTGGTGCTCCGACCCTGGCTGGGGATCACGCTCATCGCGCTCGGACTGCCGTTCATGCTGGCCGGCATGGTGTTCGTCCCGAAGATCTTCAACACGCTGATCCTGTCGTTCCTCGACATCGACGGGCTCATCGAGTCGCAGCAGACCTCACCCGGCTGGCGTGGCGCCGGCCGCTTGGCCGATCTCGCCCCGGCGATGGAGGAGTTCGTCCGCGATCCCTTCTTCGGAACCGGGGTCGGCAGCCGCATCGTCGTCGGAGAGACGCAGAACGCCTTCATCCTCGACAACCAGGTGCTCGGCACCCTGCTCGAGACCGGGGCGGTCGGGCTCATCGGTCTCGCGTGCCTCATCGTCGTCCCGCTGGTGATGCTGCTGCGCTTCGCCTTCACGACCGCGCGGGAAGCGCCGCAGTACGCGATGCTCGCGTTCGCGATCGCGGTGTCGGGCGCCGGCTTCACCGGGGCACTGTTCTTCTACGACGCGTTCGGCTTCTACCAGACGATGTTCGTGTACTTCATGCTGCTCGCCGTGGGCGGGTGGCTGCTGACCGCGAGCAGTCCGGCACGGGCGGCACGGGCGAAGAGGATGCCGGCGCCGCGCGAGCAGGCGGTACCCGCATGAGCGCCCGCGCACGTCTGAGCCTCGTCGTGCCCGCCCACGACGAGGGTGCGCTCCTCGAAGCCACCCTCGGGCACGTCCTCGCCGGGACGCAGCCGGGAGAGGTCGACGTCGTGATCGTGGCGAACGGCTGCCGGGACGACACCGCTGCCCGCGCCCGGTCGATCCCGGGTGCTCGGGTGATCGAGATCGACGAAGCCTCCAAGACCGCCGCGCTCAATGCGGGGGATGCCGCCGCGCGCGTGTTCCCGCGCGTGTACCTCGACGCCGACGTGAAGATCGATGCCGCCGCGCTGCGCGCGCTCGCCGACGCACTGTCAGGCACCGACGAGCCGCGGGTGGCCTCGCCGCGCCTGCAGGTCGACAGCACGGAGAGCACCTGGGCCGTGCGTCAGCACGTGCGCATCTGGGAGCAGTCGGACTACCGTCGCCGGGGGCACATCGGGTCGGGCGTGTACGCGGTGAACGCCGCGGGTCGCGCGCGCTGGGGTCTGTTCCCCGAGGTGATCGCCGACGACCGGTTCGTCCAGCAGCGCTTCGACGCCGACGAGCGCATCACGCTCGACGCGCATGCGTTCACCGTGCGCGCGCCGCGCGACATGGCCGCCCACGTGCGTCGCGCGACGCGCATCGAGGTCGGCAACCGCACCCTGCGCGCTGACCAGCAGATCGCGACGGTCGAGCCTGCCCCGCGCCGCTTCGCACGGCTCCTGGCGCGGGTCGCCCGCCGCCCCGCCCTGTGGCCCGCGCTGCCGGTCTATCTCTACGGGTACGGCGTGCCGCTCGTGCGCGCGCGGCGGCTCGTGGCGCGCAGCGCCGAGGTCGAGTGGGCGCGGGATGCCTCGCTCCGCGTCGCCGCGCGCGATACCGCCGCCGAAGAGGCGGTGCGGGCGTGAGCCGCGCTTCGCGCGCCGAGGCGCGCGCGGCGGCACCCGAGCGGACGCTGAGCCACACCGCCTCGCGCGGGGCGGCGGTGACCGCGAGCGGCCTGTGGCTCAAGACGCTCATCCAGCTCGTCTCGACCATGGTGCTCGCGCGCCTGCTCGATCCGGGCGACTTCGGTCTGATCGCGATGATCATGGCGATCGTCGGCGTCGCCGACCTCGTGCGCGACTTCGGCATGACCGGCGCGATCATCCAGGCCCGCGTGCTGAGTGTGAAGCAGTGGTCGAGCCTGCTGTGGTTCTCCCTCCTGCTCGGCGGCGTCCTCACGATCGTCGTGGCCGTGTCGGCCCCGCTCATCGCGGCGCTGTACGACGAGCAGCGCCTGGTCATCCTGACCCTCGCGATCGCCCCCACCCTGCTTCTGAACGCGATCGCGATGCCGATGCAGGCGGCGGCGCAGCGCGACATGCGATTCGGCACGCTCGCGATGATCGACATCGTCGCGATGGTCGTCGGCGTGGTGCTCTCGGTCATCGCGGCGTTCCTCGGCTTCGGCGTGTGGTCTCTCGTGATCCTGGCCGGCGCCGGTCAGGTGTATCGGCTCATCGCCCTGTGGGTCACCACGCGACTGCACTGGGGTCCGCCGCAGATCAGCCGCGAGGTGCGCCCGCTCCTGGCCACGGGCGGCAGCATCTTCGGGGTCCAGCTGCTCAACTACGCCGCGCGCAACATGGACAACGTCGTGATCGGCGCGCAGCTCGGACCCGCCGCGCTCGGCCAGTACTCGCGGGCCTACTCGCTCTTCCTGCTGCCTCAGCAGCAGCTGAACGGACCCATCGGGCGCGTGGCCCTCCCGGTGCTCAGCCGGCTGCAGGACGACGCCGAGCGCTATCGCCGCTATGTGCGCGGATCGATGACGATCATCGGGTACCTGTCGCTTCCGACGTACGCGATCGCGGCCGCGGTCGCGTCTCCGCTCATCGCCGTGCTGCTCGGCCCGGGCTGGGAAGCGGCTGCGAGCGCGTTCGCGCTCCTGGCGATCGCGGGGATGGCGCAGGCGATCGGCAACGTGCAGGGGTGGCTCTACATCACGCTCGGTCGCGCGCACCGTCAGCTGGTCTACTACCTGATCACCCGCCCGATCGTGATCGCGATGTTCTTCGTGGGCGTGTGGTGGAACGGCATCGACGGACTCGCGCTGCTGTACGGACTCACGACCATGGTCCTGCTGGTGCCCGGCTTCTGGGCGGCGATCCACGGCACGTTCCTGCGCGGAGGGAAGGACATCGCCGCGCCGCTCGTGCGCCCGGTCATCCTGACGCCGCTCGTGTTCGCCGCGTCGTACTCGGCGACGCTGGCCGCGGATGCGCTCATCCCGCTGCTGCAGGTGCTGATCGGCGGGGCGGCCGGGGCCGCCGTGCTCGCCCTGGCCGCCGTGATCCCGCCGTACCGGCGCGACTACCTCGGCATCCTCGAGTTCGTGAAGAAGGCGCGCGGACCCAGGTCCGCCGTCGCCACGGATGCCGACTCCGAATCCCCTCGCGCCACGACCGAGAGCTGAATCCATGCGACACCGCAAGACCGCCGCCGCGCCCGCCCTGCTTGTCGCGGTCCTCACGATGGCCGGCTGCACGGCGAGCGCGGAGTCCGCGCCCACGCCGGCGCCGTCGCAGGTCGCGACGCCCGGCTCGACGCCGATCGCCGTGATCGGCGATTCGATGAGCCTCGGGGTCAATGCCTGCGCCGACGTCGGCGCCTGCCCGTCCGTCTCGTGGGCTCTGGGCGACGATCCGACCGTGAACTCGATCGCCACGCGGCTCGCGGGCGTCGAGGGCGGCACCCGCGAACACGTGTGGGCGGCATCCGACGGTGGCGACGTCTCCGGCTCGCTCGCGATGCTCGACAAGGTGGTGGGGTCAGGGGCGGGTGTCGTGATGGTGCTGGTCGGCGCGAACGACGCGTGCACGTCGAGCCTGGCCGAGGTGACTCCTCCGGCCGAGTTCGCGACGGACTACGCGGCACTGCTCGGCGGCGTGAGCACGGGCCTGCCCGATGCCACGATCCTCGCGCTCAGCGTTCCCGACCTGCTGCAGCTCTGGTCGGTCGGGCGCGACGACCCCCGCGCGGTCGGGCTGTGGAATCAGAGTCCGTCCTGCCGCTCGCTCCTGGCCGACTCGGACTCGGATGCCGCACGCGACGAGGCTCGTCGCGCCGAGGTCGACGCGACCGTCGACGCGTACAACACCGCGATCGCGCAGGCGTGCGCCGCCGTGCCGAACTGCATCTCGGATGACGGCGCCGTGCACGCGGCCGCGTTCTCGCAGACCGAGATCTCGGCCATCGACTACTTCCACGCGTCGGCCGCGGGGCAGGCCCGCATCGCCGAGATCGCGTGGGCCGCGCTCGAACCCGCGCTGCCGCTCACCGACTGAGCCGCCGCCGACGCACCACGCACCGGACGGTCAAGACGACCGACGGACGCGCGTGCCCACCCGCGCCCGGGCCCGGCCCACAACCGCGCCGGGCCCGGCGCACGTGACGCGGTCCGATCAGGCGGCGCGCTGTGCCGGCACGGGCCGGCCCGCCGGCGGCTCGGATTCGCCCTGCAACTCGATCGGCGGGGCGTCGATGCGGCGGACTCCCCGCTCGGCGGCGGCGAGCAGCACGTCGACCGAGAGCTCTTCCGGCGTGCACATCGTGGCGAGGCCGCGGCGGTGCATCTCCCGCGCGATCTGCACCTGGTGGTCGTCGACGTGCTCGCGGTGCGCCGCGGTGCGCGGCACCAGCACGGGAGACTTGCCCTGGTCGAACGCCGACAGTGCCGAGCCCGTGCCGGAGTGGGCGATCACGACATCGGCCTCCCGGATGGCCGCGTTCAGCTCGTCGTGGGGAACGCGGTCACGGCCGTCGATCCCCCATGCCGAGACGTCCTGCGGCCCGGTCTGCCACAGCACGTCGTCGCAGTCCGCCAGCAGCGGCGCCGCCACGTCGTAGAGGCGGTCGAAGCGGTACCCCTCCTGCGTACCGACCGTCACGACGGCCTTGCGGATGCGGCTCGGTCGCGGGCGTGCGGCCGCCACCGGCGCATAGCCGTCGTAAATCGATCCGCGGTACACCCAGCGCTCGCTCTCCCAGCTCGGGTACTGCGTGTACGTGTGCACGCGGCGGAAGCCGGAGAGCATCTTGCCGGTCATCGACGGTCCGTCCGCACGCGCGGCGCTCTCGATGTAGTGCGCGTCGACGCCCTGGGCTGCGGCCATCGGCAGCACCACCGCACCCGGACTCGAGCCCGTGCTGAACGCGCGGTCGAATTCGTGCATCCGCAGCACGCGGCGCGCCACCTTCCGCAGCGGCAGCAGGCCGCGCAGGTCGCGCGGCGCGATGAACCGCGTGAAGTGCACTTCGCGGTCGGCCAGGAGCGACGTGCTCAGTGCGTTCTCGAACGTGATCCAGACCTGATCCTCCGGAGCGACTCCCAGTCTCTCCGCGATCGTGTACAGCTGCTTCAGGTGCCCGCCCCCGGAGCACACCATCAATGACTTCCCCATGTACCGTTCCCCAGAAATACGACGACGCGCTCAGTACGCGCCGTCCGGTTTGACGACTTGCGCGACGGTGCGAAGGATCAGCACCAGGTCGCCGGTGAGCGACCAGTTCTCCACGTAGTAGAGATCCAGCCGCACGCTCTCATCCCACGTGAGATCCGACCTTCCGCTCACCTGCCACAGCCCGGTGATGCCCGGCTTGGTCAGGAGTCGACGTGTTTCGTAGCTGTGGTAGCCCTCCACTTCGGACGGCAGCGGCGGCCTCGGCCCGACGAGGCTCATGTCCCCGCGGAACACGTTCCACAGCTGCGGCAACTCATCGAGCGAATAGCGGCGCAGCACGCGCCCGACAGGTGTGACGCGCGGGTCGTCGCGCAGCTTGAACAGCACGCCGTTGCCGTCGTTGCCGCTCGAGAGCTCGGCGAGGCGCGCTTCGGCATCCGTGACCATCGACCGGAACTTGAGCATCGTGAACGGCGCGCCCTGCACGCCGATGCGCTGCTGACGGAACAGCGCCGGGCCTCCGTCACCGCGGCGGACGACGAGCGCGATCACCGCGAAGACGGGAGCGAGCACGAGAAGCGCGAGCCCCGAGGTGACAATGTCGAAGCCCCGCTTGATCGCATGGTTCACGCCCGAATACTGCGGCAGCTGGACGTGGACCATGGGCAGTCCGTCGACCGGACGCAGGTGCACGCGGGGTCCCGCCACGTCGGTGAGGCGCGAGACCAGGATGAGCTCCGATCGCGAGTTCTCCAGCGCCCAGCCGAGCTCGCGGATCGCGCTGCGACCGCCCGGCAGGTCGCCGGCCACCATGATCGCGCGCACGCGCGATGAGCGGGCAACCGAGACGACGTCGTCGAACGACACGCGACCGAGGTCGGCGAGCCGTTCGGCGATCGCGGGGTCGATCTCGTCGGTCTCGTCCGTGAGCGAGACGCCGACCGGACGGTACCCGGCCCGGATGTTCCGACGCAGCTCCGCCACGGTGCGGTCGACGTCCGTGGCCGAACCGACCACGATCGCGCCGACGAGGCACCGGTCCTGGCGGCGCATCTCGGCGAGCACCTTCCGCCAGATCAGTCGATTCGACAGCAGCAGCAGGATGCCCAGCGGCAGCGCCGCCGCGACATAGCCGCGCGCGAACTCGATCTGCGCCACGTAGCAGACGATCGCGACGCTGCCGAAGGCGATCAACGTCGCGTTGATGACCCGCTGGTACTCGGTGCCCCCGTGGCCGATCACGCGCTTCGCCCGGCTCTTCGCGCCCGAGAGCGCGACGAGCCAGATCACCGCCAGCACGGCGGCAGCGGCGAGGGTCGGCGCGCTCGAGAGCACGCCGAGGTGCTGGACGGGGCCGATGTAGAACAGGGAGGCCACGACCATCGAGACCACGATCGCGAGCACGTCGCCGGCGGTGATGCCGATCAGGAGGCGCTGGAACCACGCCGCGTTGCCCGGCTGGCGGGGGATGCCGATCGCCGGCGCACGCACACCGTCGACGAGCACCTCGTCGGGTGCCGCGGCGCGGCGCGGCGGCGTGTACGGCGTGTGCCCGTTCGGACGCGGAGAATCGGCTTCTCTCAGGTCGACGAGACTCATGATCACCCCCAGGTGTCACATGATCAGTGTCGTGAGGGCTTCGTCGACCCCGGAATCCGCGCCCGGATGGACACGTCGGGTGGAGAAGGGAATGGAGCTCGGCTCCCCACTCCCCATGCTAGGCAGGCGCCGACGTCGTGTCACGACGCGGCGGCCAGTGTTCACCGAAGCGGCAAGTGTTCTTCACGCCGATGAAACATACGGCTCCGCATCGACATGTCGAGGATGACCTGATGCCGCGCCGCCCAGCTGTTCTCGTGCAGCCAAGCGAGGCGGTCGGCCTCGGATGCCGGCCCCATCCGCAGCGCCAGGTCGACGGCATCCGCCATGTCGGCCGTGCTGTCGGCGAAGATCACGCGATCGCCGAGGCCGCGCACGGGGGGCAGGTCGATCGAGACGACGGGGAGTCCGGCGGCGAGGTACTCGTACACCTTGAGCGGGCTCATGGCCTCGGTGAGCGGCGTGCGCCGGTGCGCGAGCAGCGACAGCTGCGAGTTGCGCAGCGCCGCCACGAGCTCGGCGCGCCCCACTCCGTCGTGGATGTGCACGTTCGGCACCCCCTGCACGCTCTGCGTGGCGCCCGGGTCGCCCGCCGGGCCGAGCAGCACGATGCTCAGTTCGGGGCGTTGGGCGGCGAGCACCGCCAGCCCGTCGACATCGAGCCGCGAGTCGAGGGTCCCGACGTAGATCGCGCGCGGCTCGGGGATCGCGTCGAGCCACGCGGGCGGGGCGGGCCGGGGGCCGGTCCACTCCCCCGGGTCCACGCCGTTCGGCACCACCGCGGCCGGCCCGCGCGGGTCGATGCGGTCGATGATCTCCTGCGAGACGGCGACCACACCGATCTCCGCCTCGCTGATCTGGCGGTAGGCCGCTCGATAGGCGGGCCAGTACACGGAGCGGTCTTCGGCGCTCAGCCAGTCGTCGCGACCGAAATAGGTGACGGTCGACGCCCATGCGAAGGGCGCGAACGCCGCGACGAGCGGGTTCGTCGTGATGACGCATGGTGACTCGAGTCCCAGTGCGTCGGCGGCGTCGCGGAGGGCGGCGTCGTACCGGCGCATCGTCGAGACCAGGCGTCGCGGCGTGGTCGGGTCGGCGCGGGCCAGGCGCACGGGCTGCACGAGTCGCCGGTGCGGGGATTCGGGAAAGGCCGCCTGGCGCCCGCCGAGTCGGCGGCTGATCGTGCTCGCGTACGAGCGATACGGGTTGGCCACGAGCAGCCCGCGCACCCGGGGGCTGCTCATCAGCGTCTGCAGGATGCGGTCGGGGGGACGCATCATGCCGCGCTGGACGGCGTCGTTGTAGGTCTCGTACGAGAACGTGAACACGTGGTCGCGCGCGGGCCGGCGGTCCGTCTCGGTGAGGGCATCGGCCGGGGTGTCGGCGTGGGGGATCATGCGTCGATCGTCCTCAAGACCTTCGCCGGCGCCCCGACGGCGATCGTCCGAGCCGGCACGTCGCGCGTGACGACGCTGTTCGCGCCGATCACCGCGCCGTCGCCGATCGTCACGCCCGGCATCACGACGACGTTCTGCCCGAGCCAGGCGCCGGCGCCGATGCGCACGGGCGCGACGCGCACGAGCGGCTGGTCGCGAATGGGCAGAACGGGGTCGTCGAACCCGTGCATGTGGTCGGAGATGTACACGCCCCGGGCCATGTCGACGGCCTCGCCGATCGACACGTGCTCGACTGCGGTGATCGACGTCTGGTTCATGCGCACCCGGTCGGCGATGTGGATGACGGGTCCGGAGGCGTCCAGCCGCGGCACCATGAACCACGACGACGGACCGATCAGCACGTTACGTCCGATGGAGACCTTGTGCGCATTGCCCGCGCGGAACGGCAGCATGATGCGGCTCCCCGGGCCGAAGTCGTCGAAACCCCCCGCGACGAACGCGGAGTAGGCGGCGTCGCGCACCCGCTGTGCGTTCTGCACGACCGACAGTCCGTTGAACCTCATGCCGTGAGCACCTCCGTCGAAGACGGGAGGATGCCGTCCACGTTGTTCCCGGCGAGCGCGGTGACCGCGGGCAGTCGCTCGAGAAGTGCCGCGCGCTTCGCACGCGGATCGGCGAGCACCGCGTCGAGGCGTACGATCACCCGTGCGTCGAGCCCGGGACCGGGCTCGACACACAGGTCGGGCGCGTCGAAGAGTCGCATGAGCCCCTCGACCTTGCCCTGCGTCGCGAGCGTGATCGCCGGCGTCCCCGACATGAGCGACATCACCGCGAGGTGCATGCGGCCGGTGACGACGACGGTCGCGCCGGCGGCGAGACTGCGGATCTGCGACGGAGTCAGCAGGCGCGGGACGAGGGTGACCGGCGCCGCGCCCGCCCGCTGCGCCGCACGCTCGGCGATCGCGGTGCACAGCGGAAGGTCATCCGCGCCCGGACGCGACACGTGCGGGAGGACGATGACGTGCAGGCCGCGGTCGCGCAGCCTCGTGACGATCCGGTCGTACTCGCGCAGCACGTCGTCGCCCGCGCCGACCAGGCCTGACGCGTTGATGAGGGCGTAGGGCTCGCCGCTCGTGAACTCCGCCATGGCCGAGTCGTCGCGGGACGAGGCGAGGAAGACGACATCGGCCGTCTCGCGGACGACGAGTCCGTCGCGCCGCGCGCGCTCGGCCGAAAGCGGATCCCTGATCAGCAGGGTCACTCCGGCGCGCTGCGCCCGCGCGACCGCCGCGCGCGCCGCCGGGTGCGGCGAGGCGTTCCAGCTGAACCCGATCACGCGGACGGGCCAGCCCCGTTTCGCGAGCCGCTCCGCGAGCGCGGCCCGGTTCACCGACGCGCGCAGCACGTAGGCGCCGTCCATGACGTCGGCCCCGATGATCGCGACCGACGCGGCGCCTGCGAGAGCCTGCGAGAGCTTGGCGACGTCGCGCGCACGGCCGACCGCGGTGCCGTAGATGAGCGCGGGCAGCGGGAAGAGAGTCATGCGGTCCGCGAGATGGTCCGGCACGTCGATGTCCGAGACCGACCGGACGACGACGATCACGGGCACGCCGACCGACTCGACGAACGCCTCGACGAGGGCCTGGTCGCCGATGTTGCCGCGCCCCGGCGGTGCGATGAGCACGACGGTTCCGTCCGGCGAGGTCCCCGGTCGTGCCCGCAGCCGCAGCCGGTCGACCGCTCGGATGAGCGGCTCGGCGCGCAGGACGTCGAGCATGCGTGCGCGCAGCGTCATCGCATGCTCCGTGTGACGGTCACCATCGCGCCGGTCACGCCTTCCACATCGCCAGCAGCTGCGCGTCGGTCGGCACCGGCGCCATCTGGTCGAGCCATTCGGTCGTCGCCGCGGCCAGCGTCAGATCTGACACGAACGCCCCCGCGGTGGTGGCCGGAAGGGATGCCGTCGACACCGTGCTGCCCGTGACGGACTTCCACGTACCGCGCACCGGCCCGAGGAAGGTCGAGTTCACCGCCGAGAGGATGTCGGTCGTGCCCGAGCCGTTCACGGCGGACGGGTAGCCCGATGTGAAGGCGTTCGCGCCCTCCGGCAACGGGAATCTCTGCAGCATGCGGTCGCCGCCGACCACGAGCGTGTGGTCGAAGACGACATCCGACGCGCGGTCGAACGGGATGACGGCGGCATTCGTGGAGGCGAAGAAGACGCTGTCCTTGATGAGGACGTTGGAGGCGGCGTGCGTACCCGACAGCTGGAGGGTGTCGCAGTGCGCGCTCGATCCGGCGGCCTTGTACGACGGCGCGACGTAGCAGCCGATCACGCTCACCCCGGTCATCGTCTGTCCCGCGGTGCGGAAGCCCCACACGTCCTGGTCGTTCAGGCGCGCGTCGGGCGTGACGCACTCGACGAGTTCCACGTTCGTGGTCGGTTCGTTGGAGTTCGCGGTGATGTTGAAGGCCTGCCCCTTCGACCACGCCCACGCGAAGTCCTGCGCGGCCGAGAACACCGCCGAGTATGGGAATCCCCAGATGCCGACGAACGAGACGCCGCGCACCATCTCGAGGCGGATGGATGCCGCCAGCGTGACGGTGCCGACGCCGTCGCGCGGCACGACGAGCACCCGGGTCTTGCGGCCGAGCTTTCCGACGTTCTTCAGCACGCTCTTGCTCGTCGAGCCCGCGCCGTAGCCGGGCAGTGCCCCCGGGCGGATGCGCACCACGGCGCGCTTGGCGGCGCCGGCGTTGTTGGCGCGTGCGATGCCGTCCGCGATCGCGGGCCACGTCGGATCCACGTCGACCACGAACTCGAACTTTTCTCGCCGTGTCGGCGTACGCGAGGGCCAGTGCGCCCCGGTCGGCCCGAACGGAACGAGCGTCGTGAGACTCGCCGTGTCGACGGCCGGCCCGCCGTCGGTGGGGGCGTCGTCGGTCGGCACATCGCCGGTCGGCGCCGCGTCGGGCTCGGGTGTCGGGCTGCACCCCGCGACGACGAGCGGCACGGCGAGTGCCGAGGCGAGCAGGGTTCGACGTGAGACTTCAGGCATGCGCATCCGGTCTGTCGAGCGACGGCAGAGGTGTCTGCCCGCTCACACCGTATCCGCCGCAGTGTCGCGTCAGGTTACGGAGATGCAAAGGACACGTAACACGGCGGGCTGGCCGACACCAGGCCGAACGCCGCCAGACACACCGGCGTTACACGCGACTGCTAAGCATTGCGGTAGCGTCCTCCCGGGGCGCCGAATGGGGGAACGTGATGCGACTTTCTGTGATCGGCTGCGGTTACCTGGGGGCGGTGCATGCCGCCGCGATGGCATCGATCGGCCACGACGTGGTCGGCATCGACGTCGACGAGCGCAAGGTCGCGCAGCTTTCGCAGGGGCAGGCTCCGTTCTTCGAGCCCGAGCTGCAGGAGCTGCTGACCGCGGGCATCGAGTCGGGCAATCTGCGCTTCACGACCGACATGTCAGCCGCAGCCGATGCGGTCGTGCACTTCGTGGGCGTGGGCACCCCCCAGCAGGCGGGCGGGTACGCGGCAGACCTCACGTACGTGAACGCCGCGGTCGACGGGCTGCTCCCCTTTCTCGCACCGGGCGACATCGTCGCCGGCAAGTCCACCGTCCCGGTCGGTACGGCCGCATCGCTCGCGCCGCGCGTGAGCGAGACCGGCGCGACCCTCGTGTGGAACCCCGAGTTCCTCCGCGAAGGCTGGGCGGTCAAGGACACGATCGACCCCGATCGGCTCGTCGCCGGCGTTCCCGAGGGCGAGGCGGGCGCTCGGGCGGCCGACATCCTCCGCGAGATCTACTACCCCTCGGTCGAGAAGGGCACCCCGTTCCTCGTCACCGATTACGCGACCGCCGAGCTGGTGAAGGTCGCGGCGAACGCGTTCCTCGCCACGAAGATCTCGTTCATCAATGCGATGGCCGAGATCGCCGAGGTCACCGGGGCCGACGTGACGCAGCTCGCCGACGCGATCGGGCATGATGCCCGCATCGGCCGCCGCTTCCTCGGCGCGGGAATCGGGTTCGGCGGCGGCTGCCTGCCCAAGGACATCCGCGCGTTCTCGGCGCGCGCCGAAGAGCTGGGGCGCGGCGAATCGGTCGCGTTCCTCCGCGAAGTCGACGCGATCAACCTCCGCCGCCGCGACCGCGCCGTCGAGATCGTGGTGCAGGCCCTCGGCGGCACGGCGTTCAAGAAGAACGTGACGGTGCTTGGCGCCGCGTTCAAGCCGCACTCCGACGACATTCGCGACTCTCCGGCGCTCGATGTCGCGATCCGCCTCCGCGGGCTCGGCGCGTGGGTGACGATCACCGATCCCGCCGCGATCGAGAACGCCGAGCGTCTGCATCCGCAGCTCAACTACGTCGAAGACCGCGACGAGGCGCTGCGGGGGGCGGATGCCGTCATCGTCGTCACCGAGTGGGACGAGTACCGGCGTGAGCTGTCTCCCGAGCACGCGGCCTCGCTCGTCTCGGGCACGATCATCGTCGACGGGCGCAACTGCCTCGACGCGGCCGCGTGGCGCTCGGCCGGCTGGACGTACTTCGGCATGGGCCGCCCGTAGGCCCGGCATCCGATGCGGTCCGGCATCCGATGCGTGACGGGGTGTGACCGTCACGAAACCCGCCATTCATCTGACGTCGATACGGTCGAATCATGACATCCCCCTCCATCAAGGCCGTGATCCCTGCCGCCGGACTCGGCACGCGCTTCCTGCCCGCGACCAAGGCGATGCCGAAAGAGATGCTGCCGGTCGTCGACAAGCCGGCGATCCAGTACGTCGTCGAAGAGGCGGTCGCCGCCGGCATCGACGACATCCTCGTCATCATCGGCCGCAACAAGAACGCGCTCGCGAACCACTTCGACCGCGTCACCGAGCTCGAGCACACGCTCGACGCGAAGGGCGACCACGGCAAGCTCGCGCGCGTGATGGAGCCGAGCTCGCTCGCCGACATCCACTTCCTGCGCCAGGGCGACCCGAAGGGTCTGGGTCACGCCGTGCTGCGCGCCAAGAAGCACATCGGCCAGGAGACGTTCGCCGTCCTGCTCGGCGACGACCTCATCGACGCGCGCGACCCGCTGCTCTCCCGCATGATCGAGGTCTCGCTCGAGCAGTCGGCGACCGTCGTCGCACTCATGGAGGTCGACCCGTCGCAGATCCACCTCTACGGGTGCGCCGACGTCGAGCCGACGTTCGCCGCCGACGTCGTCAAGATCAAGGCCCTCGTCGAGAAGCCGTCCGCCGACGAGGCGCCGAGCAACCTCGCGATCATCGGGCGCTACGTCCTGAAGCCTGAGATCTTCGAGGTGCTGGAGAACACCGCGCCGGGCAAGGGCGGCGAGATCCAGCTGACCGATGCCCTCGAAGAGCTCGCCGCCGACGAGGAGATCGCGGGCCCCGTGCTCGGCGTCATCTTCTCGGGTCGTCGCTACGACACCGGCGACCGGCTCGACTACCTGAAGTCGAGCATCCTCCTCGCCCTCGACCGGGACGACCTCGGCCCCGACCTCGCGTCGTTCATCAAGGAGATCGCGCCGACTCTTCCCGAGTGATCGGGGGCGGATGCCGAACCCGCGGCTCCGGCGTTCTACGGAGTGACCGGCGGATCGGTCGGCAGCGGAACCGGTGCCGTCTCGGTCGGAGTCGGCTGCGGGACCGGGTCCGGCGCGGGTGCAGGGTCCGTCGTCGGGGTGGGCTGCGGCGCGGGGTTCGCGGGGCGCACCGGCTCCACGACCTCTTCGGCGCGCACTTGGTCGCCGCGCAGCGCCGTCACGGCCGCCGCGTAGGCGGTGAGTTCGGCGTCGCCTGATCCCCCGGCGTTCTGCGCCGCGGGGACGGCTGCGGCGGCGGCGATCACCGCATCGCGGAAGCTCTGCTCGGCGCGCGGATTCTCGGCGGCGATGACCTCCGCCGTCGCGGGCAGTGACGCCCCGAGTGCCACCTGAGCGGCACGCAGCGCGTCGAGCTTCTGCTGCAGCGCCGCCTGCGCGAGGCGGACCTCGTCGGTCGCGGCCGTCACGGCGGTCGCATGGGCCTCGGCCGCCTCGGTCGCGGCGGCGATCGCGCCGAGGTCGGTCAGGTCGACGTCTCCCCGCTCGTACGCCGCGGGTGTCTCGAACGCGGTGTCGACGGCGAGCTGCGCGACCAGGTCGGCGAGGGCGGTGTTCGACGCCGTCAGCAGCGTCTCATCCGTCATCCCGGCGACCGCGGCGAGGGGCGGCCCGGCGCTGTCCGCGGTGGTCTGCGCGAGTTCGACGGTGTCGTCGTAGATGCCGATCGCTTCCTGCAGCGCGAACTCCGGTTCGGTGGCGGCCGCTTCGGCGGCTTCGAGGTCGGCGACGGCGGCGCTGAGTTCCTGCGCTTCGCGCGAGTTCGCCGCGACGGTCTGCGCGATCAGGATCGATCCGGCCACGACGCCCGCCAGCAGCACGATCGAGATCGCGACCGACCAGCGCACTCTCCTGCTCCACGCCCGGACGCCGCGCTTCTCGGTCGGCGAGAACGATCCGGCCGCCGGATCGACGGTCGCCGTGACGGGCGCAGGGGTCGACACGCCTCCAAGAGCGGAGGCAGAGCTCGCACCCACGGCTCCCGCGGTCGCACCCACGGCCGTCGCGCCGAGCACGCGGGTGGCGTCGTCGTCGGCGGTGCGGCGCGGCCCCGGGGTTCCGAGCAGTTCGGTCGCGTCATCGGCGACCGTCGGCAGCACGCTCGTCGCGGCCGTGCCGTTCACGAGCGATGCCCAGTCGACGGCGGGCATCGGCGCCGCGGGAGCATCTGCATCCGCCGCCACTCGCGCCGGTTCGTCCTCGGTGCCGGCCGTGTCGTCGGCGGATGCCGGTTCGTCCGCGAATCCGAGCCACGCAAGCGGATCGTCATCGTTGTCGACGTCGGCACCGGCGTCCGCGGGGGCCGACTCGTCGTTCCGTGCCGCAGCCGCGCCCACGGGCGCTGCGGCGGCGAGCCACCCGGGCACTCCCTGCCGTTCTTCGGGCGCTGTCGCCGCATCCGGCAGGCTTTCCTCGACGGGCGGAGGTTGCGGGATCGCAGCCGGCGTGCCCTCGGCCCCGTCCACGGTCGTCCGCCGTCGCCGACCGCGCCGTATCCCCCGGGCCGGGGCGATCTCTGCGGCCTGGGCAGCATCTTCCGCCGGGGTCTGCACCGGCGCCGCGTCGGCCGCATCTGTGCCCGCTGCGACCGTGTCAGCAACGGGTGGTTGCACCGCCCGGCTGCTGAGCAGCGCGGCGAGCGCCGCATCCGTCGCGTCGGCCGTCCCCGCATCCATCGACCGCGAGGCAACCGGCGCACCCGCGGCCGCGGTCGCCGGCGACGCCGCATCCGCGCCACCCGGCGCACCCGCGGCAACCTGCCCGTCCGTATCCGCGCCACCCGGCGCACTGGCACCCGCACCCGTATCCGCGGCACCCGGCACCGGTGACCCGCCGAACAGTGCGGCGAGCTGGTCGTGGCGGGCGGTTTCCTCCGCCGCCGAGCGCTCGGTCGGCGTCAACGCCGTCTCTGCCGACGCGCCGAACAGGGCTGCGAGAGCGCGGTCGCGGTCGGATTCCGGCTCGGTCGCGGGCGCGCCGGAGGACGCCGCCGCGGCTCGCTGCGTGTCGGCGTCGGGATCTCGGGATGGGGTCACGGACGCTGCCTCACTCCACGGGTAGGAGCGGCGTCAGCTTACACCGGCCGATTCGCCTGCGTCGGCACCGTCACCCGCCCGCACCGCGCGTCGAGTGCACGGCTTACCGACCAACGCACGCCTTGTGTGCCCATCCATCCCGTGCACTCGACGCGAACCCGTGCGTTCGCCACCCCGAACCCACCGGCGCACCAGCTCACACCGCGCCCTCAGCCCGCGCTATGACGCATCTCACCCGAGCACCAACCCACTGCCCGCGCCTCGCACGCCGATCACGGCTCACCCCTCAGGCCGCACGCCACCCCGCGCGGGCCTCGGGCGGTGGCGGATCCCACGCCCATCGCACCGCGGACTTCGACCCGAGCACGATCGGCTCCCCCACCGTCCCCGGTGGTCGGTGCAGCACGAACGGCCCGCGCTCGTCGCGGAGGATCCTCCACCCCGCATTGTGCAGCAGCATGTGGTGAAATCGACACAGCAGGATGCCGCGATCGCAGTCCGTACGACCACCCTCGCTCCAGTGGTCGATGTGATGGGCCTCGCAATACGACGGCGGCACGCGGCACCCGGGCCACATGCACCCCCCGTCGCGCACGGCGAGCACGAGCCGATGCTTCGCGGCGAAGAGCCGCTGCTCCCGCCCCACATCGAGCGGATTGCCGCACGTGTCGACCGTGACATGCACGGTGCCGACCTCGCACAGTGCCCGATCGATGACCGAACCGGCGATCGCGTCGCCGCCGTCCTCGAAGTGCCCCGTAGCCCGCATCCGTCCGAACGCATCGCGTGGACCGATCGCATCGCGCACGACGATCATGCGAACGCCGGGCTGCCGCGCGCCGAACACATCGGATGCCGTGGCCAGCGCGCCGGCCCGGAACACGTCCGTCACCAGGTCGTACGTCAGCTGCTCGTTCGACCGCGGATCCGAGACCAGCTCTTCTGCCGCCGCCCGCTCCGCGTCGGTCATGAACCGCGGTCCACCACGCCGGGGGCGGAGCGCGGCGCCGATGACCGCCTCCCAGAACGCGGCGTTCTCGTCGTCGAACGTCATGTGCGAGTGACGGATGCCGTCGGCATCCGTCCACATCCGGAAGGACCGGCGCTCGAACCGGCGCGCGTGCCGCTCTTCGGCACCGACCGGGTCGAGCGCATCGCGCACCTGCCGCGACCGGCGGGCGAGCTCTTCGACCTCGACACCGTCGGCCTCGCCGATCAGCTGGATCGCCGCGAGGCGCCACACCTCACGCACGGCCTCCTCGTCGACACCACCGAGACTCGACACTGCAGAAGCCCCGAGCTCCACGCCCGAAGCCTCGACCACCACCGGCGGCTCGCCCAATCCCCGCAGGATCGCGTCGTGCTTCGCGGGCGTCAGCGCCCCTGACAGCATCGCCCGACCGAGCGGCTCATGCCACGGCACCACGATCGCGCCGACAGCTGAAACCAGCCCCTCGCTGACCTCCACATCCGAATCTTCGTTCCCCGCATCCGCCGCCTCGAGAAGCGCTTCGCCGATGCGGACGGCGCGCGCGGCATCCGCTCGCGACCCGCCCGAGATGGACTGCACGAGCGACACTGGTGAGGCGTGTCCGCGCTCCGCCGCTGCACCCGATTGCCCTTTGTCGCGCGTCGAGCGCTCCGCTATCACAGCCGCTCCGACCGATACGATGCGGTCGGCGTCGTGCTTCACCGCGGACACCAGGCCCATGACCTCAATCACGGCATCCGTGTCGAGACCACGCAGAGCAGTCAGAAGCGACTCCGACTCATCGTCCCATCCGGAGCACGCGGCGACGCGGTCGATCCGCTCCCGCATGCTCACCAGAACGCCCATATTCCATGATGACATCGACCCCCGACATCGAACGAAGATTCGACCAGCTGTGGATAACCCAGGGCGCAGACGAGGACTCACCCGTAGTAGTAGGCGACGTCCTTCCGCGAGGCGAGGACGAGGAACCCGTACAGCGCGACCGGCAGAAGCACGATCGCGAGGAGCACGCTGAAAGCGATGCGAACGACCCGCCGGCGCATGGTGAATCACTCCTGGGGGGGGTAGCTGGATACCCCTGGCGGGTAGTGGGGTCCTTCCAGCCTACGAAATCCGCAGCGCGGAATCACACCGAACGCTGTCCCCTCTTCGGATGACAAACCTCTGCAAACCAGCACCGCTTGCTGACCACGGGGGCGAGACGGAAGTCACCCCGACAGCGGATCTCCTGCGCTCCGGGCCTCTGCGAGCCGATCCTCGATCGCGTCGAGAATGAGGGCGAGGCCGGCGTCGAACTCGTCCGCGTACGCGTAATCCCCGCCGCTCAACAGATCGCCCAGCGAACGGGCCAGATTCGGGTAGGTGCGCGGATCCGGCGCCACGCGCGTCGCAAACTCGGCCTCGGCGCCCGGACCGGGCTCGAACGGGAGCGTCGACTCGCTGAGCGCGAATCCGTAGAGGAAGGCGTCGACCGCGGAGAAGGCGAGCGTCGCCAGCTGCGCCGAGAACCCGGCATCGAAGAGCCACCCGAGCACCCGATCGTGGTGGGTCAGCAGCGCCGCGCTGGGCGCGGGGCGCGATTCGATCATCCCGATCGCCCACGGGTGCGCCGCGAACGCCTGCCGGGCCGAGCGCGCACGCGCTTCCATCGCGACACGCCACGGCGATCCCGGGGGAGGCAACTCGATCTTCGCCACGACCCACTCCGCGAGCGCGTCCAGCAGCGCGTCCTTATTGGCGACGTGATGGTAGAGCGACATGCCCTCCACACCGAGTTCGGCACCCACGCTGCGCATGGAGACGCTCGCGAGACCCGACCGGTCGGCGACGGCCCCGGCAGCCGCGATCACGCGGTCGCGCGTCAGGGTTCCTCGCCGGGTCACTGTGCCATCCTTGCTCACCTTACGTGCGTAAGGCTACGATGCTCACGCAAGACTTACACCCGTAAGGAAACTTTGGAAGGAATCCACATGCCTCTCGCCTATGACACCGCGTCCGACGCGGCGCACCCGCGCCTCGCGTTGACCGCGCTGTGGACCAGCACCATGTTCGTCGTCGCGTTCGTCGACATCTTCGCCTTCTATCGCGCGGACGTCCGGGCCCAGATCGAGGCGGGACGCGCATTCGTGTTCACCATCGACGACGCGTTCCTGCTCGGAATCGTGCTGTACGTCGCGATCCCCGCTCTGATGATCGCGGGTTCCGCACTCCTGCCCCGCCGCATCAACCGGGTGGCGCAGATCGTCGTCGCGTCGGCCTTCGCCCTCACGATCGTCGGCGCCGCGATCGGCGAACGGACGTACTATCTCGTCGCGAGCGGCATAGAGCTCGCGCTGCTCGCGGGCATCGTCATCATCGCCACGCGGTGGAAGAGCGCGCGGCGGTCCGATCGCCGTCTCGCAGCAGCAGCGCTCGGATGAAGGTCCGACACTTGAGCACAGCGAGGAAGCCCCAAGCACAGCGATGAAGACACACCAGACAAGCACCACGATTGCGCAGCGAACCGCGGTCAGAGTCTTCCTGGCGATCTCGTTCGCGGCGGTGCTGCTGCTGTGCGCACCCGCCCTGCTGGGTGTGGATGCCGATTACCTCGTCGTGGCCACGCCGTTGGCGCAGTGGATCCCCGCGCTGGCCGTCCTCGTGGCAGCCGGCCCGCTGCGCAGGCGCATGCATCGCTCCTCGCTCGGCCGCACGTCCGTGAAGGATCTCTGGCGCCTGGTGCCGCTGAACGGCCCCCGCACCTGGATCGCCGTCGCGCTCGTGACGCTGGCCGTCGCGAGCGTTGCGGGCGCCCAGATTCTCGTGGGAGTGGTGAGCGGCGTCGTGGGGTGGTCCCCCGACCCGGCTCTGGGTACGACCGCGTTTCTCATCTTGCCCGTCGCGCTTCTGGCGCTGCTCTCCGCCAGCGGTGAAGAGTTCGGCTGGAGGGGCTATCTGTGGACGCAGGTGCGCGGAACCAGAGGATTCTGGTGGACGGCGGCCGGGATCGGTCTGGTGTGGGCAGCGTGGCACGTCCCTCTTCTCCTCGCGTACGGCATCCAGGGAGATCTCGCGTGGCGCACCGTGCTCGCCACGACGATCGATCTGATCGCCGCCTCCCTGGTGCTCGGCGCCGCCAGAGAGCTCGCCGGCAATGTGTGGGCCGCCGCGTGGGGACACGCCCTGGTCAACTCCGCGCTGGTGTTCGCCGCCACGAATTTCGTGACTCCGGCCGACGCGCTCTCGGACGGAGCGTTCTGGCTCTATAAGGCGATCGGGTGGGCAGCCTGGATCGGGGCGACTTTCGGGATGCTGTCCGTGCGGCGAGCGGTGGAGAAAGCGCCGAGGACGGATGCCGACGGCCGCACTCTCGACGAAGCGGAAGACGACCTCCAAAAAGCGATGCGGGCCGGCGATACGCACGCTCTGCGCTCTCTCCTCGCCGAGGACCTGCGCTTCCGACTTCCGGACGGCTCCGTGATCGATCGCACGACCGACCTCGAGCGCCACGCCTCGGGGGCCACGCGATTCATCTCGCTCAGAGAACTGGGGCGCGAAACCGTGCATCGGGGAGATGAGGGCGGCACCACCTCACGTGCACACGTCGTGGTCGTCGATCACGGCAGCACGATCGCGGCGACGATGATCTACCGACGCTCTTGGTCGATCGTCCAGGGCCGCTGGCAAGTGGTGGACGGCCGTGTCGACGTCGCGGGTTCGAACAGCGAATGACTTCCCTGTGGATGCCGCCGCCGCGGCAGCACGACAACCGTCGGCCTCAGCCCAGGTATGTCCCCGCGAGCGCCAGCACGACGAAGCTCGCGTTGTAGACGACGTGCACGAGCACGGCGGGCCAGATGCGCCCGGTCAGCATCACGAGTCCGCCGCACACCAGACCCAGCAGGGTCAGCGAGATCACCGTGTCGACGGGCAGCGCGCCGGTGAGCGAATGCATGAGCACGAACAGCGCGGTACTGACGATGACCGCGACGATGCCGGCCATCAGCCGGCCGACCGGACGCCGCAGGAGCGTGTACACCGACACGAGCACGACGGCGTGGAAGAAGAACTCCTCGAGCACCGGCGCGATCACCACGGGCGCGATCACGTCGGCGAAGACGAAGCCCTCCGGCAGCGAGCCGCCGATCGACGGGTACGACGGCAGCGCGCCTGAACCTCCCGCCGCGACGGCGAGCCAGCCCTGCACCATGCGCAGCAGCAGGCCGAGGCCGACACCCCACAGCAGGTCCAGCCAGCGGATCCGCAGCAGCCCCGCCGGCCGAGACCTGGTGAACGCCCAGACGATGGGAACGAGCATCCCGAGCCAGAGCATGCCGGTTGCGGCATATCCGCTCCACGGGGCCGGCAGCACGATCGACAGCACCCCGCCGAGGATCACGCCGAGCCCGATGCCCAGCAGCGCGACGGCGAGCACGTGCGAGCGCCACGGGTGCACCGTGCGTCCGCCGAGGCGCCAGTCACGACGCCGGCTCGACTCCCCCGACTCGCCCTGATCGCCGGATGCCGCCCCGCGGCGTCCCGCCCGCGTCGACGGCGCCGACTCCGCGGCAACCGCTCGCGCAGCCCCGGTCCCCTCGTCAGAAACCACGGCGTGCACGTCGGTAGAGTCGAGCGACATGCGCCGAACGCTACCAGCCTCTGGAGGTACGCCCGTGTTCGAGGTCCTGACGGTCTGCACCGGCAACATCTGCCGTTCGCCGCTGGCCGAGCAGCTGCTGCGACGGCACCTGGGCGACACCGACGCGCGGGTGACCAGCGCCGGCACCCGCGGGCTGCGCGCGGCGCCGATGACCCCCGAGGCTCTCGCGCTGGCCGACCAGCTCGGGGTTCCGACCGCCGACTCGACGGGCCACCGGTCGCGCTTCCTCACCGAGCAGCTGCTCGTCGACCCCGATCTGATCATCACGATGACGCGCGACCACCGGCGACAAGTGGCTGAGCTCGCCCCGTCGAGGCTGCGTGCGACGTTCACGGCGCGCGAGTTCGCACGTCTCGCCGCCGACATCTCGGACGAAGAGATCCGGGATGCCGCCGGCAGCGCCTCGGCGCAGACCCCGGGCGACCGCGTCCGGGCTGCAGCGCTGCTGGTCGCGGGGCGCCGCGGCATGGTGATGCCTCCCGAGACGCCCGAAGACGACGACGTGATCGACCCGTACGGACGTTCGTGGCAGACGTACGAGCTTTCGGCGCGGCAGCTCGTGCCGGCTCTGGACGAGGTCGCGCGGGTGTTGAAGGCGGCTCAGCCGGCCTGATCATTCCTGCCCGGGCATGAAGATGGCCCCCGGATTGAGGGCATCGCTCCGGGGGCCGATCACCACGTTACGCACTCCTGCAACACGAAGTCTGTCCCCACTTCGGGGGACGCGTGTCCCCATTTCGGGGGACGCGACCTTTCGGCATCCGGCGCCCGGCGTCGACCGAAGATCACCAGAAAGCCCCGGAATCACGCGGGAAAAGCGCATCGTCGGGCCAGAAACTCCCGCGCGGACCTTAACACGCCTGTCATGAACCGGCTCGGAGCATGAAACGCTTCCGTGCGACGATGGTGTGACCTCAGGGCCCCCACCGCGTTCCGTCTCCTCGAGCGCGTCCCATGAGGGAAAGGCGTCATGGAGCTCACCGACTACATCCGCATCCTCCGCAAGAACTGGCTCATCATCGTTCTGGCAACTCTTCTCGGAGTGGGTTCTGCGGCGGCATACTCGCTGACGCGCACGCCCATGTACGACGCTCAGAGCACGGTGTTCGTCTCGACACAGGCGGGCGGCTCGATCGTCGAGCTGCAGCAGGGCCAGAACTTCACGCAGTCGCGCGTGACGACGTACTCCAACCTCGTGACGACGCCGATCGTGATGAACCCGGTGATCGCGA
>CAYOQY010000011.1:0-38348 GCA_964406225.1 uncultured Microbacterium sp.
ATGGCAGCCATGAAGCCGAGAACCGGAGACGGGCCGATGGAGGCCGTGAAGGAGGGTCGACTGATCATCGTGCGCGTGCCGCTCGAGGGTGGGGGACGCCTCGTCGTCTCGGTGAACGACGCTGAGGCCAAGGAGCTCTACGACGTGCTCGGCGGTGTCGTCAACGCCGCCTGATCACATTCCACACGCCGACGGCCGGTCTTCGGACCGGCCGTTTCGCGTACCCGCCGCCGGCCTCGCGACGTGTCGAGGGACGTCCGACGGTCAGCCTTGCCGCCGGGCCCTGAGCTCAGTCCCGCGGCCGGGTCGTGAGCTGCAGCAGCCCTTCGCCCACGATCGACAAAGCGCCGATGACCGCCGGAGAGGCCTGCGTCTCCTGGATGAGCGAACGGTAGGCCGCCGTGAGGGGGTCCCGGCGGACAGGATCGGCGACCGCGCCGTTGCCGAGCACGCGGGGCACGAGGACCGTCCCGCCCGCGCGAACGAGACGCAGACCGTGCTCGACGTACTCGATGACACCGTCGGGGTCGGCATCGACGAGCACGATGTCGTACGACGCCTCGTTCATCCTCGGCAACACCTCTGCCGCGCGACCGGTGATGAAGCGGGCGCGCGCGGGCGGGATCTTCGCGTCGGCGAAGGCCTGACGCGCCGCCCCGAGGTGCTCCGGCTCGCTGTCGATCGTCGTGAGCGTGGCCCGCGGTGACCCGTGGAGGAGCCACAGCCCCGACACCCCGGCCCCCGTGCCGATCTCGACGATGTTGAGCGCCTGCGACACGGCCGCGATCACGGCGCACTGCGCCCCCACCGGCGCGCTGATCGGCGCCGCGCCGAGCTCGAGTGCGTGCGCCCGGGCGCGCGCGATGTGATCGGGTTCGATCGTCGCCTCGGCGGCGAAGCGGTGGTTCGCGTCGTGTTCGCCCATCGGTGCTCCTTTGCGGCCAGCCTACGCGGGCGGGCGGCACGCGACCCTCAGGCGCGGCGGTAACCTGAATGCATGTTCTTCGGGCTCACGATCGAGAAGCTTCTGCTGATCGGACTCGTCGCCGGACTCCTCATCGGGCCCGAGCGGCTGCCTCGCTACGTCGAGAGCCTGACGCGCTTCGTCCGCAAGGCGAAAGAGTACGTCACGACGGCGAAGACGCGCATGAAGGACGAGATGGGGTCCGATTTCGACGACGTCGACTGGCGGACGCTCGACCCCCGGCAGTACGATCCGCGTCGCATCATCCGGGAAGCGCTGTTGGACGACGCGCCCGTGCCGACCGTGCGCGCGGCGGGTGCGGCAGCCGCCGTCACGACGACCAGCGCACTGACGAAGCCGAAGAGCGCGCCGAGGACTTTCACGGCCGAGGATCCGCCGCCCTTCGACAGCGAAGCGACCTGACACCCCCGGAGAGCCTGACCGCCATCAGCGCGGTCGGACCTGCAGCGGACGTCCGGACAACCCGCGCGGCATCCCCGCGATGGTCTCCGCGATCCGTGTGATCGCCCGCGCCGCGGGATCGTCCGGATGCGCGATGACCACGGGAGTGCCGGCATCGCCGTCCCCGCGCAGATGCGGGCTGAGGGGGATGGAGCCGAGCAGCGGGACGTCCGCTCCTCCGCCTGAGAGCGATGCGGCGACCTCCGCTCCGCCGCCGCTGCCGAACAGCGCCAGCTCGGAGCCGTCGGGCATGCTCATCGCCGCCATGTTCTCGACGACCCCCGTGACGCGCTGACCTGTCTGGCGGGCCACCAGCCCGCTGCGGACGGCGACATCGGATGCCGCGGACTGCGGTGTCGTCACGACGATCACTTCGGCGTGGGGGAGGAGCTGCCCCACGGAAATCGCGACATCGCCCGTGCCCGGCGGCATGTCCAGGAGAAGGACGTCGAGGTCGCCGAAGAAGACGTCGGTGAGGAACTGCTGCACCGTGCGATGCAGCATCGGCCCCCGCCACGCCACGGCGCCGACCGGCGCCTCGTCCCCGGAGCGGCGCAGGAACATCCCGATCGAGATCACCTTCACGTCGTGCGCGACCGGGGGAAGCATGAGGTCGTCGATCCGCGTCGGCTGGGGGACGTTGCCGTCGGCGTCCACGAGACCGAGGAGCCCCGGAATCGAGAAGCCGTGCACGTCGGCATCCACGAGTCCGACCGACAGCCCGCGGGCGGCGAGCGCGACCGCCAGGTTCGCCGTCACCGTCGACTTGCCGACGCCCCCCTTGCCGCTCGTGACCGCGATCACCCGGGTGAGCGAGTCGGGACCGAACGGCATCTCGCGGGCGGCGCGACCGCCGCGGAGGCTTTCGGTGAGAGCATGTCGCTCATCGGGCGTCATCACTCCGACGTGCAGACGCACCTCTGCGACGCCCGGTACGGATGCCGCAGCTGCGGTCACCTCCCGCGATATGCGCTCGGCCGCGGGGCATCCCACGATCGTGAGCACGATCCCGACCGTGGCGACGCCGTCCGCGACCGCGATGTCGCGGAGCATGCCCAGTTCGGCGAGCGGGCGACGCAGTTCAGGGTCGACGACCGCGCCGACCGCGTGCCGCACGGCTGCGGCGGTGTCATCCGCCGTCATCGGATCTCGCCGCCGGCATCGCCCTCGTCGTGGTCGTCGATCTTCTCGAGCATCGCCTTCAGCTCGGCGCGCAGGACGTCTTTCGTGACGACGTCGTGGTGGAAGTCCGCGACCGCCATGCGCAGCGCGACGATCTCGCGGGCGAGGTACTCGGTGTCGGCCAGGTTGCGCTCGGCGCGCTGGCGATCCTGTTCGATCTGCACGCGGTCGCGGTCATCCTGCCTGTTCTGCGCGAGGAGGATCAGGGGTGCGGCGTACGAGGCCTGGAGCGAGAGGATGAGCGTCAGAAGCGTGAAGTTGGTCGCGCGCGGGTCGAACTGCAGCTCGACGGGGGCGAACGTGTTCCATGCGAGCCACACCGCGACGAACGCGGTCATGCCGATCAGGAAGCCCGATGTGCCCATCCCGCGCGCGAACGCCTCGGAGAACCGTCCGAACCTGTCGCGCGACGGCTGGGGGTTGCGGCTGAGCATGCCCGGACGGCCGCGGGGCGCGTCGAGGGCCGGCTGGCGCGAGGACCGTGCCATCAGCGCCTCCTCGGGGTCGGCGCGTTCGTGAGCGGAACCGCCGGCGCAGCCGGCTCGTCGTCACCGCCGTGGGAGCGCCAGTCGTCGGGGAGGAGGTGGTCGAGCACGTCGTCGACGCTCACCGCGCCGACGAGGCGCCGCGCCTTGTCGACGACGGGGAGTGACACCAGGTTGTAGCTGGCGAGCATGCGGGCGACCTCGGCGGCGGAGGCGGTCGCCGGCACCGGATCGAGCGTGTCATCGATGATCGCGCCGAGGCGCTCGTGCGGCGGGTAGCGCAGCATCCTCTGGAAATGCACCGTCCCGAGCAGGCGACCGGTGGGCGTCTCATACGGGGGGAGGGTGATGAACACGGCGGCGGCGAGGGCGGGATGCAGCTCGTGACGACGGATGAGGGCCAGGGCCTCGGCGACCGTCGCGTCGGCGGAGAGCACGATGGGCTCGCTCGTCATGAGTCCGCCCGCGGTCTCGGGACCGTACTGCAGCAGTGCGCGGACGTCCTCGGCCTCTTCGGGCTCCATGAGGTCGAGCAGCTGCTCCGAGCGCGCGTCCGGGAGCTGGCCGAGCAGGTCGGCCGCGTCGTCGGGCTCCATCGCGTCGAGGATGTCGGCGGCGCGCTCGTCGCCGAGCTGCTCGAGGATGTGGACCTGCTCGTCCTCGGGCATCTCCTCGAGGGCATCCGCGAGACGCTCGTCCGACAGCTCCTCGGCGACTTCGATCATGCGCTCGTCCGGCAGGTCGAGCAGCGTGTTCGCGAGGTCGGCGGGCTTCAGGTCGGAGAACGACGCGACGAGCTGCTCGGCCGACTGCGCCTCGCCGGAGTTCTGCTCGCGCACCTCCGACCAGCCGGCGAACGTCGTGGGCCCCTTCGCGAACGGCGACGCACTCGTACGCGGCCGGCGCAGGAAGAGCTGCCCCACATCCCACTCGCCGAGGCGGTTGCGCTCGATCGCGACGTCCTCGATCACGGCCGAACCGCTGCCGTCGGTCAGGAACACGCGTCGACCCAGCAGCTCGGCCATGACACGCACCTCGCCGCCGCGCTGCTGGAACCGCCGCACGTTGATGAGGCCCGTGGTGATGACCTGCCCGGTGGCGATCGAGGTCACGCGCCCGATCGAGACGAACACGTGGCGGCGACCGGGGATCTCGACGACGAGTCCGACCACCCGTGGCGGATCGTCCTTGCGATAGATCACGACGACGTCGCGCACCTTGCCGAGTCGATCGCCGGCGGGGTCGAAGACGGAGCACCCCGACAGGCGTGCGACGAAGACCCTCTGCGTGCTCACACGCTCCAGCGTAGCCCGGTGGACCCGCGAGGGTGGGTCCAGGTGGGCGTGGGAAGATGGGGCGATGAGCATGAACGGCGGGAGGTACCCGCAGACCCTCGAAGAGGTCGGCCAGACCGTGGCGGGCTTCCCGACGTACGAGGCCGCGCAGAAAGCCGTCTCACAGCTGATCGCCGCAGAGGTGCCCGCGCGCGACATCGCGATCGTGGGCCAGGGACTGCGCTCGGTGGAGAAGATCACCGGCCGACTCGGCTACGCGACAGCCGCACGCTCGGGTGCGGTGAACGGCGTTCTGCTCGGGCTGCTGTTCTCCGCCATCCTCGTGATCGGCAGCCCGTCGGTGCCGATCCAGGCGTTCGTCGGCGTGATCTTCGTCGGCATCGCGATCGGCATGCTCCTCGGGATCATCACGTACTCGTTCGTGCGCCGCCGCCGTGACTTCGCCTCCGTCATGCAGGTGATCGCGGAACGGTACGAGATCCACATCGCGGACGGCAGCGTGCAGAAGGCCCGCCAGGTGCTGGGACGCCCCGCCGTGGACACGGCGCACGCGGCGCCGCCGACCGCATCACCCGTGGACGCCGAACCGCCGCGCTACGGCGAGCGCATCGTCCCACCCGCTGCGCCTCCTGTTCCGCCGGCGCCGCCGGCGCCGCCGTCGGCGGATCCCGCCGCGCCCGAGACGCGCGATCTGCCGGCGCCCGGTCCCGAGGACGAGGGCCCCGCCGACGACGACCCGGCCGCCGCGCCGAAACCGTGACCGCGGAGTCCGAGACGCAAGTCCGACTCGGGGTCGAGCTTCCCTCCGGACCCGTCACGGTGTCGGCGGACCACGAGCGGCC
Source organism: uncultured Microbacterium sp. (assembly GCA_964406225.1). Lineage (GTDB taxonomy): Bacteria > Actinomycetota > Actinomycetes > Actinomycetales > Microbacteriaceae > Microbacterium. The sequence continues at coordinate 5,231 of CAYOQY010000011.1, forward strand.
CGAGAGCGCGTGGGCCACGATCGTGATCGCCCACGGCGCGGGCGCCGGTCATCGGCATCCGTTCCTCGTGGGCTTCGCCGCGGGCATGCGGACCGCGGGCGTCGCCACGCTGCGGTTCGCGTTCCCCTACCTCGAGGCGGGGCGACGGATGCCGGGACCGGCGTCGCACGCCGTGGCGGCCTGGCGGGCGGCGATGTCCTTCGCCGCGGAGCGCGCCGAGGGGGCTCCGGTGTGGGCGGCGGGCAAGTCCTACGGCGGTCGGATGGCGTCGATGGCGGCGGCGGAACGGGCCATCGCGCCCGCCGGGCTCGTCTACCTCGGCTACCCGCTGCATCCGCCGGGCGATCCGTCGAAGGAGCGCTCCGCGCACCTGCCGTCGATCACGGAGCCTCAGCTGTTCGTCGAGGGCACGAACGACCCGTTCATCGATCCGCACGATCAGCTCGCGCGCGTCGTCGCGGGATGCCGGGATGCCACCGTCGCCTGGATCGACGGCGGAGGCCACTCGTTCGAGGTGAAAGGCCGCAAGCGGCCGGCCGAGAAGATCGGCGCGGATCTGGCGCCCGTCGTGGCCGCGTTCCTCCGCGAACGCAGCTGAACTCCTCCGCGAGCGCGGCGGAACTCCGTGTGCGCGGCGGAACTGTTCAGCGAGCGCGGCGGAACCCGTTCCGCGAGCGCGGCTGGGGCGTCGTCAGCGCCCCGCCGCGTAGCCCTGCATTCCGCGCGGATTCGCCGCCGCCCAGACGCTGCCGTCGGCATCCCGTCCGACCGCCGAGACGCGGCCGAGCGCCCAGTCGCCCGCGCGGACGACGTCGTGCCCGCGCCGCTCAAGGTCCGCGATGACGTCCTCGCCCAGACGGTCCTCCACGACGGCTCCCGCGGGCACCCACCCGCGTGGCCAGAACGAGTCGACGAGGGCCGTCGTGTGCAGCGACGGAGCGTCGATCGCCTCCTGAGCCGTGTGGCCGCCGACGATCATGCGCAGGAGCACCGGCAGCTGCCACTGCTCCTGCTGGTCGCCTCCCGGGGTGCCGAGCGCGACGACCGCGCGTCCGTCGCGCAGCACGAGGGTCGGGGAGAGCGTGGTGCGGGGCCGTCGTCCCGGACGGAGCGTCGACGGGGATTCCGGGTCGAGCCAGGCCATCTGCAGCCGTGTGCCGAGGCAGAATCCCAGCTCGGGGATCGTGGGGGAGGACTGCAGCCAGCCGCCGGACGGCGTGACCGCGATCATGTTGCCCCACCGGTCCACGACGTCGATGTGGCACGTGTCGCCGCGGGTCCGCCCCGAGCGCGCGACCGTCGGCTCGCCCAAGCCGTCCGCCGGGTCGGCGGCGGCCGCCCGCAGGGGCGGTCGGAACGCCGGCGGGCCGTCGATGCAGCCCGGGCGCCACTCCCGTGACGCGCTTTCGCCGATCAGAGTGCGCCGCGTCGCGGCGTACTCCTCGGACAGCAGCACGTCGATCGGCACGTCCGCATCGCCGTAGTGCGCGTCGCGGTCGGCGAGGGCGAGTTTCAGCGCCTCCAGCACGGTGTGCGCGCCCGCGGGGGTCGAGGGATCGATCTCGGGGAGGCCGTCGAGGATGCGCAGGGCCTGCAGCAGGGCGGGACCCTGCGTCCAGGCGCCCGCCTTCGCGACCGTGTGTCCGCGGAAGTCGATCGCGATGGCCGCCTCGTACCCGGCATCGAACCCCGCGAAATCGTCCGCGGTGATCACCGCCGCATGATCGGCGCCGTCGGAGTGGCGGTGGGGCACTGCGAGGAAAGCCGTGGCGGCGTGCGCGACCCGCCCGGACTTCCACTCGCGGCGCGCCGCGTCGATGCGCTCGGCGCGAGCGACTCGCCCGGTGCCCTCGATGGCAGAGCCCGCGTCGACGAGTTCCTGCAGAACGGCGGCGTAGGCGGGGTTGCGCAAGATCGTGCCCGGTTCCGGCACCCGGCCGCCCGGCATCCACAGCTCGGCCGATGAGGGCCAGTGCGCCGTGAACAGCGATGCGACCCGGGCGATCACGGCGCTCGCCTGCGCGAGCAGCGGATGCCCGTCCCTCGCGTATCCGATGGCGTACGCGAGCACGTCGCCGAGCTCCCACGTGCCGTGATCGCGCAGCAGGGTGAGCCAGGCGTCGACCGATCCGGGGACCGCCGCCGCGAGGCCGCCGGCGCCGGGCACGAGGTCGAGCCCCTCCGCGCGGAAGTGCGCGATCGTCGCCCCGGCGGGCGCGGGACCCTGACCCATGAGGACGACCGGCGTCGCCGGATCGTCCGCGGTGGCGAAGATGCCGACGAGATCTCCGCCCGGTCCGTTGAGGTGCGGCTCGACGATGTGCAGGACGAAGCCGCCGGCCACGACGGCGTCGAACGCGTTGCCGCCGCGCTCGAGGACGGCCTGCGCACTCGCGGTCGCGAGCCAGTGCGTGGACGCCGACATCCCGAACGACCCCGTCAGGGTCGGGCGCGTCGTGAAGGCGGGTGGGTCGGTGAAGGGGGAGGATGCTGCCGAGGTCACGACGACAGCCGCGCGACCCAGGCCTCGACCTCATCCGCCGTGCGAGGAATCGCCGCCGACAGGTTCACCGGGCCGTCCGGCGTCAGGTGGATGTCGTCCTCGATGCGCACGCCGATGCCGCGGTACTCCTCGGGCACGGTGAGGTCGTCGATCTGGAAGTACAGTCCCGGCTCGATCGTGAACACCATGCCCGCTTCGAGCGTGCCGCCCGCGTAGAGCTCGCGTCGTGCCTGCGCGCAGTCGTGCACGTCGAGGCCGAGGTGGTGGCTCGTGCCGTGGACCATGTACCGGCGGTGGTGATGCCCGGTCTCCGGGTCGAGGGACTCGGCGGCCGGCACCGGCAGGATGCCCCACTCGTCCAGTCGCTCGGCGATGACCCGCCACGCCGCCGCGTTCAGATCGCTGAACTTCGCGCCCGGACGCGCCGCCTCGAAGGCGGCGTCCGCCGCTTCGCGCACGGCCTCGTATACGCGTCGCTGCACGGCGGTGAAGGTCCCGCTCACGGGGATCGTCCTCGTGATGTCCGCCGTGTAGAGGCTGTCGACCTCGACACCGGCGTCGATCAGGATCAGATCTCCCGGCGCGACCGCACCGTCGTTGCGTGTCCAGTGCAGGTAGCACGCGTGCGGACCGGATGCCGCGATCGTGTCGTAGCCCTCCCAGTTGCCGTCACTGCGCGCTCGCTGGTGGAACACCCCCTCCACGACGCGTTCGCCGCGCGGGTGCGCGATGATGCGCGGAAGATTCGCGACGATGTCATCGAACCCCTCCGCCGTGACGTCGACCGCGAGCTGCAGCTGGGCGATCTCGAACGCGTCCTTGCGGAGACGCAGCTCCGAGACGAAGCGGGTGAGGTCGGCATCCTCGTCCACGACGAGATCGGCGTCGGACGCCTCGAACGCGTCGATGTGCGCGGTCTGCAGGCCGAGCTCGGCGGCCACGCCGTCCAGCGCCGGCCGCGGCCCGATCCAGAACTCGCCGATCGACGCGTCCGCGTAGAACTCGGGAGTGGTCCGGTCGGCGCGCTCGCGGAAGTGCAGGGTCACGTCGTGACCGTCGTCGGTCGGCTCGAACACCAGGAGCGAGTCGGGGACCGCGTCCACACCCCAGCCCGTGAGGTGCGCGAACGCCGAGTGCGCACGGAAGGGGTAGTCCGTGTCGTTGCTGCGCACACGGTGGGGGCCGGCCGGCACGACGAGCCGCTTGCCGGGGAACGCCGCCGAGACCTCGGCGCGACGCCGCGCGGTGTGGTCCGCCTGCTCGCGGCGCGGGGGGAGGATCGCCGGCCGCTCGGCCCAGCCGGTCGAGATCGTGTCGAGGAAGCCCTGTCCGAATCCCTGGCGGCGGTTGACGGTGCTGTCGGCCGGTGTCGCGGTGGGCTCGGCCGGTGTCGCGGTGGGCTCAGCCGGGATCACCGTGCTGTCGGCCTGGATGCTGTCGCCTGTGGTGCTCATCGTTCCAGTCTCGCACCGGCCGACGGGTCAGTCGACCGGTTCGAACTGCACGATGAGGGGGCGGTGGTCGCTGCCGCTGCCGTCCATCGACTTCAGCACGAGCGAGCCGGTCGGCTTCCAGTGGCTCGAGGCCATCACGTGGTCGATCGGCGCGCCGACGAGCGCGGGAAGTTCGGCCGACCACGTGCCGACGCCGCCGTTCCCGGTCTCCGCGGCACCGTCGTGGCAGCGCCCCAGGAGACCCCCGTCGACGCCGAGGTTGCTCATGTGGTCGATCGTGGCGTTGAAGTCGCCCGCCATGATGACGTTCGCGTCCACGCACTGGTCGGCAAGCCACTGCAGGTCGTCGCGCCAGAACTGCATGTAGCTCTGTCGCGGGGCGACCGCGTGCGCGGCCACGACGATCGGTCCGTCGCCGCTCGTGGGCATCGCGACCGCGCTCGGCACGGTCGAGGTGTTGCTCGATCCGTCCAGCGAGGATTCGATCACGGCGTAGTCGCCGAGCTCCGGCGAGATCAGCAGCGTGGTGGAGCCGGCATCCCACTGCGTCGTCGGGTAGTCCGTGTAGTGCGCCCACATCGGGTGCCCCAGGTCCCGCATCGCGAGCGCGACCTTCTCGCCGGTCTCGATCGTGGTCTCGGGAAGCGTCACGATGTCGGCATCCATCGCCACGGCGATCTGCGCGACCGTGTCGGGCGACGTCGCCTCCCCGGCGGTGTTCCACGTCATGACCCGGATGCTGCTCTCGGTCTTGGCCGGGAGCGTCTCCGTGCCGACCCCGCGATCGGACACGATCGCGATGTTCGCGGCGACGGCGACGATCGCGATCACGGCCACCGACAGGGCCATGCCGCGGAGCGGTCGCGCGATGGCGAAAAGCAGCGCGAGCACGACGATCACCGTGAATCCGACGACCAGCAGCCCCCGGAACGAGACGATCTGGGCGATCGGGAACGTGCGCTCCAGGCGGAAGAACGCGGGCCAGGTGAGGATGGCGGCGCCGATCGCGAAGACCACGGTCGCGAGGATCCCCAACAGGCGAAGCACCCGGCGACTCTATGTCAGCAGCCTGGGAGATCGGCGCGAGCAAGAGGGGTGTCGCGCGGCGCGGCGACCCGCGGATGGGTGCGAGCGCGGGCGGCGCGACCGCGGGCAGACGGGCCCGCGCTACGCTCGGAGGATGCCGGACACGCGACGCTTCGAGGGGCCGAGCGATCTGCATCTGCACTCGATCCACTCCGACGGCACCGAGTCTTCCGCAGAGGTCATGGCGGCCGCGCATCGCCATGGGTTGCGCACCGCCGCCCTCACCGATCACGACACGACCTCGGGGTGGACGGATGCGGCCGAGGCGGCCGTCTCGCTCGGGATGACCCTCATCCCCGGGATGGAGCTCTCGGCGAAGCACGAGTGGCGCAGCGTCCACGTGCTGGCGTACCTGATCGACCCCGACGACCCGGGCCTGCGGGCGATGACCGACCGCATCCGGTCGTCCCGGCTCGAGCGTGCCCGCACGATGGCCGACCGGATCGGCCGCGACTTCGACCTGCACTGGGACGACATCGTCGCCCAGACCTCGGACGGGGCGACGATCGGCCGCCCGCACATCGCCGATGCGCTCATCGCGAAGGGACACGTCCGCGATCGCGCCGAGGCCTTCTCCGACATCCTGAGCCCGCGCGGCGACTACTACGTGGCGCTGTACGCCCCCGATCCCGTCCTTGCGGTCGAACGCGTCGTGGGGGCGGGCGGCGTGCCGATCATCGCGCATCCGGCCGGTCGGGCGGGGCTTCTGCCCGCGCCGCTGCTGGAGCGGATGCTCGATGCCGGGCTCGCGGGATTCGAGCTCGGCCATCGCGAGAACCTCGACGACGGCATCCGCACGCTCCGCCGCATCGCCGAGGAGCGCGACCTGATCGTGACCGGATCGAGTGACTACCACGGGCTCGGCAAGCCCAATCAGCCGGGCGAGCACACCACGAGCGATGGCATGGTCGACCGCATCATCGAGCGCGCGACCGGCAGCGCGCCCGTCTACCCCTGACCCCAGCGCGTAGCCACCGCACGAGGAAGGTCCCGCCGCGCGTGCGACGGGACCTCCCTCGTGACGGTGATCGTCGGGTGAGAGTTCGTCAGCTGAGGGCCTTCGCCTTGATGCTGTCGAACTCCGCCTGCGTGATCGCCCCGGAGTCCAGGAGCGATTTGGCCTTCGCGATCTCCTCGGACGGGCTCGATGCCGCGACGGACTTGATGTAGCTGTCCTGCGCGGCCTTGTACTCCCGGGCCTGCGCGGCCGCGCGCTCGGACATGCCCTTTCCGCGCGCGATCAGGTAGATCAGCAGCGTGAGGAACGGCACGAAGATCAGGAAGATGATCCACACCGCCTTCCACCAGCCGCTGAGCTTGTGGTCACGGAACAGGTCGCCGATGACGGCGAAGAGCGCCATCAGGTACGTGAAGAAGACGAATGCCCACAGGAACCACCAGATCAAGTCCCCGATGGATCCCCAGAATCCCTGGTACTCCACTGCGTCGATGATTCTCATTCTTGCCTTTCATGCGAGGTGTGCGGCACGGTCGCCGCGCGGCTCACACTAGCGCTTTCCACCCGCCTTCCCCGGGAATGCGGCGTGCGGGGTCCGGTGCCCGCCGGGAGGGTGAACGAGAACAGGTGATGTCGCGGAGGCAGGAGGATCCGCGGGGAATCGTCCTGCCTCGGCGACATCACCTGATCCGGTGACGGATGCCGCGCCTCAGGCGCCGGCGGGTGCGCCGCTCGGGCGCGAGCCGCCGCGGCGGCGACGGCGGCGACGCGGTGCCGCGTTGCCGTCGTGGTGCTCCTTGCCGCCCCCGTCGTGGGTGCCGGCGCCTTCGGCCGCGTCGCGGGCGCCGTGCTCCGCGGGGACCTCCGGCGCGGACTGCCCCGCGGCGGACTCGGCCGACGCGGGGGAGGACTCGCCGGTGCGGCGGCGACGGCGGCGCGATCCGCCCTCGCCGGAGGCCGACGACCGTGAGGACTCGCCGCGGGCGGCATCCTGGGTCTTGACGGTCTGCGTGCGCGGCGCGGTGACGAGGCGGCCCTTCGTCCCGGCGGGGATGTCGAGGTCGGTGTACAGGTGCGGGCTCGACGAGTAGGTCTCGACCGGTTCGGGCTGGCCGAACTCGAGCGCGCGGTTGATGAGGGCCCACTTGTGCAGGTCGTCCCAGTCGACGAACGTCACCGCGATGCCGGTCTTCCCGGCCCGGCCGGTGCGGCCCGCGCGGTGCAGGTAGGTCTTCTCGTCGTCGGGGATCGTGTGGTTGATCACGTGCGTGACGTCGTCGACGTCGATGCCGCGGGCGGCGACGTCGGTCGCGATCAGCACATCCTTCTTGCCCGCCTTGAACGCGGCCATCGAGCGCTCACGCGACTCCTGGCTCATGTCGCCGTGCACCGAGGCGGTGTTGAACCCGCGGTCGCCGAGCTCGTCGGACAGCTTCTGTGCGGCGCGCTTGGTGCGGGTGAAGATCACGGTCTTGCCGCGTCCTTCGGCCTGCAGGATGCGGGCGATGACCTCGTCCTTGTCGAGCGAGTGCGCGCGGTACACGACGTGCTTGATGTTCGCCTGGGTGAGGCCTTCGTCAGGGTCGGTCGCGCGGATGTGGATGGGGTTGGTCATGAACCGACGCGCCAGCGCGACGATCGGACCGGGCATCGTGGCCGAGAAGAGCTGCGTGTGGCGGATCGCGGGGACCTTGGAGAAGATCTTCTCGATGTCGGGCAGGAACCCGAGGTCGAGCATCTTGTCGGCCTCGTCGAGGACGACCTCGGTCGCGTGCGACAGGTCGAGCAGGCGCTGGTTGTTGAGGTCGATCAGACGCCCGGGCGTTCCGACGACGATCTGGGCGCCGGCCTTCAGCTGGTCGATCTGACCCTCGTAGGCCTTGCCGCCGTAGATCGCGACGACGCTGGTCGGGCGGCCCGAGGTCAGCATGTCGATGTCTTCGTACACCTGGACGCACAGCTCGCGCGTCGGCACGACGATGAGCGCCTTGACCCCCGGCGCGGGGTCCAGGCCCAGACGCTGGACGACGGGGATGCCGAAGCCGAACGTCTTGCCCGTTCCGGTCTTGGCCTGGCCGATGATGTCCTGGCCGGGAAGCCCGAGCGGGATCGTCTGCTCCTGGATCGGGAAGGCATCGACGATGCCCTTCGCGGCGAGGGTCTCGACGATGTCCTGGTCGACGCCGAGTTCGGCGAATGTGGTCACGATATGAGCCTGTCCGGCAGTGAGATGCTGCCTGCTGTGCCCGGGCGCGGGATGTGGGCGCCGCGCGGGCGGGGGTGGGATCCACGCCCTTCTCTGGCACAGGCGCGGGGCCCCCGATCCGACGCCGGGGACTGCCCCAGGATACCGGCTCACGCCGCGATGGGCGGTATCCGTCGCGCACGGCCCGCGCACCTATGCTGTAGGGCGTGGTGAAGTGGTTCTGGCAGCGACGGCCCGAAGGGCGCAAGCTGCAGCTGCGGTCGCGCGACGAGGCGAGCGACGCGCACCGCGTCGACTTCGAGGAGCTCGCTCCCGAGATCGACACGTTCCTGGGTCAGGCGGCCTACCTGCAGCTCGGCTACTTCGAGACGCTGTCGGAGCTCATCGCCTCGACCCCCGAGCTCGCCGAGAAGGAGTCGCTGTCGCGGGCCGCCGGAGCCGCGCTGAAGAAGCACGAGGAACTCGTCGCCCTGATCCGGGAACGCGGCGACGACCCGACGAGCGTGATGCTGCCGTTCCGCGAGCCGCTCGACGCGTTCCGCCGGGCCACGCACGGTGTGCGTCCGCAGGAGACCATGCTCTCGGTGCACATCACCGCGGGCATGCTCGACGACTTCTATCTCGCGCTGTCCTCGAGCTACGGCGACACGGGACGACGGGTGGCGCGCATCCTGCAGGCGGACGACGACCGCCAGGCGATCGTCGACATCATCCAGCAGACGATCGCGAGCGACGTGGAGTGGAAGTCGCTGCTCGCGATGTGGGGGCGCCGCCTGGTGGGCGACACGCTGCTCATCGCGCGCGCCGCCCTCCGGCCCACGACCCTTCGGATCGCCGATGAGCAGAAGGTCGAGCCGGTGTTCACCGATCTCATGGGCGCGCATTCGCGCCGCATGGACGCGATGGGCCTCGCGGCCTGAACCCGAGCGCGCTCTCACGCCCGGCCCGAGAGGGCGGACGCGGTCGCGTCAGCCGATCTTGAGGCGCGCCCGCTCGCGCGCGTCGTGCGCGGTGCGCGTGCGGGCGAGGATCAGCAGCGCCGGGTACGTGACGACGATCGGCGCCACGAACGCGGACAGCCACAGCCAGGGGCTCTCCAGTCCGAGGCCCGCCCACGTCAGGATCATCCAGGCGAGCCCGGCCGCGAACGCGCCCAGGACGGGCCCGAGGACCACGCCCCGCGTGCTGCGGCTCTCGACGAGGAAGTGCGCCGCGGTGCCCAGCACCGCGCCGATGATGAAGGCGAGGAGGATCTGCACGGAGGGTTCCGGGGTCAGGCGACGAAGCCGACGCGACGGGATTCTTCCTTGCCGATCTCGACGTACGCGAGGCTCGCGGTGGGCACGATGTAGTTCGTGCCCTTGGCGTCGGCGAACGTCACGTGGGTCGCTCCCGCGTCGAGGGCGCTCGCGACCGCCTTCTTGACGTCGGCGGCGGTCTCGCTCGTCTCGAAGTTCAGTTCACGGCCGGTGTTCGCGATGCCGATGCGGATCTCCACGTGGAATACCTCCTGCGGCGGGGCTCTGCCCCGAAGCCTCATGTGCTCGGGTGCCCGAGCGCATGGCAACTCTACGACACCGCCCGCGGCCCCCCGCCCGTCCTCCGCACGCTCTCGGCGAACGCCCGACACCCGCTCCTCGGACGGGTCGTGTCCGCTCCCCGCGCTACGGTCGAAGCCATGGGGAACGGTGACGGCGTCGGCGCACCGCCCGATCCGGACCCGGCGCAGCGATCGGTGATCCATCTCCCTCCCTCGGTGTCCGGCGTCGTGGTCGGGGGTCCCGGCACGGGCAAGACGACGACACTCGTGGAGCGGATCGCCGCACTCGTGCGGTCCGGAGTGGATGCCGACACGCTGCTCGTCCTCACGCCGTCGCGACAGACCGCGACCGCGCTGCGCGACCGCCTGGCCCTCGCGGTGGGTCGCGCGACATCGGGGCCGATCGCCCGGTCGGTGCCGTCGTTCGCCTACGGGGTCGTCCGCGCGACGGAGGTGGCGGCGGGCGCCGAGCCGCCCCAGCTGCTGACCGGAGCCGACGAGGACCAGCTGATCCACGACCTGCTGGAGGGGGATGCCGAGGACGAGGCGGCCGGCAACGGTCGGTGGCCGGAGTGGTTGGGTCACGGCATCCGCTCGACGAAGGGCTTCCGCGCCGAGGTGCGCACGTTCCTCGCGGAGTGCGCCACGCTCGGCGTCGAGCCGCACCGGCTGCGCGCTCTCGGTGCCGCGCACGAGGTACCGGTCTGGGGCTCCCTCGCCTCGTTCTTCGAGGAGTACCTGCAGGTGCGCGCCGACATGCGCGGCGCTCACCGCGACGCCGCCGGTCTCGTGCGCGAAGCGGTCGGCATCCTGCGGACCGCCGCGGCAGGCTCCGACGCCGTGGATCGCCTCACGGCGATCCTGGTCGACGACGCCCAGGAGCTCACCCTCGGGGGAGTGGAACTGCTCGAGGCGTGCCGCGACCGCGGGATCGCGGTGCTGGCCTTCGGGGATCCCGACGTGGGCTCGGGCGCGTTCCGCGGAGCGACGCCCGAGAACTTCGCCCGACTGGCGACGAGTCTGGGCGCGACCTCGGTGCTCTCCGCCGCGCACCGGGGGACTGGGTGGCAGAACGAGATCGTGCGGCGCATCACCCAGCGCATCGGCGCGGTGGGCGTCGTGGCGCACCGCACGCCTCCCGCGGTGTCCGCCGACGAGGCGTCGGCGGACGGCTCCGTCCGCGCGCTCGCGCTGCGCTCACCCGCGGAGGAGTACGACGCGATCGCGCGAGTGCTGCGCGAGAGACATGTACACGACGGCGTCGCGTGGTCGGCGTGCGCCGTGATCGCCCACGACACCCGGCAGGTGACGGCTCTGGAGGCCGAGCTCGCGGCGCGCGAGGTCCCGACGCGGTCGAGCGGCCCCGGACGGCCGCTCGGTGCGCTCGCACCCGCGCGCGACCTGCTCCGGGTCATCGACCTGGCGACTCGGGACGACTGGACCTCGGAGGACGTCGCGGACGCGCTGAGCGGCATCTGCGGACGCCTCGACGCGATCGAGCAGCGACGCCTGCGCTCCACGCTGCGTCACGCCGCCCTCCGGGACGCGGAGCAGGAGGGCGCGCCGCCCGCGGCATCCGGACGTGAGCTGCTCCTGTCCGCGATGCGCGAGCCGCTCGAGTTCGATCTGCTCGACACACGCGAGGCGCGCCGCGCGGCGACCCTCGCCCGGACGATCGCCGCGGCCCGCGTCCAGCTCGCGCAGGGGGCCACAGCCCACGAGCTCCTGTGGACCGCCTGGGAGCGGAGTGCGCTCGAACGGTCGTGGGCCGACGCGGCGCGCGGGAGCGGTCCACTGGCCGATCAGGCCGCGCGCGATCTCGATGCCGTGGTCGCGCTGTTCCAGGCCGCGAAGAGATTCGTCGAGCGGTCGCTGGATGCCGATCCGCGCGTGTTCGTGCGCAGTGTGCTCGAGAGCACCGTGGCAGAGGATCGCCTCGATGCGCCCGTCGACGGGGACGTCGTGCGCGTCCTGACGCCCGCGGGAGCGGTCGGAACCGAGTTCGACACCGTCGTGATCGCGGGCGTGCAGGACGGCGTATGGCCCAACACGCGACTGCGCGGCAGTCTGCTCGAGACCTGGCGCCTCGCGGACGCGGCCACGCGGGTGGATGCCGACGCGGCATCGACCCTCGATCGCCGGCGTGCCGCGATGCACGACGAGCTCCGGCTTCTCGCACGGGCGATGTCGCGGGCGACACGTCGCGTGGTCGTGACGACGGTCGACGACGACGACACCGGTCCGAGCGTCTTCTTCGAGTTCCTCCCCGACCCGGAGCGGCCTGCGCTCGAGCATCCGCTGTCCCTCCGCGGCCTCGTCGCCCAGCACCGACGGACGCTGACCGAGCCGTCGGGCAGGTCGCGGGCCGAGCGGGCGGCGCAGCAGCTCGCGCTCCTGGCGGATGCCGGTGTGTCGGGCGCCGCACCCGACGAGTGGTACGGCGTCGCCCCGGTGACCTCGACCGGGCCGCTGAGGGATCTGAGCCGCGAGGACGTGCGCGTCTCGCCGTCGCGGCTGCACACGCTGGAGGAGTGCCAGCTGAACTGGGTGATCGGCGACCTCGGTGGCGATCCGGGAGGCACGACCGCGGGGCTCGGGACGATCATCCACGCGGCCCTCGAGCACGCGACGTCGATCGACGAGGCGGCGCTGTGGTCGGAGGTCGACGCTCGGTGGGGCGAACTCGCGTTCGAGGCGGCGTGGCGCGACCGGGCCGAGCGGACGCGGGCGCGCGACCTCGTGCGCCGGCTGCACCTGTACCTGCGGCACTTCGAGGCGGCGGGTGGGTCGCTCGTGGGCGTCGAGCCGCACTTCGAGGTTCCGATCGCCCTCGACGACGATGCGGACGCTCCGCACGGCGCGCTCCTGTCCGGCTACATCGACCGGGTCGAGCTCACTCCCGAGGGGACGGTGGTGATCGTCGACCTGAAGACGGGCAAGCGCGAGCCCCAGACCGATGCCAAGGTGCTCGAGAATCCTCAGCTCGCGGCGTATCAGCTGGCATTCGAGCACGGCGCGATCCCCGCGGCGGGCGAGCACCCGCCCGGCGGCGCCAAGCTCCTGGTGCTGCGGCCGACAGCCGCGCGGGCGGACTACGCGACCCCCTGGCAGCCGCCGTTCGACGACGAGCGTCGGGCGGCTTTCCTCGAGCGCATCCGCGCCGCGGTCACCGTCATGCGCGGCACGGCGTTCGACGCCCCCTACGAAGACCACTGCCGCGACGAGCATTCGTACGGTCTGTGCCGGATCCACACGATCGCCCCGGTGAGCGCGTCATGACGGCATCCGCATCCACGCCCGTCGGCGAGAGGCGGGGGACAGCACCCGTAGGCGCTGAAGCCTCGCACGCAGCGACCCTGTCGGCCCACGTGATCGCCGCCGCACTCGGACAGTTCCCGCCGACGGCGGAGCAGACGGCGGTGATCGAGGCGCCGCTCGGCCCCGCCCTCGTCGTGGCCGGAGCCGGCAGCGGCAAGACCGAGACGATGGCCGCCCGCGTGGTGTGGCTCGTCGCGAACGGCATCGTGCGCCGTGACGAGGTGCTCGGTTTGACCTTCACGCGCAAGGCCGCCGGCGAACTCGCCGAACGCATCCAGCGCCGACTCCAGCGTCTGGGGGAGTTCGAACGGCGCGGCCTCCTCCCGGCGCTGCCCGGGCTCCACGCCGCCGGCAGGCTCGCCGTCTTCGGCGAGCTCGAGCGCGCCGGCGGTGACGGGTCGAAGGCGTCGCACGCCCGCCTCGCGGCGATGGACGCGCTGGCCGCTCAGGTCGGGGCTGAGCCGGTGACGCCGGACGACGACGCGCTGCTGCACCGGCCGAGCGTCTCGACCTACAACAGCTTCGCCGACCAGATCGTGCGCGAGCACGCCGTCCGGATCGGACGGGATGCCGAAGCCGTCATCCTCTCGGAGTCCGCCGCCTGGCTGCTCATGCGTCGAGTGGTCTTCGCCTCGGACGATCCGCGGCTCGAGACGCGCGGCGAAGCTGTCCGCAGCATCGTCGACGCGGCGCTGCGGATCGCGCGCGACGGCGTCGACAACCTGGTGTCCTTCGACGAGCTCGCCGCGTTCCCGGAGCGGTTCGCCGACGTGCTCGAGCGCCCCTCCACCCGCAAGGGCACCGTCGTCTACAGCGACGTGGCGGAGGCGGCGGAGAAAGTGGGCGCACTCGCGCTGCTCGCCGACCTCGCGCGCGAGTACGCGGCCGAGAAGCAGCGGATCGGTGTGCTGGACTTCTCCGACCAGGTCGCCGGTGCCCTCGACATCGTCCGCTCGCATCCCGTCGTGGCCGATGAGGTGCGCGAGCGGTTCCGCGTCGTGCTCCTCGACGAATACCAGGACACCTCCGTCGTGCAGACCGACCTGCTGTCGACGCTGTTCGCCGGGACGGCGGTCATGGCGGTGGGGGATCCCCACCAGGCGATCTACGGCTGGCGTGGGGCGAGCGCGGGCAATCTCGGCGGATTCGCCGAGGCCTTCTCGCCCGACGGTCCCTGTGCGCAGTTCTCCCTGCTCACGAGCTGGCGCAACAGCGCGGGTGTGCTCCGCGCGGCCAACGCCGTCCTGGGACCGCTCGCGTCGAGTTCCCCGGTCGCGGTCGAAGAGCTGCGAGCCCGACCCGTGGCGCCCCCGGGTGAGGTCGAGCTCGCCTTCGACATCGATCTGGATGCGGAGGCGGAACGTGTGGCCGACTGGTTCGCGCGCGTGCGCGCCGATCGCGCCGCCGCGGCGACCCCCACCACCGGGGCGATCCTCTTCCGCAGCAAGAAGCACATGGTCCGGTTCGGTGACGCGCTGGGTCGTCGCGGCATTCCGCACCGCATCCTGGGCCTGGGCGGTCTGCTGTCCACACCCGAGGTCGTGGACGTCGTGTGCGCGCTGCGCGTGATCGCCGACCCGACGGCGGGCTCCGCCCTCATCCGGCTGCTCGCCGGTCCGCGCTGGGCGATCGGGCTGCCCGACCTGCGCGAACTCGCCGCCCTCGCGCGGCGCATCGCCCGTCACGATTCCGCGCTGCAGCCGCTCGCGCCCGAGGTCGTGGCGCGCATCCGCAACAGCGCGGGCGAAGACGACGGGTCGCTGATCGACGCGCTCGACTTCGTCCAGCGGCACAGGCCCGATCACGGCTGGCTCGAGGGCTTCACGCCGGAAGCGCGCGTCCGCCTCCGAGACGCGGCCGCCGTCTTCGCCGGCCTCCGCCGCGCCGCAGGAATGCCGATCCCCGAGCTCGTGCGGCTGATCGAGATCGAACTGCGCCTCGACATCGAGCTCGCCGCGAACGAGACGCGGGGGCCTGCCCGCGTCGCGTCCGCGCAGCTGCGCGCGTTCGTGGACGAACTGCACGCCTTCCTCGCCGCGGACGAATCCGGATCGATCGCGAACCTGCTCGCCTGGCTCGACCATGCGGAGCAACTCGACGAGTTCGCCCCGCGCACGGAGCCGCCCGAAGACGACGTCGTGCAGCTGCTGACGATCCACGGCTCGAAGGGTCTCGAGTGGGATGCCGTGGCGGTTGTCCGCCTCGTGAAGGACGAGCTTCCGAGCATGCCCCGCGACACGAAGGGATGGCTCGGCTTCGGCGTCCTTCCCTACCGCTTCCGGGGGGATGCCCGCTGGCTGCCGACGCTCCGGTGGGAGAGGGATGCTGCTCCCACGCAGCAGGACCTCAAGGCGGCCATCGAGGAGTTCGTGGCGGCCAACCGCGCTCGCCAGCTCGACGAAGACCGGCGATTGGCCTATGTGGCTGTCACACGGGCGCGCGACCACCTGCTGCTCACCGGCGCGAGCTGGTCCGGGACGAAGCGACCCCGATCGCGCAGTGTGTTCCTCACCGAGATCGCCGACGCCCTCGAAGTGGACCTCCCCGACGACGACCCGGGGGAGGACCCCTACCTCGGCGAACGGCGGATGCTGCAGTGGCCCATCGACCCGCTCGGGGCACGGCGCGCAGCGATCGCGCGGGCATCGGAGGCCGTCATCCGCGCGATGTCGGAGCCGCGCGCCCCGGCGGACCGGGACGTGACCCTGCTGCTCGCCGAGCGCGCCGCCCGGCAGGCCGGGGCGACCGCGACGGCGCCCACGCGGATCGCGGCATCCCGGTTCAAGGACTTCGTCTCGGATTACGCGGGCACCGTCGCGCGCCTCTCGCGCCCGCTGCCCGAGCGGCCGTACCGGCAGACCCGGCTCGGCACGCTGTTCCACTCCTGGGTCGAGCAGCGTTCGGGAGCCGTCGGAACGGCGGGATCCCTCGACGACGCGCTCTGGGAGCTCGACGATGACGTGTGGGATGCCGACGGCCCGGCATCCGCGACGACCCCCTGGGCCGACGATGCGGCGATCCTGGCGCGGCTGCAGGAGAACTTCGCCGCGTCGGAGTGGGGCTCACTCAGCCCGATCGAGGTCGAGACCGAGATCGACTTCACCGAAACGGCCCTGGACGGCCGCCCGCACGTCATCATCTGCAAGCTGGATGCGGTCTACCGGCGTGAAGACCGCGGCGGTCGCATCGAGATCGTCGACTGGAAGACGGGTGCTCCGCCGCGGACCGCCGCGGAGCGCGAGAGCCGGATGCTGCAGCTCGAGCTGTACCGGCGGGCGTACCACGCGAAGCACGGCATCCCGCTGGAGGAGATCGACGTCGCCCTGTACTACGTCGCCGACGACCTGGTGCTCCGGGGCTGACCGCACCCCCGGACGACGTCCGGCCCCGCGCCGCGGTGGCGGATCAGTCGGCGAGCCAGCGGCGCAGTGCCGCGTCCGAGGCCCGATCGGCCTCGGCCTGCGGGTCGTCGTGCTCTCCCGTCGACGCGGTGCCGGAACGCGCCCCGGTGGGCTGCGCGGTGTCGTCGGCGTCGCTTCGACGGGACGTCCAGGCCGAGATGTCGATCGGCGCGGTGGAGTCGTCATCGTGCGTGGCGCCGACGGCGGTTTCAGGGCGCTCGTCGGCCGCACCGCTGGCTGCGGACTCCCCGGCGGCATCCGCTTCGTCCTCGTCCTCGTCCGCCGGCACCCACAGCGCGAGCTCCTCCGGGTCGTACGCATCGGTGTGCATCGAGGTGTCGACGGGAGCCTGCTGCGCGTCGGGCACCCGATCGAGCAGGGCGATCGCGTCGTCGACGCCGAGCGCGGCGTCCGGCACGATGTCGTCGCCGCGCACGCCCGCGGCCAGCGACTCGAGCAGACCCGTCGCGTCATCGACGATGTCGGAACGTCCGGACTCGTGACCGTGCACGAGCCACTTCGCGAACTCGAGCTCCGCGTAGAGGCGGGCGCGGGCGCGCACGAGCGGGTCGGGGGCGCGGTCGGCGTGATCGACGTACGCACGGTACACGTCCTCCGCGGCGGTGGGCGCGGTCGCGAGCCACTGCAGGTCCGTCGCGGGATCGCCGACCGACAGGCCGTGCCAATCCAGCACGCCCGTCACGTGGGGGACGCCGTCGCGGTCCTCGAACAGGAAGGACGCCGCGCCGGCGCCGCCGAGCACCACAGCGGACTCGAACCGCCAGAGCTCATCCGTCATGACCGCGCGCGTCCAGCGCTCGACGAGGGGCTGCGGGGCCGAGCGGGTGGCTTCGACCCGGGCGAGCAGTCGCGCGACGTCGTCGCGCACCTGCTGCGGCGTCCGCACGGGCAGACCCTCGGTCCGCACGATCGACAGGGGGAGGGCGTGCAGGGCGGCCAGGGCCTCGCCGATCGAGGTCGCTGCGCCCCGTCCGGGCGGCAGGTGGGCGGCATCCACGCGGTATCCGGGGAGGAAGTCGACGACGACCGCGCGGGCGTCGCCGAGCCCCACCTCGCCGAGGAGCTCGGGGGCGCGGAACGGCAGCAGACCGCGCACACCGGGCGTGAGGGCGCGCAGTGCGCGGGCTTCGGCTGCGAGTTCGGGCGCCGCGTCCGCGTCGGCGGGGGCGCGCACCACGACGCGGCGGCCGTCGTCCAGCTCGGCCAGCGCGGCGTCGTAGCGGCCCGCCGCACCCTCGGTGAGGATCCCGACCCCGACGACGCCGACGCGAGGCAGAGCCGAGGTGACCGACGCGGCTAGAGTGAGGGGTGAGCGTGCCATGAGCCCAGGGTAGGTCGGGTGCGCCCGTGTGCCCCCGCGCCACGCCCGGCTCGTCGACCAGCGGAAGAGGTGCTCCATGACGGCGTCCGAGAGCGTACAGCCGCCGCCGCTCGCGCGATCGGGACCGGATCGCGCCGCCGAGGAGCGTGCCACGCCCGGTCTGCTGGAGCGAGCCCGGGCGGATGCCGCGTCCCGCGTCCTCGTCCTCAACGGCGATTCCGCACCGCTCGCGACGGCCGATGCCCTGCTCTGGACGTCGCCGGGCGAGGTGACGACCCGCGCGCGGCTCGACGCTCCCTGTGGGCCCGAATGGGCGTTCCTCGGACGCGATGACGCCGGAGCCGCCCTCCTCACCGCCGCGTTCCCCCGCACGGACGACGAGCTGTTCTCCGCGCCGGCCGGATGGGCGGCGCTGCGCGCCGTCGGCGGCTCGCTCTCGGCACGGGACGCGGGAGCGTTCGTCGAGGCGCTGAGCGTCGGACGCTGGCTGCTGGAGGCTCCCTACTGCCCGGCCTGCGGAAACCGCACCGAGGTCCGCAACGCCGGATGGTCCCGCCACTGCCCGTCGTGCGGCCGCGAGCACTTCCCGCGGACGGACCCGGCGGTCATCGTCGCGATCACGAGTGCCCGGCATCCGGATCGGCTGCTGCTCGGCTCGAACGCGATGTGGGGCGGCTCGCGGTTCTCGTGCTTCGCGGGCTTCGTCGAGGCCGGCGAGTCGCTCGAAGCGGCGGTGGCGCGCGAAGTCCGCGAGGAAGCGGGCGTCGACCTCGTGGACGTGCGCTATCGCGGCTCGCAGGCGTGGCCGTACCCGCGCTCGCTCATGCTCGGATTCCTCGCGACCGCCGCCGACGACGCCGCGGCGGAGGCCGACGGCGAAGAGATCCTCGCCGTGCGCTGGTTCTCCCGCGCCGAGATCGGCGCGGGACTGGCGGGGGAGAGCGATCTGCAGCTTCCGGGTCGAGCGTCGATCGCCCACAGCCTCATCAGCGGCTGGTACGCGGGATCGGCATGAGCGAGCGGGCACTGCAGGGGCTCGATGAACGACAGCTCGAGGCCGTCACGAGTCTGCGCGGGCCGGTGGTCGTGCTCGCGGGCGCCGGTACCGGCAAGACGCGGGTCATCACACACCGCATCGCGTATGGCGTGGACACCGGTGCGTACTCTCCGGGACGCGTGATGGCGGTGACCTTCACCGCGAAGGCCGCCGGCGAGATGCGCGGCCGGCTGCGTGCGCTCGGCGTCGAGGGCGTCTCTGCCCGGACCTTCCACGCAGCCGCCCTCGCGCAGCTGAACTATTTCTGGCCGACCGTCGCCGGAGACACCGCGCCGGCGATCGTCGACAACAAGGTGCGTCTGCTCGCACACGCCGCGGACGGCCTGGGCATCGACCCCGATGTCGCGACCCTGCGCGACGTCGCGAGTGAGATCGAGTGGCGCAAGGTCACGATGCGCAGCATCGAGCAGTACGCTGCGGTTCGGCCGAACGGCATCGGCCGTCTCGACGTGACGCGGGTGGTCGACCTTCAGCGCGCATACGAGAAGGTCAAGGACGAGCGGCGCCAGCTGGACTTCGAAGACGTCCTGCTCGCGTGCGCGGGCATGCTCGAGGCCGAGCCCCACGTCGCGGCATCCGTCCACGAGCAGTATCGGCACTTCACGGTGGACGAGTTCCAGGACGTCTCGCCGTTGCAGCATCGGCTGCTCGAGCTCTGGCGCGGCGACCGGCGCGACATCTGCGTCGTGGGCGACGCGAGCCAGACCATCTACTCCTTCGCGGGCGCCGATGCGCGCTACCTGCTGGATTTCGCCGCGGCGCACGAGGATGCCCGCGTCGTGCGCCTCGAGACGAACTACCGCTCGGATGCCGCCATCCTGGCGGTCGCGAACGAGCTGATGCGCGGCAGGCCGGGCGCGCTCGAACTGCACGCCGCGTCTCGCCCGGCGGGGGCGGTGTCACCCGCCGACACCGAGCCTCCGACCGTCGTGGCGTACGACGACGACGTCGAGGAGGCCCGGGGCGTGGCCGCTCAGGTGGCGGCGCGGATCGACGCCGGCATCGATCCGCGGCGGATCGCGGTGCTGTACCGCGCGCACACGCAGTCGGCAGAACTCGTGCGCGCGCTCGCCGATCGGGGTATCGCCGCCACGGTGCTCGGCGGACGACGCTTCTTCGACATCCCCGAGGTCCGCCAGGCCGTCATGGCGCTGCGCGGCGCGTCGGTCGCGCCGCTGGAGAGCGGATTCGTCGAGGCCGTCCGCGACGTGCTGCGCTCGCTGGGCTTCACCGACGATCCGCCGCAGGCCGGCGGGGCGCTGCGCGACGCGTGGGAGGCCCGGGCGGCGATCCTGCGACTCGCCGAGGAGGCGCCGGCTGACACCACGCTGCGGTCGTTCACGGATGAGCTGCAGGCTCGCGCGCGGGCGCAGCACGAGCCCGCTCTGCGGACCGTGACGCTGGCCACCCTCCACGCCGCGAAGGGACTCGAGTGGGATTTCGTCCACCTGCTGGGGGTCGCGGAGGGGTTCCTCCCGATCAGCTATGCGACGACGTTCGAGCAGGTCGACGAGGAGCGGCGCCTTGCGTATGTCGGCATCACGCGGGCCGGTCGAGCACTGACGCTCTCGTGGTCGCGTGGCGCACGGGAGCGACAGCCCTCGCGGTTCCTCCGAGAGATCGGCACCGGCACTCTGCGTGCGGGCGGTGCGAGCGCATCACGCGGTGCAGCTCGCCCTCGCGCAACGTCAGCGAGTGGCACCGGCGTCGCCCCGGCGTCCGCGCGGACTCGCTGAGCAGGCGGGCGGCCACGAAAGCGGCCTCGGCGACGATCGCGTCGCTGAGTTCGGGCGCTCCCCGTCCGAGCAGCTGAGCCGCCACCTGGGGCCAGGCAGGATCGGCGTCCCGCCGATGCGCGGCGACGCACGACAGGCACGGTGTCCGGCCCGGGTCGACGTACGGACCGATCTCCGCGCCCGTCCCCGTCAGGACGAGCGGCAGATGGGGCACATCCGCGGCCATGAGCGCGGCCGCGCGACGCGGCTCGACGACGTGGTGCGCGAGGAGGATCACGGGTGCACCGACCTCGACGACCTCACCCGGTGCCCCGAACCAAGTCGTGCGGGTGGCATCGACCCCGGCCGCCGCGAGCCAGCCCGCGACGCGGTCCGCGCGTGCCGAGGGGAAACCGTCCGGCGCCTGCAGGGTCGCACTCACGCGCGACGTGGTGGAAGGGATCAGCGCGCGGCGGAGGCGACGGACGAGGTCCGCCGCCGCGTTCTCCGGTGCCCCCAGTGCGACCGCGACCGGGTCGAGGGCCATCTCGAGGATGCCGCGCTCGAGCTCGCCGATCATGCGGAGCTCCCAGGGCTGCGGGTCGTCGATCACCGCGACGGGCTCGGCGCCGAACTGCAGCGACGTCGTCGAACGCCACAGTGGCGGGTGGGCCGGATCGAGTCGGAGCATTCTCCCGATTGTGCGGCCGCCCCGGCTGGTCAGCGCGTTGTCCACAGGCCGAGGCGTCCCCGAGGCCGTGATCCGGACCCTGGGGAGGAACGGATCACACCGCCGGTCCGGCCGCGCTCAGACGGGTTTCGGGTCGTCGCGCCCATCGTCGGAGTCCGAGTCGGCGTCGGGCGCGTCGGCGTCCGGCGCCGGCGGCGCCTCTCCGAGGTCCTCGCCCGCGAGGAGTCGTGCGAGCGCGTCGTCCATCTCGTCGGGAGCGGGCTCCTCACCGCGGGCGCGGGCCTCGAGCCGCGCCACGAGCGCCGCGGGGTCGTCGATGTCCTCCGCCGACGGCATGAGGTCCGGGTAGTCCCACAGCGCGTCGCGTCCGGCGATGCCCACGGCATCCGTCACGGCACGCCACATGGCGGCGGCCTCGCGCATGCGCCTCGGCCGCAGCTCGAGACCGACGAGCGATCCGAGCGCCTGTTCGGCGGGACCCCCCACCGCGCGCCGACGACGCACGGCTTCCGCGATGCGTCCTGCGGACGGCAGTCGCGCGGTCGCACCCTCGGTGACGACGTCGACCCAGCCCTCGATCGTGGCCAGCAGGTTCTCCAGCCGGGTGAGGGCCGCGCTCTGCGCCTCGGATCGCTGAGGCAGCAGCGCGCCGCTCTCCAGAGCGCGCCGGAGCTCTTCCGGCTCGGAGGGATCGAATCGGGTGGCGAGTTCGTCGAGCGCCTCGGTGTCGACGTGGATGCCGCGGGCGAAGTCCGTGATCTGCGAGATGACGTGCAGCCGCAGCCAGCGCGCGTGCCGGAACAAGCGCGCATGCGCGAGTTCGCGCGTCGCGATGTACAGGGCGAGCTGGTCGTCGGGGATCTCGAGGTCGCGGCCGAAATCGGCGAAGTTCTGCGGCAGGATGACGGCGTCGCCGTCGGGCATCAGCGGGATGCCGACATCGCCGCCGCTCACGACCTCCTTCGACAGGTTGCCGACGACCTGGCCGAGCTGGGACGCGAAGAGCGAACCGCCGACGGTGCGCATCAGGCGGCCCGCGCCCTGCACGAGACCCTGCATCTCTTCGGGAGCCTGCTCTCGCAGCGCGGCGGTGAGGGCGTCGGCGATGCTCATCGCCACGGGTTCGGCCAGCTCCTGCCAGACCGGGAGGGTCGCCTCCACCCACGCGCCGCGGGTCAGGGTGCGCGGCGCGGTGGCGAGCTCGGAGATGGTCGTCGCCTCGCTGAGCCAGAGCGACGCGAGCGCGAACGCCTGGTCGAGGTCGCTGCGCTGACCCGTCGTCACGCCCAGGCCGTCCTGGTTCGCGATGTGCAGCGCCTGACGCTTCGCGAGGTCCCACGAGATCCCCTCGTCGGATCCGCCGGCGAACGCGCCCTGAAGGTGTTGCATGACCGTCTGCATCATCGCCGGGTCGATGCCCATGCCGGACAGCTGGGCGAGCTGCTCGGGATCGATGTTCCCGCCACTCCCACCGAACAGCTGTCGGATGAGCTCCTGGAACTGCTCTTCGGGGCTCCGGTCGTCGTCTCGGTCGGACTCTGCCACTTCAGCCGCCTTTCAGCCGGGTCATGAGCGCGGGATCTACGCTAGTCGCACGGATCATCGCACCACCCGGCACGGACCCTTCCCCCCTTACGCCGGTCGCGAACGACCAGGCAGAGAAAGGTCCCCTGTGGCGCTGTTCGACGAGAACGTGACGATCACGCCCGCTCCCCGCAGTCGGATGCCGCGCGGCATGGTGGCGGGGATCTGGGCGCTCACCGTCGCCCTCGTGGTGCTGCTGGTGATCACGTTCCTGCCCACGTCGTACGTCATCCAGCGCCCGGGCCCGGTCTACAACACGCTGGGGACGACCGAGTCGACGCAGGGCACCCAGGTCCCGCTCATCTCCGTCGACGGCGCCGAGACGTTCCCGACGGCGGGCGCCCTCGATCTGCTCACCGTCCAGGTCGTCGGCAACCGCGAGCGCACGCCGTCGTGGTTCGAGCTCGCCACGGCGTGGTTCGATCCGAGTCGCGCCGTCCTCCCGATCGACCAGGTCTTCCCCGACGGCGAGACCACCGAGGAGCGGCAGGAGCAGAGCGCCGCGATGATGGTCGACTCGCAGAAGGAAGCGACGGCGGCCGCGCTGACCGAGCTCGGCTACGACATCGAGGCGATGCTCACCGTCTTCTCGTTCACCGACGGATCGGCATCCGCGGGCGTGCTCGAAGAGGGCGACGTGATCCTCGCGGCCGACGGTGAGACCGTGACGGACGCCGGCGGCCTCCGCGAGATCGTCAACGAGGCCGACGGCGCGCCCGTCGAACTCACGATCGTCCGGGACGGTGAGGAGCAGGCCGTGTCGGTCACGCCGAAGCAGACCGAGGTCGAAGGGGAGACCGTCTGGCTGCTCGGCATCACCCTCACGAACGACTTCGAGTTCCCGATCGACGTCACGATCCAGCTCAACAACGTCGGGGGTCCGAGCGCCGGAATGATGTTCGCGCTGGGGATCATCGACACTCTCACACCGGGCGAGCTCAACGGCGGGGACACCGTCGCGGGAACCGGGACGATCGCCGCCGACGGCGTCGTGGGGCCGATCGGCGGCATCCGCCAGAAGATGTGGGGCGCCGTGGGGGCGGGGGCCGAATGGTTCCTGGCGCCGGAGGCGAACTGCGACGAGGTCGTCGGGTACGTTCCCGACGGCTTGCGCGTGTTCTCGGTCACCGACCTCGACGATGCGCTGGACGTCCTCGAGGCCGTGCGTGAGGACGGCGATCTCGACGCCCTGCCGACCTGCACGGCGTCGTGACGTCCGACACCACTCCTCGCTTCCGCGGGTGAGGCACTCACGGTTGCCGTTCGCCCATCGCACGGCATTCGCCCAGAACCGCGCACCTAGGATTGAGGGGTGACCACGACCCCAGCGCCGGCCCCGGCCACGCCCTCCCGTTCCCGAAGAGTCATCACGATCTCTCTTGTGATCATCGCCGCGCTCGTCGTGGCCTTCTTCGCCTTCGCCAACCTCTACGCGGACTGGCAGTGGTACGCGCAGCTCGGCTTCGACGGCGTCCTCGTGACGCAGTGGATCGCGCGCGTCGTCATGTTCGTCGTCGGATTCCTCGGCATGGCGCTCCCGGTCTGGCTGTCGATCCAGCTCGCGTACCGGCTCCGGCCCGTCTACGCGCGGCTGAGCTCTCAGCTCGACCGGTATCAGGAGGTCGTCGAGCCCCTCCGCCGGCTGGCGATGTGGGGCATCCCGATCTTCTTCGGCTTCTTCTCCGGCTTCGCCGCGTCGGCGCAGTGGGAGACGACGTGGCTGTGGTTCAACGGCGTCGCCACAGGCACGACCGACCCGCAGTTCAACCTCGACACCGGCTTCTACCTCTTCGCGATGCCGTTCTACAGCGCACTGCTCGGCTTCGTCTCGGCGGTGCTCCTGGTCTGCCTCATCGTCACCGGTCTCGTCGCCTACCTTTACGGCTCCGTACGCGTCGGCCAGCGCGAGCTGCGGATCTCGAAGGCCGCCCGCATCCAGCTCGCCGTCATCGCGGGCCTCTATCTGCTGGTCCAGGGGGCGAGCCTCTGGCTCGACCGGTACAAGCTGCTCGTGGAGCCCGGTGACCGCATCACGGGTCCGGGCTACACCGGTGTGAACGCGATCATCCCCGGCCTGACGATCCTCTCGGTCGTCGCCGTGATCGTGGCGATCCTGTTCTTCGTGACCGCGATCGTCGGCCGCTGGCGCTACCCCCTCATCGCGACCGCGCTCCTCGTGGTGTCGTCCATCGTCGTGGGCGTCGGCTACCCCTGGGTCGTCAACACCTTCCAGGTCCAGCCGAACCAGCTCGCCTTCGAGCGGGAGTACTACCAGCGCGGCATCGACATGACGCAGTCCGCCTACGGCATCGACGGTCTGGAGAAGAGCAACTTCCAGGCGACGACCGATGCCGAGGCCGGTGCGCTGCGCGAGGATGCCGCCACGACCGCGCAGATCCGCATCATGGACCCGGCGGTCATCAGCCCGACGGTGCGTCAGCTCGAGCAGTTCCGCGGGTACTACCAGTTCCAGGATCCGCTCGACGTCGACCGCTACGAGATCGACGGCGTATCGCAGGACACGGTCGTCTCGGTGCGCGAGCTGAACATGGAGCAGCTCGGCGCGGCGGCGTCGTGGCAGAACACGACGCTCGTCTACACCCACGGGTACGGCATGGTGGCGGCCAAGGGCAACGACCGCACGACGGACGGCGATCCGGTCTTCCTCGAGCGCGGCATCCCCGCGGCGGGCTTCCTGTCGGACCAGGAGGACTTCGAGCCGCGCGTGTACTTCGGCGAGTTCTCGCCGACGTACTCGATCGTCGGTGCGCCGGAGGGCACGGCACCCGTCGAGCTCGACTACCCGACCGGTGCGGACGGCGCGAGCGAGACCAAGACGACCTTCAGCGGCGACGGCGGCCCGAACATCGGCAGCGTCTTCAACCGCCTGATCTACGCGCTCAAGTTCCAGTCCGAGCAGATCCTCTTCTCCGACAACGTGAACGAAGAGTCGCAGATCCTCTACGACCGCGATCCGAGCGTTCGCGTGCAGAAGGCGGCGCCGTACCTCACGCTCGACAGCGACCCGTACCCGAGCGTCGTGGACGGCCGGATCGTCTGGATCATCGACGGCTACACGCTCAGCGCCAACCACCCCTATTCGACGACGGTGAGCCTGCAGCAGGCGATCTCCGACTCGAACACCACGGCGCAGCGGTTCGCGCTCGACAACATCAACTACATCCGCAACTCGGTCAAGGCGACGGTCGACGCGTACGACGGCTCGGTCACGCTGTACGCGTGGGACGACGAAGACCCGATCCTCCAGGCCTGGCAGAACGTGTACCCGTCGACGGTGAAGCCGATCAGCGAGATGTCCGGCGACCTGATGAGCCACGTGCGCTATCCCACCGACCTGTTCAAGGTGCAGCGCTACGCCCTCGGTGTCTACCACGTCGACGATGCGCAGTCGTTCTACCAGCGCGACAACGCCTGGCAGACCCCGAACGACCCGCAGCTGGACACCGTGCTCCAGCCGCCGTATTACCTCACGATGCAGATGCCGGGCCAGGACGAGCCGACCTACTCGATGTTCACGAGCTTCATTCCGGCTTCCGAGGGCACCGCATCGCGCAACGTGCTGATGGGGTACCTGGCGGTCGACTCGAATGCCGGGAGCGAAGCCGGCGTCAAGAGCGAGGACTACGGCAAGCTCCGCATGCTCGTGGTCGACGCGGACACCACGATCCCCGGACCCGGACAGGTGCAGAACACCTTCAACTCGGATCCGCTGATCTCGTCGCAGATCAACCTGCTGCGCCAGGGGCAGTCCGAGGTCATCAACGGCAACCTGCTGACCCTCCCCGTCGGCGGCGGTCTGCTGTACGTCCAGCCGGTGTTCGTGCAGGCCTCCAGCGGCACGCAGCTTCCGCAGCTGCAGAAGGTCCTCGTGGCGTTCGGAAACGAGATCGCCTTCGAGGACACCCTGAACGAGGCGCTCGATTCGCTGTTCGGCGGCGACTCGGGAGCGGATGCCGGTGACGGCGACGTCGTACCCACCCCGGGCCCGACCCCGACGCCCGGTGAGACGGCGACCCCCGAGCCGACCGACCCGACCGAGCCCCCGACGGATGAGTACCAGGCGGCCCTTCAGGACGCCCAGCAGGCGATGCTCGATCGCGACGCGGCGCTGCAGGCCGGCGACCTCACCGCGTTCGCGGAGGCCGACGAGCGCCTGACGGCGGCGGTCGAGAAGCTCATCGCCCTCAGCGGCGAGTGATCCCTCGAGTGGGGCGGGCCTTCGGGTCCGCCCCACTCGCACGTCTGCGTGGGCGGGCGGCCGGCCCCCAGACCGAGAAACCGCACCCCATCGAGGGGTGCGGTTTCCGGCTCAGTGTGCGCGCGGTTGCCGCGCCAGGTGCGCTCAGGACGTGAGCAGCCAGTACCAGATCAGCAGCAGCGTCACGAGGAAGCCGGCGATCTGGTTGACCCAGAGGAAGCGCCGCCATCCGATCGTGGCGCGTTCGGCCGTCTCGTCGGTGATCGTCCGGAACGGCCAGACGGTGGCGATGTACAGCAGAGGCACGAGCGCGGCGAGCGGACCCGGCCAGGTCGTGAACAGCATCGCGACGCCGGCCACCGCGTAGCACGCGAGCGCGAACCATACGGTCCAGCGCGCCCCTTGCGCCGTCGCGATCGACGAGATCCCCGCCTCCCGGTCGGCGACGACGTCCTGCACCGCGCCGAAGGCGTGGGAGGCGACGCCCCACAGCGCGAAGGCGAGGATGATCGCGCCCAGCTCCCAGGTCCAGGTCGCTCCGGCGAGCACGAGGGCGTACACGGCGGGGGAGAAGAAGTGGATGCTCGAGGTCACCGAGTCCGCGAACGCCCTCTCCTTCAGCCGGAGCGGAGGCGCGCTGTAGAAGACGACGAAGAACAGGCTGGCGGCAAGGACGAGCCATGAGAGCGGCGAGCCGACGATCACGAGATAGACGACGAACGGCACGCACGACAGTCCCGCCGCCCACAGGGTGATGGGGTGCATGCGCCGATCGAGCACCGCACCGTGCGCACCGCCCTTGCGCGGATTGCGGAGGTCGGATTCGTAGTCGAACACGTCGTTGATCCCGTACATCGCGAGGTTGTAGGGGATGAGGAAGAACAGTGTGCCGACCACGAGCGTGAGGTCGACCTGCCGCGTCGTGAGCAGGTAGGCCGCTGCGAAGGGGTATGCCGTGTTGACCCAGCTCACCGGCCGTGAGGCGACGAACAGCTGCTTCGCGACGAGTCCTGCGCGCAGCTTCTGGTCGGCCGTCATGCGGTCACCTCCCGCGGCCGACGCGGGCTGAGCAGCGTGAAGACGGCGGGCACGAGGAACGCTGCGCACAGGCTGTAGGCGAAGTCCTCGATGGGAGCCACGCCGATCGTGATGCCGCTGAGGTTCTCGGGCGGGTACACCACGAGTCCTGCGCCGATCATGACGTTGTCGAAGATCGCGGTGAGCACGATCAAGACGAGGGCCGTGACGCCGGATGCCGCCATCCGGCGTCCGAACCTCGGTCGCCGGATCGTCGCGAGTGTCACGATCACGGTGAGGACCATGAACGGCACGTTGATGAGCGTGTAGGTCATGAGCGCCGCTCCTCGTCGGCCGGCACAGTCGCGTCTCCGTCCGTGCGATCCCCCCGCGAGAGGAGGCGCATCGCGGCCGACCAGATCACGATCGTGAGGTAGCACAGGAAGCTCAGGAAGAAGATCTCCTCCAGCGGAAGGTCGGGTGCGACGTCGATGCCGACGAACAGCGGGCTGTCGCCCTTGAGGAACACATCGTTCGCGATCCCCACGGCGTCCCAGGCGAGGAAGAACACCACCCCCGCCACGACAGCCGCGGCGGTGCGCCACGGTGCCCGCCACGCGGCGAGACGCCATCTCGCGTCGATCACGGCGATGCCGCCGGCTGACACGAGGATCGCCAGCAGGTACAGTCCCGGCACGTCAGACCCTGGCCGGCTCGGGGAGGGGGCCGGGCGTACGATCGCCGCGCAGGCGCTTGAGGACGAGCTCGGCGGAGATGAGGCACATCGGTAGTCCGATGCCGGGAAGAGCCGACGCGCCGGCGTACGTCAGCCGCTGAACCTTGCGCGACGCATTGCGCGGGCGGAACATCGCGCTCTGGTTCAGGGTGTGCGCGAGTCCGAGCGAGTTGCCCCGCCACGCGTGCAGATCGGCGGCGAAATCGCCGGGGGTGATCGTGCGTCGCACGACGATGCGGTCGGCGAGGTCGGGGATGCCGCACCACTCGGAGATCTGCTGGATGACGCGATCGGCAGCGGCTTCGACGGCAGGGTCGCCGTCACCGTCGACACCACCGCGGCCCACGGAGGGGTCGGCGGGGATGGGCACGAGGACGAAGAGGTTCTCGTGCCCTGCGGGCGCGACGCCGGAGTCGGTCGCGCTCGGCTTGCAGATGTACAGCGACGCGGGGTCGGGGATGCGGCTCGGCTCCTCGAAGATCGCCACGAAGTTCTCCCGCCAGTCCTCCGCGAACAGCAGCGTGTGGTGGGGGAGCTGCGGAAGCTCACCCTCCACTCCGAGCAGGAGGAGGAGGGCACCCGGGCTGGGGGTCTTCTTGTCCCACCACTTCTCGGGGTAGGTCTGCAGCTCGGGGGGCAGCAGGCGGGTCTCGGTGTGGTGCAGATCAGCGGTCGAGACGACGAGATCGGCGGGAACGGTGCTCCCGTCCGCCAGGCGGACACCTGTGGCGACGGCATCCACGGTCGTGATCTCCACGACTTCGCTGCCGGTGCGGATCACGGCGCCGTTCGCGAGGGCGAGCCGGTGCACGGCCTTGATGACCTCGGTGAGCCCGCCGCGCGGGTAGAGCACGCCGTCGTCGAGATCGAGGTGGCTCATCAGGTGGTAGAGGCTCGGGACCCCGTACGGCGAGCCGCCCAGGAAGACCGCCGGATACCCGAGGATCTGCCGCAGACGCAGGTCGGTGAACCGCTTGTCGACGTAGCTCGCGAGCGACCGCGTCAGCAGCGGAGCCAGCTGTCCGGCGCGACGCAGCAGTGCCGGGTCGAAAAGGCTCGAGGTCGTCTCGTACGTGTCGTAGAGGAAGCGCGACACCGAGAGTTCGTACGCGTCCGCGGCGGAGTCGAGATACGCATCGAGCTTCGAGCCGGCGCCGGGCTCGATGCTCTCGAAGAGCGCCGTCGCCTCGGCCCTGCCCGAGCGGATGTCGGTCGGAGGTAGCGCGTCCGCCGTCGGCTCGCTGAAAACCCGATACGCCGGATCGAGCCGAACCAGGTCGAGTTCCTGCTCGGAGCTCGTACCGAGCAGGCGGAAGAAGTGGTCGAACACCTCCGGCATGAGGTACCAGCTCGGGCCCGTGTCGAAGCGGAAGCCTTCGTGCTCCCATGACCCGGCGCGTCCGCCGAGTTCGTCCCGCGCCTCCAGGACCGTGACCGACCAGCCTTCGGCACCGAGCAGGGCCGCCGTCGCGAGACCGGCGATGCCGCCGCCGATGACGACAGCGGTGCCTTCGTCCTGCTCCGCCATGTGTGGTTCCTCCGTCGCTCGGGTGTCAGGGGTCATGCGTGTGCGCGCGCGGCGCACTGTTTCCGTGGGGCGAAACCGAGCCACGCGCGGGCCGCGAGGGTCGCCTTAACGCTATCGGGCACGCGGACCCTCCGGGTCGGCGACGAGTCGGCCCGGAGGCGGGTGGAGAGGGCGGCGAACAGATCGTGCGCCGCGGTCACGGCGCGGCGGCAGTCCGCGGGCAGCCGGGGGATCACGGCCGCCGCGGCGGCGAGATCCGCATCGATGCGGTCGAGGACTTCGGTCCGGGTGCTCGCGCCGCTCGCGAGCCCGAGGTAGTCGCGCCCGAGGGCGTCCTCGTCGTGATGGAGGTCGCGGAGGAAGTTCACGTCCTGGAACGCGGCACCCAGGCGCCGTGCGCCGTCCACGAGGTCCGGGTCGGGATCGACCGGATGCGGCGCCCCCGCGTTCACGAAGACCTGCAGGCACATGAGTCCCACGACCTCGGCGGAGCCGTACACGTAGTCGTCGTGCGAGGCCGCATCATGACGTGCGGTGGAGAGGTCCGTCCGCATAGAGGCGAAGAACGGTCCGATCTGCGCCTCCCCGATGCCGCACTCGCGGGCCGTGCGGGCGAACGCGTGCACGACGAGGTTGGAGCTGAACCCGCGCTCGATCGCGGCGTACGTCTCGACCTCGAGCGCGTCCAGTACGGCGCGCTCGGCCGCGGGGTCCAGGCCGGCCGCCGCCGCCGGACCGTCCACGATCTCGTCCGCGATGCGCACGAGGGCGTAGATGTTGCGCACGTGCGGACGCGGACGCCGGCCCAGCAGGCGGGTCGCAAGCCCGAACGACGTCGAGTAGGCCGAGATCACCGCGTCGGCGGCATCCTGTGCCGTCTTGTCGTACAGGGCGAGCCCGGTCGGCTCATGACTCACGGAATGCGCTCCTCGACACGATCGGCCAGTTCCCGGATGAGCGCACGGGCCTCGCGGGGGAAGGCGGGTCCGTCCGCGGCGCTGCGCACAGTACCGAGCGTATCGTCGATCAACCCCCGCAGGCGCAGGCGGGCACCGCTCTCCTCGAGGGCGAGCTGGGCTTCCCGCACGGCGATCGGGCCGGTGTGCGCGAGCGCGAGGGCGTCATTCACGCGCGCCCAGGTCGGCGTCAGCCGCGCGAGGGCGATGAGGGGTGTGCGCTTGGATTCGCGCAGATCGCCCCCCTCGTCGCGGCCCGCCTGCTCGGCGGAGCCGAACGCGCCGATGAGGTCGTCCACGAGCTGGAACGCCAGGCCCAGGCGACCGCCCTCCGCGTCCAGGGCCGCGATCGCGTCGTCGGATGCGCCCGCGATCAGTGCGCCGGCGCACAGCGGGGCGCTGAAGGAGTACACGGCGGTCTTGTTGAAGGTCGCATCGAAGATCGCCTGCGCCTCGGCGTAGTCGGGCGTCACCGCATTCTCGACGTCCGCCAGCTCGCCGGCGGCGGAGACGTAGATCGCGTCGTCCAGGAGGCCGAACAGCCCGGCACGGACGGAGGCGGTGACATCGGCGAGCGCGATCAGTCGAGAGGCCTCGTGCAGGAGCAGGTCACCGGCGAGGATCGCCGCCGCATCGCCGAGGACGACGGCGCCCGCGGCGTCGGCACCCCTCGCTTCGGCGCGGATGCGGAACTCTCCCGCGACATTCGGAATGCCCCGTCTGACGGTGTCGTGGTCGATCACGTCGTCGTGCACGACGAAGGCGGTGTGGAGCAGCTCGAACGCCGCGGCGACGGAGAGGACGGCGGCCGGGGGCGGGTCTTCGCCTCCGAATGCCGAGAACGATGCGACGACGAGCGCGGGCCGGAACCGCTTTCCGCCGGCCGTGGCCCGCGCGACGGCGTCACCGAGTGCTTCGAATCCTCCGCCGAGCTCGATCGCACGGTGACGGATCCGCCGCAGCGAGCCGTCGATCGTCTCGTCGACGGCCGCGCGAATGGCAGGAGGGATCATGACGCCCGTCGTCGCTGCAGCGCGGGTTCGGCGTCGAACAGGTGCAGCTGCTCGGCCTGGAGCACGAGCCACGGGCTGAAGGCCCACGGCGTCGCGATCAGCGAGGAGCCGAGGTCCGCGGGGTCGACCCACTTCGCATCGGCGACCTCGAGTGGGTTGAGGGTCGGCTCGTCGGTCGTGCGGGCCGTGTAGACGGGGCACACTTCGTACTCGACGATGCCGCTCGCATCGACGGCGCGGTACCGGAAGAGGGGGAGCGCGAGTTCGACGTCGGTCAGGGTGATCCCGAGCTCGAATTCCGCGCGACGGTGCACGGCGGCGATCACCTGCTCGGCGGGGCGCGGGTGGCCGCAGAACGAATTGCTCCACACTCCGGGCCATGTGTTCTTGTCCAGCGCGCGCCGCGTCACGAGCACCTGGCCCTGCTCGTTGAGCACGTGGCACGAGAACGCGAGGTGCAGCGCGGTGTCGGTTCCGTGCACGCTGCTCTTCGGCGCCGTACCGATCGGTCGCCCCTCGTCGTCGAGGAGGACCACGTACTCGGCGTCGTTCATGAAGGCTCCCTAATTCGCTAGATTAGCTAGCGATATCCCATCGCCCGATGATACAAGGGGACGGATGAGGGTGTCCACATTCGCGGAATCCCGGCGGAAGACGGCTCCGAAGGTGCGGTGACGACGTGTCGACCGACAGCACGACGAAGGCCCCGGAAGAATCCGGGGCCTTCGTCTTTTCGTTGCGGGGACAGGATTTGAACCTGCGACCTCTGGGTTATGAGCCCAGCGAGCTACCGA